>JADHXE010000118.1 GCA_016783125.1 Anaerolineales bacterium
TGGCAAGTTACTCAATATACCCTAACCCGCGCATGCGCTCCAAAACGTGTTCTTCGTTCAGGTTAGTGGTCAGACTATCAAGTGTCCCCGGGGCCCTATCGGCGGCCCAGGCCAGGTATTCGTCCAACTCGTCCCCCATTTGTTCCAGGCGTTCGATATCATCTGTGAGATGCTGCATTTCCTGGGGATCGTCGGCTAGATTATAAAGCTCATCTTGCAAATCGTCGACGCGCAGCAATTTGAATAGATCTGTGAAGATGGCCCAATGGGTGGCTTTACATGGGAAGGCCTCCATAATGGCGGGTTCGTGCTTCTCGATGATTTTGATCAGGTTCATGGGTGGATAAGCTTCGCTGAACACGCGGCTGGGTGCAGGGATTTGAGTCTGGTTTGTGTTTCCCAGGCTGTACTCACTGATCCTGACGGGGTCTGCATAAGAGGGTTCGATTTCTTCGATGCCGGCCGCTTTGAGCAGCGTGTGGAAGATATGCGTTGTGGAAACCGTTTCTTTGACGCTCTGCCCATCCTTTTGCCCCGGGAAGCGGATCAGCATGGGGACGTGGATCAGCTCCTGGTACAGACCCAGGCCATGCCCCATAATATTATGTTCACCCAGCATTTCGCCATGATCGCTGAGTATGACTACCATGGTATTCTGGCGTTGTTCTGGTTTGTCGAGTTCGGTAAAGAGCTGTTCCAATAAATGATCTTGATATGCCACTTCAGCGTCGTACATATCGCTAAGGGTTTTGGCTTCTAAGTCGGTGTAGGGTTCCTTCATCGGCAGGAGCCAGTGGAATGCGCGGGTGTTGTAATCACGCATAAAGTCGCCCGCCTCGGCTTCCTCTTTGACGATTGGCGCAAAATCCTGGATGAACCTATCGGGCGGCGCATAGGGTAGATGTGTGCCCATCAAATTTAGGAAGACGAATTGGGATTGAGTGGCTTCTTTCAATTTCCATTGGAAATATCGGGTCGTATCCTGGATCGAGGCAGGCCCATCCCCTTTGAAGTTGGCGTAGCGTGTCCACCAGGAGACGATCTTGGGGTTCAGGGCAACTTGAAAGACGCCTGGAGAGGCAGCCACAGCTTGTTGAATGGGGGTGGCGATGCGTTCCAGGGCCTTTCGATAGCCATTTCGCAAATTGGTAATAAACGTTGGTTGTACGTAACCGTTTCTGGATGGCGTCGAGGTGATCGCACCGCCGTAGTTATAGAATTCATCAAATCCACGCCGCAGACCGTTCTCCAGCACACCAACGAGTGGGTTATTGCAAAAACCGGCGGTTTGGTATCCTTCGCCTTTCAGATATTGTGCTAAGGTAATGAACTCATTGCTGAGGGCGCTGCTGGCCTGTACGGTGAGATGGGTGCTGGGGAATTCGCCGCTGAACATCGAAGCGTGGGAGGGGATCGTCCATTGGGCGGGCGCGATGGCTCGCTCGAAGAGGGTCGCGCTTTTTGCGAAGGCGTCGATATTGGGGGATGTCCCTCCGGGATAGCCGTAACAACCGAGACGGTCGACGCGGTGGGTATCCAGTACGATGAAGACGATATTGGGTTTTTGTTTTTTCATGCGATTAAATATTGAAGGCGCCCATCGCTGCCAGCCCAAGCACGATCAAAATCCCGAGTAGTATTCCGGAGATCATTTCGGTGATGGTATGTCTCTTCAAGAAAAGCCTGACGTAAAAGGTCAGCAACACCAGAGGGGTGATCGCCAGGCCAACAGCAGGGTTGAAGGCAAAGCCGGCAAAGAGCGCAATGGTTGTGATGCTGGATGTATGCGCGCTGATCAGCCAGCGCGAGTTGACGATAGCCAAGAGTGTGATGGCGATAATATTCGTCAGGATGAAGGTCAACAATAACGATGAACTTCCCAGTGCCCGCAGGATGAAAAACGCTGCAATTGCCCCAACGATACCGATGATATATGGAATATGCCGGTCACTCTGCTTGCTGATATGCAGATCGTCAATTTGTCCGGTCTTGAGCAGGTAGGCAATGTAGAGGATTGGAACCAGTGAGGAGAGCAAGCCGAAAATAGCGGCGTGCAATGATCCAGTCCAAAAGGGTAACTCAGACCAGGCGATGATGAACCCAAATAGAGCGAATGTGCTCGGGGGGCTGAAGACATTCGAATAAATTCGAGCTGCCCGGACAGATGGGCTGTTGTTGGGGTTGGCGTCTAGTGGATTTCGGCTCATGGAATTTAATAATTGACGTATTGAATTTCTTTGCTCTGAGACCCGTCACCGGGTCGCCCGAAGACAGGCTCGCTTCGCTTTGCGTGCCGTTGGCATGACGCGCCTCTGGCGTGAGCCTGGAAAAGATATGAAACCGCAAAATTGTACCATGGTTCATGGAGCATAAAGTTGCTCCGATGGGCCAGACTTCCGAAGTCTGCCAGAAGCCGCTGGAGCCGGGGATGCACCTACGAGAATTCGGAAGTCTTCCCAATTCTTTGAGAAGATATAAATATTTTGAACGCCTAGTATCCAGTCAAACGTATATTGATAGTTTGTAGTAGCGAACGAGAGTTCGCCTGCGCCCGAAACGGACACTCTCGTGTCCAACTACGAACGACTAAATTACGCTTGAACACGACACTTAGGGCAATTGCATCTAAATTGCTTTTCGCCATATTTTTCACCGCCAAGACGCCAAGTTTTTGAAGAAAAGCTCGCTCACATGACTTTTGGAAACCTTTTCTAACCTATTTTGCCTTAATATATGCGTTTCTTACCACTTTTTCTTCGCGTACTTTGCGCCTTCGCGGTAAAAAAATAAGATGCGATTGCCCTAACACGACACTAGGGGTATCTTACAAATTTGGATAGTTTTGGTATAATTTAGCCCTGGTATGTTAAGAGACAGCGTTCGTATTGCCACGCCGGGCTTAGTCCGGTGTTGTTGTGTACGATAAGGAACGAGCGAAATGGAAAAACAAGATCATTTAGATTTGTATCATCAGATGGTGCTGATCCGCCGGGTGGAGGAACGCGCTGCTGAACTTTATCAGCAAGGCAAGATCGGCGGATTTTTACACTTATATATCGGGCAAGAAGCAGTCAGCACAGGTTTGATCGCCGCCCGTCAGCCCCAGGATCGCGTCATCACTGCATATCGAGATCATGGTGTAGCCCTCAATGTGGGCATCCCAGCGGATTTGGTCATGGCAGAATTATTAGGAAAAGCAACTGGTATCTCGAAAGGCAGAGGCGGCTCGATGCACATGGCTGATGTGGAGAAGAACTTTTGGGGCGGACACGCCATTGTGGGCGCGCATCTGCCAATCGCAGCCGGTATGGCCCTCGGCGATCAGTATTCAGAGAATGACGGTGTGACCATCTGCATGTTTGGTGACGGCGCAACCAATATTGGTTTCTTCCACGAAGGCGTCAACCTCTCCAAGGTTTGGGATTTACCCGTCCTGTGGGTGTGTGAAAACAACCAATACGGTATGGGGACGACAATAGAACGCGCCTCCGCGGTCTCTGAGATCAGGCAAAAGGCCGAGGGATATGGCATTCCCAACGAACGCGTCGATGGCATGGATGTCATGGCTGTGCGTGCAGCCACCCTCAAAGCTTTAGAATACATCCGTAGCGGAAAGGGGCCTTACTTCCTTGAGATCATGACTTATCGTTATCGCGGTCACTCCATGGGGGATCCCGAACGCTACCGCGAATCTGGCGAAGTCAAGAAATGGCAGGAAAATGATCCCATCGGTATTTATCGCGTCTACTTGGGCAAAGAGAAGATTGCCAAAGAAAATCAGCTGGATGCGATAGATGAGCGAGTTGACGAAGAAGTTCAGGCCGCGGTGCAATTTGCTGAATCCAGCCCGGAGCCAGAACTGGAAGAGTTGTTTGCCGACGTTTATGCGAAATAAGGCGTCCGCCCGGAGATTGATCTCCGGGCTAGCAAAATCGGACTTTTGCGAACGTCACATGGCCCACAAGTCCCATTCATGGGGCGGCGCTTCCTAGCCCGGAAATGAAGTGTCTGGGCGGACGCCGGGGTGCGGAAGTCTGCGGCTGTCTATCATCCCGTTGACCATCACACTTTGCGTTTTTTTCAGCAGAGTCACGAATAAATAAAAAAATTCCGTGTCACTGTAGGCGTGTAGAGCAATCAGTGTCCCAATAAAGAGAAAGAGCTATGTCAAAACAAATTACAATGCGCGAAGCCATTTCGCAAGCCATCTGGGAAGAGATGGAACGCGATGAGAAAGTCTTTATCATGGGAGAAGAGGTTGGTGTTTGGGGTGGAACCTACGCCGTGACCAAAGGATTTTACGATCATTTCGGCCCCAAGCGGGTGCGCGATACACCTATCGCAGAGGCGGCCATCGTCGGTGGCGGAATCGGCGCGGCCATGGTTGGTCTGCGTCCAATTGCCGAGTTGATGACCATCAACTTCGCCTTCGTGGCCATGAACCATATCGTCAACGAAGCGGCCAAAATGCGCTATATGTTCGGCGGGCAGATGTCTGTGCCCCTGGTCATCCGCGCGGTAGGTGGCGGTGGACGACAATTGGGGGCCACACATTCCCAGACCCCCGATGCCATCTTTGCCCATTTTCCTGGGTTGAAAGTTGTCGCGCCGGGGACGCCCTATGATGCTAAAGGTCTGCTCAAATCTGCTATCCGCTCGGATGACCCGGTCATGTTCATCGAACACGCCACCCTCTACCAGACGCGTGGCGAAGTGCCCGAGGGTGAATATACTGTGCCAATCGGCAAATCGAAAATCCAGCGTCCGGGGCGCGATGTCACCATCGTGACCTACAGCAAAATGTTGGATGTCTCTATGAAAGCTGCCGAACAGTTGGCTAAGGAAGGTATCGAGGCTGAGATCGTCGATCTGCGAACCTTGCGCCCCCTGGATATGGAGCCGGTGTTAGAGTCTTTTCGCCGCACCAACCGGGCTGTGATCGTCGAGGAGGGTTGGCGGTCTTATGGCATCGGCTCGGAGATTTCCGCTCGTATTTATGAAGGTGCCTTTGATTATGTCGATGCGCCCATCAAGCGTGTTGCCCAAACGGAAGTGCCTTTACCATACAACCGCGCCCTCGAGCAGTCCGCGCTGCCCCATGCGGAAGATATCATCCAGGCGGTCAAGGAGGTGCTCTAATGGCTGAAGTTGTCAGTATGCCCAAGCTGGGTTTTGATATGGCTGAGGGTGTTCTCGTCCGTTGGGTGATCGCCGAGGGAGAAGATGTCGAACGCGGCCAGGTATTAGCTGAGATCGAAACGGATAAAGCCACCGTGGAAGTTGAGTCTGCTCACACAGGCGTTGTGCACCGTCATTTGGTGGGAGAAGGCGATATCCTCCCCGTGGGTGTGCCGATTGCGGTGATTGGTGAAGCTGGCGAGGAGATCAATGTTAGTGAGCTTGTAGGAGCTGGGGAGCAAGGGAGCTTGGGAGAGGCGGAGCAAATAGTAGAGGGTGCTGTCTCCTTAACCCCCCGACCCCCCAGCCCAACCGCTAAAGACTCTGGTGATGCTCATCTCCCTAATGGAGTGAAGGCCTCTCCCCTGGCACGGCGTATGGCTCGTGAATACAACCTTGACCTGAGCGTTATTCAAGGCAGCGGCCCTGGTGGACGCATCGTCAAGAAGGATGTTGAAGCTTTCCTGGCAACTCAGACCGATGACCGACGACCGATGACAGTAGGCTACCAACTGCCGTCTTCCGTCCGCGGTCTGCTGTCCTCTGACGAAATCGTTCCCCTCTCCAAACTCCGCACTGCCATTGGCCGCCGCATGGTGGAAGCCAAGCAGCAGCAGCCCCATTTCTATGTCACCCATGAGTACGACATGGCCCCTGTGATGGCGCAGCGCAAACAGATCAACGCTATGCTGGCTGACTCTGGCGAGAAGCTCTCCGTGAACGATTTCATCGTTAAGGCTGCCGCTTTAGCGTTGCGGGAATACCCCAACCTGAATGCCTCTCTGCAAGGGGATAGTGTGCTGCGTCATGGACAGGTCAATGTTGGCGTCGCTGTGGCTGTAGAGGGCGGCTTACTGACGGTGGTAAATCGCGATGCCGATCGTAAGTCTCTGCGTCAAATCTCTGCCGAAACGAAAGCTATGGTAGCGCGAGCCCGTGAGGGCAAGGTGCGACCCGATGATATCGAAGGCTCAACTTTTTCGGTGAGCAACTTAGGTATGTTCGATGTCGAACACTTTATTGCCATCATCAATCCCCCGGAGGCCGCCATTCTGGCAGTTGGTTCCGTGAGAGATGTGCCTGTTGTGAAGGACGGCGGGATCGCACCCGGCTTACGCATGAAGGCTACCATCTCGGTTGATCACCGCGTTAGCGATGGCGTAGAAGCTGCCCAGTTCATGCAAGCTATGGCGAAGTATCTGGAAGAGCCACTCAGGTTGTTGGTGTAACTCGGTGTAAATTTACCCCAAAATTGAAAGAAGCGTCGGTTGAGCTTGTCGAAACCGACGCGTAGGTTCTAAGAAAAAACGTCTCGTGCTGATCGCTCAAGCACGAGACGTTAATGTTATGCATTCGTTTCGCTCGAAAATTACGCGTCCGGATCGATCGCTTTTACTTCGACCCAGAACCAGGTTGCACCGCTTGGCCCCACGCCAAATATCTCACCAGAACGGCTCTTGATCATCCAATATCCTTTGTAAGTTCCTGGCTCTGCTGGCGCTTTCATATAAACGTCAACACTTATATAACCCCAGGTTGGGACGGTTCCCACGGGGACCAGAATGATAGATGCCCCGGCATTCATCAAATCCCCCTGGATGAATCTAAGCTCATAAGTTTGATCCCAAGTACACGAGCCGGTATTCTTTAGGCGGAAGGTTTGCGTGAAATTCCTGTTGATAAAAACCTCCGCGCCGTCTGCTATCGATTTAGTTTCCAGATTGGCTCGATTGCATGGCAAGCCGCTGGTGGCTGTAGAAGTAGGGGCGTCAGTGGGAGACACCATTGGAGTTTCGGTGAAGGTTTCTGTGGGGGTGAGCGTCGGCGGAAGCTGCGTGGCTGTTTGGGTTGGTTCGGGTGTGAATGTCGGCGTTGCGGAAAGTTCTGCGACGCGCGCAGTCTCAGTGATTTGGGCGTAAACCGTTTGCACTACAGCAGTAAGATCAACAGATTCTTCTACGATTGTTAATACTTCTTCGGATCTGTTGCATGCGCTTAGGAAGAAGATCGCAAGTGTAATGGCGATGAATTGAATTTGTTTTTTCATCTTAGACTCCAGTTCGCCTTTTTAGTTTTCATCATCCACCAACTCTTGTGAGTGCCCAGTCAATGTCATTACGATAAGGTGCGATGCACTTCCGAGTAGCTCCGATTTCAGGTGCAACGCACGTTTTGGAAGTGCATCGCACCTGAAATCTTGCTGCTGAAGTGCGTTGCACCTGTCCTGTCAACTACTGTTCAACAACTTTTATCTCGATCCAGATCCAGCCTTTTCCATCGGGTCCAGCCCCAAAGATTTTTCCAGTATCACTCACGATTTTCCAAAGGCCTTTGTATGTGCCTAGCTCATCTGGAGCCTGCATTGGAACTTCAACATTTGCATATCCCCAGGTAGGGATATCCACATCAGTGAGGGTGATAGATGCGCCAGCGCCGAGCAAGTCACCACTGTAAAATCTCAGGATGTAATTCTGATTCCATGTACAGGATCCAGTGTTTTTTAGCCGCCATAATTTAGTGAATGCTCTTCCGGGAGCCAGTTCAGTTCCATCGGGGATCGTCTCATACTCTAAGTTCGCTCTCAGGCATTGCGTCCCAGCACTTTGTGGTTGTGTAGGTTGTGGCGCGGTAGCGTTATTTGCGCCTGCGTCAGCGGGTGCAGTTGTTGGCGTTTCTGCAAAAACATTCGTAGGGGTTTCTGTTGGCGCTATGGTTGGTTCGAGGGTGGGCACAGGTGTATTTGTGGGTATTGGTGTGGGTGTGGCCATAGCTTCTGCTGCTGCCGAAGTCATTGCAATCTGGGCATAAACCGTTTCAACGGCAAATGTCACTTGCTCATCATGATTTTCTTCAGGGACAGCATCTTGCTGGGATGTGCATGCACTTATTCCCATGGATATGAGTATTACGATGAATAACAAAAGAATGTTTCTTTTCATGGTGTGCTCCTGGGTTACCTTATTTTGTGAGCAATATTATCAATTGCCCATAATTTCTCTTTTCCTAATTATACACACATGGCAATAATTTGTGCACTTGGAATATTAAACGGTGAGCGCTCGAAACATGTCAGAGACTATCCTGGCAATATTTGCGCGTTCACGAAAATCCCAGAGACCCTTTAGAATTTTTGGTAGTAAAATATAGTGAGAGGAGAAAAAACATGACACCAGCTTCCCGGACAATCTTAGTTATTGATGATGAGCGCGATACGCTAACGCTATTGCGATTAGCGCTGAATAAGGCTAGGTATCGAGCGTTAGTGGCTGCCTCCTGGGATGAAGTTGCTGATAGAGTGAAAGAAACTTACCAAGAGGGTCTCGCAATAGATATTATCGTACTTGATTTGATGATGCCGGGTCGATCGGGCTTTGATATTATGCGTTCTCTGCAAGTTGTGTTGACCCCCGTGCCCCCGGTTATTATGCTTACCGCTGTGACGGGATTTGAGCAACAGGTTCAGGCGCGCGAGCTAGGCGTATCTCGATATCTCACCAAGCCAACCACGCCCACGAAGTTGATCGATGCTATCGAAACAGTCCTTGCCGAAAAAGAAAAGTAGCCGATGGGGACATCCATTCAATACGATTTAGGATATATCCAGGCAGCAATCGAAGAGTTGCAGCCATATTTACTCTCTGATGAACTTTACTGGTCTCTGAGCGGCCATGCCTCCCCAGGCGACAAGGCTTATCCCAAACTGACATTAGGAGGGCTACTGCTTGCTTTGGCTCGATCCCGCGCCCGAGCAGATTCCCCAAAAATTACTGGCAAAGCAGATCGTTTGGAGAACCGCTTAGAGACGATCCGTTCCCAATGGCAGGTTGCCTGGGATGAGAAGGCCAGCTGGGAGTTTCGTTCTCGTTTGCGCCAGTGGGGGAATTATCTCAATGAAGTTCAGCGTGATCCTCAAGAACATGCAGTGTACTATCCTTATGAGGTGAGCGCACGCGTCATTCTAGAATTACTGAAGCAGCAAACTGAGAAGTTAGCTGACAGCGATGTGGAAACGCTAATCAAACTAGATCAGAGACTGCGTGCTCAATTTATTACTGGAAGCTTTATGTGGGATGATGATTTGAGCGGGGGTTTTCCCAAAGATGAGTTTTGGTTTTTGTGGGGGCGACTTACGCTCCCCAATAATTACTATTGAGAATTTCCTGATTGAGAGATCAAATTTGTCAGACAAGCCAGTAATTCGCGCGCGACCCCATCTGGCTCATCGTTAGTGAGAGCGATGATTGGCTGCCGCAAAGCAGATTTGATTTCATCGTTCATTGGAATAACTTGGATGTCCCCTTCTGCGATCCAGGATTGAGGTATGTAGCCCACAGCGCTGGAGTCTGTCTGCATAGATTCGAGCATAGCTATTGGGCTTGGGGCGATCTTGGTGTGAGGGGATGGCGCTGTTCCATTGAGCACGACTTCATCGAAAGTTGAACGTAAGGGACTGGTCTCTGGGTAAGTCCAGGCTTGATAGACTGGGTCTAATGATGTATAGATATTTTGCAGGTCTGGCAGCTCAAGTTGGGAGGCTGGAATATTGGGATGGGCGATGATCACGATTTGCTCCCAGCCTAAAAGGGTAGCATCGCTCGCAAAATCCTCGGGAGGAGTACCCAGCTTGATGATCACATCAGCAGCCCCGGGGTCGAGCGCAGCAGCAGGCCATTCCTCGACCGTCAGCGCGATCTCTGGGTGGTCAACCGCGCACTGATGCAGTGTGTCCTTTATCCAACCAATAGCCGGGGTGTGGATTACAGAGATATGCTCTGGCGTGGGGGATAGAGGCGCATAATCGAAAGTCCCACAAGCTGAAACCAGGAGCAAAACGAGAAGAGCAAAATGCCTGCGCATAGTCACCGTACTAGATGAGGATAATCACTAAGTTGATCATCCCAAAAACTGCACAATAGATGGTAAATACATAGAGTGGGCGATGATTTAGAAAACGCAGCAGCCAGCGGATCGAAATATAGCCGACGATTGCGGCAGCGATAAAACCGGGCAGAAAAATGGGGATACGCGAGGCAGTATTGGGTAAATCGATCAGTTTGATAACGCCGACCAATCCCGCAGCCAGCATGACAGGCACGGAGATAAGGAAGGAAAAACGAGCCGCGGATGGGCGATCCAGGTTGCGAGTCATCCCGCCTGTGATGGTCGCGCCAGACCTTGAGATGCCTGGGAAGATTGCTAGAATTTGGAAAATGCCTATGACGATAGCATCTATCCAGTTGATGCTTTCATAATCTCGATCCCGTTTTCCGATTCGTTCTGCGACCAACAACAAGGTGGCCGTGCCAAAGAGAAACAGTGCGGTGGCCAGGGGACTGCCGAAGGCGCGCTCGAATGTGTCTGAAAAGAGCAAATATGCCGCGCCTGCTGGAACGGTTGCTAAGCCCAGCAGCCAGCCCATGCGGGCATCGCGGTTGCTAAAAGGCTGTTTCTGCCACAGGCCTCTTACAAAGGCTAAGGTGATTTTGTACAAATCATCCCAGAAATATGCCACCACGGCCACCAAAGTAGCAACTTGAACAAGAACATCGAAGACGAAGGCATCTTGATCTTGAATATTCCAACCGAGCAAATGCGGTGTGAGCACAAGGTGGCCTGAGCTTGAAATGGGCAGGAACTCGGTGGCTCCCTGGATAATGCCGAGGATGATGGATTGAAGTATGGTCATGGTTGGATATTGGATGTTGGATATTGGATATTAGATATTGGATATTGGATGTTGGAAGTAAACCTTGGCGAATTGATCGAAACGGCCCTCGAGAATGGCTTGGCGCATTTCCCTGGCTAAATGGATCAGTGTGTGCAGATTATGGATCGAAAGCAGCGTGGAGCCAAGCATCTCTTTGACACTGATGAGATGCCTGAGATATGCCCTGGAGAAATTCTGACAGGTATAACAAGAACAATCTTCTACGAGCGGATTGGGGTCTTTGGCGTACTTGGCCTTACCGATATTGATACGTTCTCTCCCGCTGAAGGCGGCTTTATGCCGCGCCAACCGGGTTGGCAGTACGCAGTCGAAGATATCGACCCCGCGCATCACGCCATTGACCAGATCGTCAGGCGTACCAACGCCCATCAAATAGCGGGGTTTGTTTTCTGGAAGAATGCCATCTACAACTTCCAAAATGGCGTGCATTTCTTGTTTGGTTTCTCCAACAGACAACCCGCCAATGGCGTTTCCGGGGAAATCTAGCGCGGCGATGAATTCCGCTGATTGGGCTCTCAAGTCGGGAAAGATACCCCCTTGAACGATGCCGAACAAAGCTTGATCTGAGCGAGTCTTGGCTCCCTGGCAGCGTTCCGCCCAGGCGTGAGTGCGGGCCATAGCACCTTCGTTATAGGCGCGCTCGTGGGGTTCGGCGCACTCGTCGAAGGCCATGATGATGTCTGCGCCAAGGTTTTCCTGTATGGCGATTGCTCGTTCTGGGGTGAAGCGGTGGGTGGAGCCGTCAATATGACTCTTGAATGTCACGCCGTCATCATCAATATCTCGAATGCCAGCTAATGAGAAAACCTGAAAACCACCCGAATCGGTCAGGATAGGGCCGGGCCAATTCATAAAGCTGTGCAGGCCCCCCATTTCGGCCACAAGCGCATCTCCTGGGCGCAGGTATAAATGATAGGTATTTGCCAGAATTAAATTGGCTTGAATCTCGTGGAGATGGGCAGGGGTGAGCGATTTGACAGTCGCTTGCGTGCCAACAGGAGCGAAGATGGGTGTGTGAACCTCTCCGTGCGGTGTGTGAAATACCCCGGCTCGGGCACGGCCATCTCTGGCGATCAGATCAAAGGTGAATGGTTTTGCCATGACGGACGTAGATTATACCTTATTGACCGGGTCAGGGGTGATATAATTCTCCCTGCGAGCGCGCAAAAGCTGTCAGGAAAGTATCCCGAAAAAAGGGGGTGTAGCGTGCTCCGCACGCTACACCCCCTTTTTTCGGAAAATCTCTGATTGGAGATCATCCCCCTATGCAACCAATCGATCTGCCTGGCCCAAAGGCCAAAAAATACCTCGAGCGTGATGGCAAATTTATTTCGCCATCTTACCCCAGGGTGTATCCCTTTGTGATGTCCCATGGCAAAGGAACGCAAGTTTGGGATGTGGATGGCAACCGTTTCTTGGATTTTGCTGCCGGCCTTGCAGTGACCGGGACAGGCCATGCCCATCCTAAGGTTGTCAAAGCGATTCAAGAGCAAGCCGAAAAGTTCATTCATATCTCTTCGGATTTCTATCATCCTGCCTGGATTGAGCTTTCGGCCCGATTGAATGATATTGCTCCATTTTCAGAAGATGCGCTGACCTTCTTGTCGAATTCTGGTTCCGAGAGTGTCGAGGCGGCCATAAAGTTGGCTCGTCATCATACTGGCCGCAGTCAATTTATTGGCTTCCTGGGCGGGTTCCACGGCCGCACGCTGGGATCGTTAGCCTTTACAGCCAGCAAATCGGTATACCGCAATCGCTTTTTCCCCACGATGGGAAGCGTTGTTCACGCGCCGTATCCTGATTCTTATCGCCCGCTACTGCAAACGCGCGCCGGCGAGGACTACGGCGAGACCGTCGTCCGCTATATCGAAGAACAAATCCTAACCCGCTTACTGCCGCCCGATAATGTGGCGGCGGTGTTGGTAGAGCCGATCCAGGGGGAAGGTGGTTATGTCATACCTCCTCCGGGTTTCTTTCCTGCTCTTAGAGCGTTATGTGATAAGCATGGTATTCTATTAATCGCCGATGAAGTCCAATCTGGGATGGGGCGCACAGGGAAATGGTGGGCCATAGAGCACTTTGGCGTCGAGCCTGATATTGTTTGTTCAGCCAAGGGTATCGCCTCAGGTGTTCCACTCGGAGCGACCATTGCTCGCAAGAGTATCATGACCTGGCCGAAGGGCGCGCATGGAAACACATACGGCGGTAATCCGCTGGCCTGCGCGGCCGCTTTGGCGACCATTGAACTGATGGAAGAAGAATATATCCAAAATGCAGTCGAAGTCGGCCAGTATGCCATCGATGCATTGGATGAGATCAAGGTGCGTCACTCGCATATTGGTGATGTGCGCGGTTTGGGTTTGATGATCGGCGTTGACTTTGTCACAGATCAGCAGACGCGCCAGCCTCACAAAGCTCTCCGAGATCGCATTGAACAGTTGAGCTTTAAACACGGTTTAATCACTTTAGGATGCGGCCAAAGCACCATCCGCTTCGCGCCGACCTTGAGCATCTCCAAGGAAGAAATCGACGAGGGCCTTCAGATATTTGAACACGCTATCACCCTCGCTGAAAGAGGGTAAAAGATAAGGAGATTCCAGAAAAAAGGTGTGCGTTGGGGC
>JADHXE010000119.1 GCA_016783125.1 Anaerolineales bacterium
GTGTAACCCCCCGCACACCCCTATTCCCGGGATTACTTCCACTGGAATGAAATGCACCCATTTGAAATGCCCCCATATCAAATTTATCTGTGTTCATCTGTGGTTTGTCTCCATGCTCTTATCCAATATTGGCAGTAACTATTTCTTGGTGTTTTTTCGGTTCGATATTCCCGCCGCTAATCACCAAAATGGCGGGCCGCTGCGAAACTACCCCTGAGAGAGCGGCAGCTAAAACCACAGCCCCCGCGGCTTCGATGCGTTCGCCATATTGGTGCCAGGCTGTGGCAATGGCTTGGATGATCTCTTTTTCGCTGACTAAGACAATCTCGTCCACGTATTCTCGAATTAACGGGATCGTTATCGAATTCTCTTCTACTGGTCCGGAGAGACCATCTGCAATTGTCGGTGCTTCAACTTGAATATCTTGGGTGTCTTGGTAATACAGGGCATGCATAAACGGTTCGGCTTCAGTTTGTACAGCTACCAGCCTGGGCGGATTGGGAAGATTTTTTATTGCTGCCCCAACCCCAGCGACCAAACCACCGCCACTGACAGGCACCACCCATACCGATTCTTCCATTGCGAATTCCGGGTATGCTTCTAACTGTTGGATGGCTTCTAGAGCCAGCGTTCCCTGACCGGCGATGACAAGCCCATCATTGTAAGGGGAAACCCAGGTAGCGTGGCTCTCCTCGGCTTGTTTTCGGGCGATCCTTTCGGCCTCGCCATACCCGCCAGGGATGAGCCTGACATCTGCGCCCAGCTCACGCATGGCGTTGATTTTTACTGTGGGCGCTTCTTCTGGCGCGTAAATCGTCGCGGGAACGTTGGTCGTCTGGGCTGCGAGAGCGACCCCCTGGCCGTGGTTCCCGGCTGAGGCCGCTAGCAGGCCCGCCTGGCGTTCCCAATCTTCCAGGATTAGGATTTTGTTGAAAGTGCCGCGCGCCTTGAACGAACCAGTTACCTGGCGGTTTTCCCACTTGATATAAAGGTCGTTTTGACGATCATACGTGATCGGCGTTGCGCGGACATGCGGCGCAATCCTATGCGCGGCTTCATCTATCCATGGGTACGGGATCATGTTGATGGAACCTCCGATGCTGCTTCCGATGCGATGGTACGGCGTGCCAGGATGGGGTCGCTGGTGAAAATCCCATCTACGCCCCAGCGGTACAGGCAAGCTATTTCTTGGGGATGGTTGACGATAAAGACGTGAACGCGATAGCCCCGAAGATGTTGCTGGTTAATGAGATGTTGAGATGCGTCTTGGATGGAGGGGTGCAGCGCCTGGTACGGGATCCAGCGCCCCAGGGCTGATACGACCCACTTACCCGCAAAACCGGGCAGCGTAAGCAGCCCAACGGGTACTTCTGGCAGCAGCTTTTTGGTCCGGCGCAAGGCAATGGGGTTGAAAGATGAGAAGATTACACGCTGGTTTAAATCATGCTTTTTGACGAGTTCGGCTACTCTGTCTGGCAGCGCGTCGGTGAGGGACGAGTAATTCTTTAACTCGATATTGATGATTGTTTTCTGGCCGAATGCTTCAAATACTTCGCTGAGCGTTGGTATGCGTTCTCCACAAAAGGCCTCATCGAAGGAACAGCCCGCATCTAATTCTTTAAGGGCATCCAGCGATAGCTGCTTTATCGAGCCTGTGCCATCGGTCGTGCGATCAACGGTATTGTCGTGGAAGACAACCACATGTCCATCGGCGCAGAGGGTGGCGTCCAATTCGATGGCATCAGCGTTTTGACGGATGGCTAACTCGAAAGCCGCCAGCGTGTTTTCAGGAGCATGGGCGCTGGCCCCCCGGTGAGCGAAGATCGTTGGTCGAGGAAGCTGTTTTAACATGACATCAGTATTCGTGTCATTCGGAAAATTCGTGCCCATTTGTGATCGCCGCGCTTTGCGGCCCTCGCTATGCGCGCCTCTGGCGGGGCAGGCGTTCAAGCCTTATGCCAAAAGTGTCAGGTAGCTAGATGATTGTTTATAAATCTACGAAATAGGCCGCAGCAGCGCGGTCAATCAGCTCGCGCGTCATGCTGGGCTCCATCGACAAAAAATCCCCAATATCGATGATTTGATCACAAAGGTCGCGAGGATGGGATGCGCGCAATTTGCGGTTGTGTTTGATATACCACTCTTGCAGCAGGTACGCCAAACCCTGATCGCGATATTCGACGCCCTTGTGCTTGGCCATGCGTTGGAATATCTCTCGGTACTCCTCATAGGTTGGGTCGCCAACTTCGATCTTGTGCCGTAGCCGCCGGAGGAAGGCCTCATCGACGAGGTCCTTGGGGGGTAAATTGGTGGAGAAGACAATCAGCACATCGAAAGGAACTTCGAGCTTGCGGCCTGTATGCAAGGTCAGGTAGTCGATACGGTTTTCGAGAGGTACAATCCAGCGGTTGAGCAAGTCGCGCGGGCGGACAAGTTGGCGTCCGAAGTCGTCGATGAGCAGGATGCCCCCATTGGCTTTGACCTGGAAAGGCGCTTCGTAGAATTTGTTGACATCATCGAAAACAAGGTCCAGGCCTTCCATGGTCAGCTCACCACCTGTCATAATGAAGGGTCGGCGGATGAGCACCCAACGCGTATCCCGGCGCGAGCCAGCCCGCAGCGATCCTGTTCCTGTATCTGTGGTGTTTTTTTCAGGGGCGCGTTGATGATTGACACTATCATAGAGTTTTACGACTTGTCCATCAACATAGAGCGCGTAGGGGATATACATGGTGGTGCTCAAAATCATTTGCCCCACAGCACGCGCCACACTGGTCTTTCCGTTACCAGGAGGACCGTATAAGAAAATGGATGAGCCTGAATTGACCGCGGGGCCGATGCGCTGGAACGTTGATTCGCCAAGTACCAGGTGGGATAGGGCCTGCCGCAAAATCCGATGGGTGACGCGTAAGCGCCCTCTTTGTTGGTTTTTTATCGAGCGGATATAAACTTCCAGGGGTACCGGGGCGGGTCCAGCATATTGGCTGCGATCGAGCGCTTCACGGGCGCGGGCGATGCCTGCACTGGTGATGGCATATTGATAGGCCCCTTCGCCTAAGCCCATCTGTGAAGATTTGACCTCTACAAATTTCTCCCGCTTGAGCGCATTCAGAATTTGGTCTGATACACCAGCAAAAGGCAGCGCAACGGCTTCTGCAATTTGGAAACCTGTCAGGTAGCCTTGAAAATATAAAACCTTGAGTACCAAATCCTGCAGCCATAATTGAGAAAGCCCCGTATCGCCTACTTTTGTAATCGGTGGAGGTACAAAAGTGCCTTTTTGGGTTGGAGGATTTATTTGGCCTGTTTGTGGATCTATCATGCTCATAATGATCTCCCGTCCGGGTATTGCTTGAACAGTTAGCCTGGAAAGATTATAGCACGGGGATGAAGGTGAGCAAGGGCTGTTGGGAACTGCTGTAGTAAATTCCAGATTTTTGGGAGCAGGGGTGCGGAGCACCCCTGCTCCCAAAAATCTGGTAATCTAAAAAGTGTGGATCATTTTCAAGACGCGGTATAATCCCCCGCATGAAACTGACTGTACTTATTCCTGTTTACAACGAAATTCATACTATTAGCGAGATTTTAAAGCGCGTGCAGGCTACGGAGTTAGCCGACGAAATCCTCTTGGTGGATGATGGCTCGACAGATGGCACTCGTGACATTCTCGAAGAGTTGAATGGCCAGGGAGCTATCCGGGTGATCCTGCATGAGAAGAATCAAGGCAAGGGGGCAGCTGTCCGCACCGGGATCAAGAATGCCACTGGGGATGTATTGCTCATCCAGGATGCTGATTTGGAATACGATCCCAGAGATTATCCTGCCTTGTTGCGGCCGCTCCAAGAAGGTCTGGCTGAGGTTGTCTATGGTTCGCGTTTTTTGGGCGCCCCGCGGCGGGTAGCTATGTTTTGGCATATGGTTGCCAATAAGCTGCTGACCCTGATTACGAATATCCTCTACAACACGATCCTCACGGATATGGAGACGGGTTATAAAGTTTTCCGTAAGGAAGTGATCGAGGATATCCCCTTACACGCCAAGCGTTTCGAGTTCGAGCCGGAATTTACAGCCAAGATATTGAAGAGGGGTGTGCGCATCTTCGAGGTGCCGATTTCTTTCAACCCGCGCGATTATGATGAGGGCAAGAAGATCGGCCTGAGTGATGCCTTTGAGGCGATTTGGGCTTTGATTAAATATCGCTTCGTTGATTAGAGATGTCAGGGAGAGATACCCCGAAAAACGGGCGTGAGTGGGTGTATATACACCCACTCACGCCCGTTTTTCGTTAACATCAAACTTTTGAAGGCTTGATATCCCTCACATTGAGTTGCAAAGTTTTTTTGCCGCGAAATTCATTCACTTCGAAGTGGTAGAGCAGATCGATTCGTTGGGGTAAGTTGCCATACCAGTGCCCAAGGCGGAAAGCGATTGCGTCGAAGGTGATATGCCCATCGCTGACGACGAGTTTTAAGTGGGCGCTGTCTTTGCCAACGGCTCGACTGCTCATCACTTTGACATTCCGACTGACAAATGATGCCTGGGGGTTGCCATAACCGGTGGGTTGCATCCACTCAAGATGATCCAATAATTCAGGTTTTAATTCTGAAAGAGGGAGTTTGATATCGGCATTCAGCGTTGGCTGCAATTCTTGATCGGATAGCTGTTCTTCGGCGATGGCTTGAAGGCGTTCTATCAGCCTGGGGAGGTTTTCATTGCGAACAGTAAACCCGGCCGCGGCAGCATGACCGCCATGTCTTTCCAACAGGTCTGCACATCGATCTAACGCATCAGTAATATTGAACTCAGGAATGCTCCTGCACGAGGCGCGCGTATATTCCTCATCAATATGGCCGACGACAGCGGGACGATAATACTGCTCGGTCAGTCGGGAGGCGGCCAAACCCACGACGCCAGCGTTGAATTCAGGATGTGCGGCAAATAGTAACAATGGATCGCTGACATCGGCGAAAGCTAATTCATCTGCTATTGCCTGGATGCCGCGCGTGATATCTTGACGCTTCCGGTTTTGAGCTTCCAGTTGTTGGGCTATCCGACCTGCTTTGAAGACATCCTGGGTGGTGAGCAGGTTCAGCGCGTCCAGGGCGGTGTCTAAACGGCCAGCAGCGTTCAGCCGGGGACCCAGGGCAAAACCGATGTCCGCAGCGGTGACCTTGGCAGGCTTGAGGCCTGACACTCCGATGAGCGAAAGCAGCCCCTGCCTCCGCGGCCGGCGGATTACCTGCAAGCCCTGGCGCACCAGGGAGCGGTTTTCTCCGATCAGTGGAACCAGGTCGGCGACAGTGCCCAGGGCGACTAAATCGAGATAATCTTCAAGGGCACTTTCCTGGCCGTTGATTTTGCTATCCAGGGCGCAGGCCAGTTTATAGGCTACCCCGACGCCCGCCAGGTTTTTCTCGGGATAAGAGTCATCCTTGCGTTTGGGGTCGATCACAGCTAGAGCATTCGGCAGCACATCCCCGGGCGTATGGTGATCACAAATGATCAGATCCACGCCCAAACTTCGCGCATGATCCGCCTCCTCTGAGGAGCGAATCCCACAATCCACGCTAATGATAATATCCACCCCTTCTTCACTCAAGACAGAAATCGCATCCTTATTGAGGCCATATCCCTCATCAAAACGGTGCGGGATATAGCCAAGCACATCCACATTCAGCGCATCAAAATATCCCACCAAGAGGGCTGTGGCTGTGACACCATCGGCATCGTAGTCACCGTAAATGGCGATTTTTTCACCATTTTCGATAGCTCTTTGGAGGCGATCAACCGCCTCGGCGACGCCCTTCAATTGGAAGGGGTCGGTGTCGAAAGGCGGCTGCGCTTCGAGAAAAGCGCGCGCTTCGGCGTGAGTAGCATAGCCGCGGTTGAATAAGATTTGGCGCAGGATGGGGGGATAACCGTGCAAGGCTTCTTCAGCACTTGGGGTGATACGGGAGGCGATTTGCCAGCGTTTTTGTGTTGTGTTCATTTTGTGGTCGCAGTTCGGGCCAGGATAAGCGCGCCAATCATGCCGGCATCGTCCCCCAGGTCCGCCGTGGTGATGGTGAGGTTATCGGTATATTTTGGGTTTATAACGTGTTTTTTGACGGCGCGCTTGACTGGATCGAGCAGCAGGTGGCCGCTTTTTGAAACGCCACCACCAAAGATCACCATGCTGGGATTGAAGATATGCAGGAAGCTTGCCAGGGCAAGGCCGATATAACTTCCGGCTTGCTCGAAAGCCGCGCCAGCTAACTGGTCGCCGTGATTGGCTGCTTTTGCGATGGTCTTGGCGGTGATTTTTTCAGTGTTTTGAAGAGAGGATTCGGCCCCCTGGTTTAGTTGTTCTTTAATCCAGCGGGCGATATTGGTTCCTGAGGCGATGGCTTCAAGATGGCCTGGATGTCCGCAGCCGCACAAAGGGCCATCGGGCATCACTGTCACGTGGCCCAGTTCAGCAGCCATACCCTGTTCGCCTTGCAGCAAGTGGCCGTCGCTGATAATCCCGCTGCCTATCCCGGTGCTGATGGTCAGATAGATGAGATGATCGTGGCCCTGTCCTGCTCCTATCTGCCATTCGCCAACCGCAGCGAGGTTAGCATCATTGTCCAAGAATACTGGTACATGGAATTTCTCTTGCAGGTATCCCACGATAGGGAAATCTCTAAAAGCGGCGATATTGGGCGAAGTGTAGATTACACCGGTTTTGGGATTCAATGGCCCGGGAGCCGCCACACCAATTGAAGTGATTTTTTTGTCTGGCGGGCACACAGTTTCGATTAATTGAATGAGGCGCTCCTGAGGGAAAGCGCCTGGGGTTTGGGTTGGGACTCGCTGGACTTTGATGGGCTGATATCCTTCTGGAGGGAATGCTGCCGCTCTCATCTGAGTCCCGCCGATGTCGATGGCGATGTGGGTGCTCATGGGCCAAAGTATAGCATAACGTTGACGGGCGTGTGAAAGCTTGCTATTATCTTGCCATATGGATACCAAGAAAAGACGTTTTCCCTCGGGTTTGTGGAGGCGGATTGTCAGATCGGGTCGTTGGCTCAGGCCGGGGCTGGGGGTAAAGCGTTGGGTGGTTATTATTTTTGCGGGGGCATCATTTTTGGCAGTCGGTTTCGCGCTCTTTGTTTTAGATATCTATCGCACTGTGCCGGATACCTGGTGGCTGCCGCTCATCCAGGCAATATCGTTACAAACTTTGCCGCGCTTATTGCGAGTGATCATCTTTGGTGGTATTGGGCTTTTAATTGTCCTTGGGGGTATCTATGGTTTGAACCGGGCCTTACTCTTGCCATTTCATCGTCCAGGACACGATGTAGTAGATACGATAGAAACCCACCGCCGCCGCCAATTTGGTCCGAGGGTGGTGGCTATCGGCGGAGGGCACGGACTGGCGATGCTCTTACGCGGCTTGAAAGAGTACTCCCATCGCATCACCGCAGTAGTCACGGTTGCGGATGATGGCGGCTCTTCTGGCCGTCTGCGAGAAACCTTGGGAATCCTGCCGCCCGGCGATATCCGCAACTGTCTGGCGGCCCTCTCCAACGATGAAGCCATGATGGCGCAGCTCTTCCAATATCGCTTCGCCAATGGCGGTGGGGGTTTAGATGGTCACTCCTTTGGTAATCTTTTCATCACAGCCCTCTCTGGGATCACCGGCAGCATTGAGGAGGCGATTGCAGAATCTGGCAGGGTATTGGCCGTGCACGGGTGTGTCTTGCCCTCCTCGCTGCATGATGTCAAACTGGTTGCTGATATCGTCCCGCCCCATGCCACCCAAGAGGTACGCATTCGAGGGGAGAGCCGTATCCCAAAAATAGGCGGTCGCATCCGCCGCATTTGGCTTGACCCGAATAACCCACCTGCATTTCCTAAAGTTGTCCAGGCCATTCTGGCGGCTGACATGATCCTGGTGGGGCCGGGCAGCCTGTATACCAGCATCCTGCCCAATCTCTTGGTGCCGGATATCACCGCTGCTATCCATGCTAATCGCGGATTCAAAGTGTATATCTGCAACGTAGCCACACAGCCGGGGGAGACGGAGGGCTTTACCTGCGGTGATCATATCCGGGCTTTAGACGATCATGTGGGCAATGATCTCTTCAATTTAGTGCTCCATAACAATCATTATCAAGGAAAACTTCTAGAAAATATGCAGTGGGTCTCTTTGGGCGACGATGCTGATATTGGCTATCCCATGTATATGGTTGACCTGATTGATGAAAACGAACCCTGGCACCATGACTCGAAAAAACTCGCCTCGGTGCTGATGGATCTATACCAGGCTCGCACGGGGCCTTTGGCTGCCCCCTAGTCTTTTTTTATCTCCCACCAGACCAGAGCCGTGATACAATTCACGTCGGTTTTGGCAATGAGTGGTTGAGTCAGAATAACGCAACTAACCAATAAAAAGAGTAGCTATTCAAGCTAAGAGAGAGATACCCCGAAAAAAGGGTGTGCGTGGGGGTGCACCCCCACGCACACCCTTTTTTCGGGCACTTCCTCTCGATGGTTGAACAGTTACAAAAAAGAATCATATTCGGAGGTTTATTATGACAACAAAAATTGGCATCAATGGTTTTGGCCGCATCGGTCGACAAGTATTGAAGGCAGTCGGCGATCTTCATCCCGATACCCTCGAAGTCGTCGCCATCAACGATCTTTATCCCGCGGAGACCAATGCGCACTTGTTCAAGTACGACTCGAATTATGGCGTTTACCCTGGTGATGTTGAAGTCGTGGACGGTAATTTAGTGATCGATGGCAAGACAATTCAGGTTTTCGCTGAGCGCGATCCTGGCGCTTTGCCCTGGAAGGAACTCGGTGTTGAGATCGTCATCGATGCTACAGGTGTTTTTCGCGATACTACGAAGGACCCTGGCCCGCAATCACATATCGAAAAGGGCGGCGCTAAGAAGGTGATTATCTCTGCTCCAGGCAAAAACGTTGACTTCACCACCGTTCTGGGGGTCAACGATGCCTTATATGATCCTGCAAAGCATCATATTCTTTCCAACGCCTCCTGTACCACGAATTGCCTGGCCCCGCCCATGAAAGTGCTCGTGGATAACTTTGGCATTGTCAAAGGCTTGATGACCACCATCCACTCTTATACGACAAGCCAGCCCGTACTCGACCTGGCAGCCAAGGATATGCGCCGCGCTCGCGCCGCTGCCCTCAATATCATTCCCACCACAACCGGTGCGGCCAAAGCGATCTCGTTGGTTATCCCAGAGCTGGAGGGCAAGATAGATGGCTATGCCATTCGCGTTCCTACGCCTACTGTCTCGATTGTAGATACTGTGGTTGAAGTGGAAAAGAGCACAACCGCCGAAGAAGTCAATGCAGCATTCAAAGAAGCTGCCAACGGTGTTATGAAAGGCTACCTGGGCTTCGAGACCAAACCGCTGGTATCCATGGATTACAAGGGCGATCCCCGCTCCTCCATCGTGGATGCTGACCTCACCACCGTGATGGGCGGCAACATGGTCAAAGTTGTTAGCTGGTACGACAATGAATGGGGTTATTCCTGCCGCACGGTCGATCTGGCGGACATGTTGGCAAAATCTCTATAGGTGCACAACGCTTGATTTTTTCGTGGTGCGTTTCCTGGTATCCTATCGGGGACGCACCACACAGCATGTTTTGGAGAAATTGATGTTCAACAAGAAGACAATCAAAGATTTGGATTTCGCTGGCAAGCGCGCTCTTGTGCGGGTTGATTTCAACGTTCCGCTGGATGCTGGTAAGGTGGCGGATGATACGCGCATCCAGGCCGCATTGACCACGCTCGAATATTTGCTAGATCAAGGCGCGGCCCTGATCTTATGCTCACACTTGGGGCGACCTAAGGGACAGGTGCTCCCTGAGTTATCCCTGCGTCCCGTGGCTGATTACCTGGATAAAATGATGGACGCTCCGGTCTCCTTTGTGGAGGATTGCATCGGCCCCAAAGCGGAATTTGCCTCCGAGGCCCTGCAGTCAGGCCACATCCTGGTGCTGGAAAATACTCGCTTCCATGCCGGTGAGAAGAAGAATGACCCCGAGATGGCAAAGCAGTTAGCCTCCCTGGCCGACGTTTTCGTCAACGACGCCTTTGGGACCGCGCACCGGGCGCACGCCTCCAATGTCGGTGTGGCGGACTATTTGCCCGCTGTCGCAGGTTTTCTGCTTGAGAAAGAGATCCGCTATCTTGGGCAGGCCATTGCTGACCCCAAGCGCCCCTTTGTAGCCATCTTGGGCGGCGCAAAGGTCAGCGATAAGATTGGCGTGATTCGCAACCTGCTCGAAAAAGCCGATCAAATCTTGATCGGTGGCGGTATGGCCAATACCTTCTTCAAAGCCCAGGGCTATGCGGTCGGCGATTCGCTGGTCGAAGATGAGGCTTTAGATGTCGCCCGCCAGCTATTAGAAGAGGCTGGCCCGCATTTGCGTTTGCCAGTTGATGTGGTCATTGCCGACGATTTCGATGCTGATGCCAAGAGCAAAATCATCGGCATGGGCCCCATCCCCGATGGCTGGCGCATATTAGATGTTGGCCCGGAGACCATCACGCGTTTTGCCAAAGTGGTCGCAGATGCGGGCGCAGTGGTCTGGAACGGTCCCATGGGTGTCTTCGAGTTCCCCCGCTTTGCAAAAGGAACCTTCGAGCTTGCCAAAGCCGTTGCCGAAAGCGATGCCGAATCGATCATTGGCGGCGGTGACTCTGCCGCGGCCATCAAGCAATCGGGTTTGGCTGATAAAGTTACCCACGTCTCTACCGGCGGCGGCGCCTCCCTGCAGATGCTTGAAGGCGAAGCCCTGCCTGGGTTGGTATCGCTGCTAGAAGATTGACGGATGACGGGTTCCACTAAACGGTAGATGGCTTTGCCGATAATTGTCAAAGAAACTTCATCGTGTCCTTCTAGAATGTCCCATTAGTAGGCAGGCCTGCGCTCTGCCTGGCCAGCTCCCAGTTAGGCTCAGTGGCTCGGGCTTGGCTCTGGTGGGCAAAGATCAGGAGCAGCGCCCCCACCAGTACGAAGGCCACAAGGCCTAGAAGAATTCGGCGATAAATTCGGTTTGCGCGCTCTTGGCGTTTCGTGCCTGGCACCACGGATGGTTCTGTTTTGAAAACTGATAAGTCGACTCCTGTGTATATTGAAAACAGAAATCGTGAAGACTGTCACAGTAAAGCGTACCGGATTTGGAATTTGTGGGCAATGTCGGATGTCTGAAAAGGGATCGGGTGTTAACCTTATTTTTCAGGAGAATCCACCCTAGAAAAAGCGACGATTTATATGGTTGGTGGCTGTCTCCTTGACTAACCTGAATTAATGTTGTACAGTATCTCTGTACATGTGGAGATGATGATGACATTACATACAACTTATACAAACGCTCGTAATAGTCTGGCGAAAATGCTTGACAAAGTCACCCACGACCGTGAGATCGTGATTATTCAACGGCGCAACGAGGAGGATGTTGCCCTGATTTCGGCAGCGGAACTGTCCAGCCTTGTCGAAACAGCTCATCTCCTACGCTCGCCAAAGAACGCGGAGCGTTTACTTGCTGCCCTAGGACGAGCACTGAAAAATGAGGGTCAATCAATGGCCTTAGATGAGCTTCGTAGTGAGGTGGGCCTTGAGTCGCAAAACGCGTGAGGCCGTTTTTCATCCAGAATTCCTGGAAGATTTGCGTTATTGGGTAGAGACAGATCGGAAAATTGCCTTGCGGGTGTTCAAGCTAATTGATGATGTACTTCGTGATCCTTTTCGGGGTATTGGAAAACCCGAACCATTGCGGTATCTGGCTCCCGGCACGTGGTCGCGCAGGATAACACAAGAGCACCGCATCGTATATCTGGTGCGCGAAGAGCGGATTGATTTCTTGCAGGCCAGGTATCACTATTAGGAGGCGTTGTGGCGATGAAACGACAATATTTGATCTGGCTTATATTTGCGTTCGTGCTGTCCGACTGCACTGCACCGACTGATATTCCCGCCACTCCATCTTCATCACTTCCTCTCTCTTCAGTTGAAGCATCGACCCCTACACCACAATCTACGAAAATACCAACAGCTACAGAAGCGCCTACTCTTACAGCTACTTCTGGAAAATATTTAACATTTAATATTGGAGGAGGAGATTGCTCATTATTTCCTGATTGGGCTCAATTAGGAGATGGCAATGCTCTTTTTTCTGCGAGAACTTCAATTTACGGTTGTTTTGATTTCGATCCTTTACCACATGGCATCACACCACGTATTTATTTGGAATTATCACAACCAGATGGTTCCTCTGCTTCACTTGTATGGTCACATTCGCATGAGGTGTTTAGAAAACAAGGAAGTAGAGACGTTAACAATGCATTGGTTTTATATGACTCAGAAGAAGGTGTTGTTGAATTTAGAATTGGGTTAGCAAGCGCTGGTCTGTCTCAAAGCGAACCTGTACAGGCTTCAATGAAATTAGCACCTTACTATGATTTTGTGTCTATGGATCCAGCAGGAGAGCCAGTTATAGAATTACAAGGAGTAGGTGTATTTTATCAACATCAAAAAGATCCAGATGATTTGGCTACAGGAAACCCGAGCCGGTCGCCTCTTGCAGATCATTATAATGTTCCTAAAGGGTGGGATGCTAGGGTTGTTGGACCAACACTTAGATATCAAAATATATGGGGAATTTACAAAGGAGATGGAACTGGTTATTTTCTCTTTCAGAACGATACACCAACTAAAACAGGCGTACAGGATGCGATAAGATATGTTTCTTTTCAGGGAGAAGATATCTGTGCTGCAACAATGAGTGATATGGGTAGAAGCTTTCCAATTTATGGTGTAATAGAAGGACCAGAGGGTTCAGTACTTGCTGTGACATATCAAGGTCTTCTTCTTCAAGTGCATCCTTATTCTCAAACAGATGCTATAGACTCTGTAATCCAAGAAGGTCTTCCAGTATGTCATTATGAAAAATATACTGTTATTGGTGGTGCATTAGAGCCATTAGTATACGTAGACGGAGATGTGATTGCACATGATCCTGATACTAAATCAATATTTAGGTTACCAAAAGGAGAAGGCAGATCTGGTGCAGATCCGATTTCACCAGAATTTATGATTGCATCTGGATTTGGACGAGTTCAAAACGATTCAGCTGTTCTTTTAGAAGATGGCCAGACAATGCTTGTTTGGGATTTTCTCACTGGTATGCATGAAATTGATTTAGATACAAAACAAGATAGGGTTATTTATCGTCCTAGCAGCTTGTCGGAGAAGTCCGAGATGCAGAATGGACAGAAAGTCATAAAAAGCCATGATACACTTTCAATCTACAATGAAACGAAAACGGGAGATTATCATGGCAACGACCCGAAAATTCAGGAGCGTAGATT
>JADHXE010000120.1 GCA_016783125.1 Anaerolineales bacterium
ACCTATTTTTTTTGATATTTCTCAACTTCTACACCGGGGGCAAATTTCTTTTGATCTTAGCATAGACTCCAGGCTGCATGGATAAAGAAGTCCCTTCAGCAACACAGGTCATTGGGTTATCAACCAGATAGGCAGGGACGCCGAGTTCCTTGGTCAGTAGCTTATCGATGCCGTCTAATAATGCTCCCCCCCCACACAGCGCGATACCCCGGTCGATAATATCCGAGACGAGCTCAGGGGGAGTCTTTTCTAAGACCCTGCGGGTGGCTTCAACAATTTGACTTAAAGGCTCACCCAGCGCTTCGACTATTTCGCCAGTCGTCAAGGTCAGCGGTCGCGGTAAACCTGTAACCGAATCCTGGCCTTGAAATTCGATGCTCTGTTCTTCATCCGGGGGGACTGCGGCGCCGATTCCGATTTTGATGCGTTCTGCCGTGGGCTGAGCGATGATCAAACCGCATTTGCGGCGGATATAGGTCATAATGGCATCATCTAACTGCAATCCGCCAGTACGCACTGTTTCAGCGGAGACAATGCCATACATAGCCAAAACGGCCGCCTGGCTGGCGCCACCCCCCAAGCAGATGATCATATTGCCTGTCGGCGTGTGGAAAGGCAGATCGACGCCTAAAGCCGCCGCCATGGGTTGCTGGATCAGGAAGACATCCCGTTTGATGGCTTCCAGGGCGGCCTCATGGACAGCCCGTCTCTCGACGCTGGTGACTCCATAGGGAACCGACATCATCACCCGCGGCCTAAATACGCGCACCGGGCTGCTGACTTTTTTGATCAAGTATTCGAGCAGTTTTTCGGTGACCTCGTAATCAGCGATGACACCATTCTGCAAGGGGTAAGCCACCTCTAGGGATTCAGGAACCCGCCCATGCATATCCTGAGCTTCCTGCCCAAGGGCCACGATTTTCAGCTCATCGACGGCAATCGCCACCACGGTGGGTTCCTGCAGAATGACCTGCCCATCTTCGGAAATCCGTGTCCGAATGGTGCCTAAATCAATCCCCAGGTCTTTCGAAAATAGGGCCATAAAATATTATTCTTTATCTTCCAACATTGGCGAGATTTCCGAGCGGGGGCCGCTAATACCACGGTATCTTCGCACGGCATCCAGGCGCAGTTTAGAACGGCGCAAGGCAGCATCCATGCGCAGATAGGCATCTGAATCAGGGGGCGGGCCTTCGGTCAGGTACTTCTCAGCACGCTCTCGGGCGGCTTCTGCGCGGGCAATATCGATCTCGCGCACGTTCTCAGCGCGGTCGGCCAGCACGGTGATGATATCAGGTTGAATTTCAACCACACCACCGGCCACGGTGAAGGCTTCTTCTGTTCCTTGATATCTCACGCGAATAATACCGAAGTCAAGCGTGGACAGCAGCGGGGAGTGATTAGGAAGAATCCCCATTTCACCTTCCGAACCAGGCAAAACCACAGTATCTGCCTCGCCTTCGAAGATCATGCGATCTTGGGAGACTATCTCACAACGAATAGGCATAATTTCTCTTTCTTACAGCTACTCAGTCAGAACAAAGGAGAGCCGTAAAATTGGTGTGCGTGGGGGCGAGCACAGCTGCCCCCACGCACACCAATTTTCCGGGATACCTTCTGTTGTCCGAGTACCATTTCTTAGTATTCTAAACTAACGCTTTTGCTTTTTCGACAACATCGTCGATGGTACCAGCCATCATGAAGGCATCCTCGGGAATATCGTCGTGCGCCCCATCCAGAATCTCGCGGAAGCCGCGGATGGTTTCGCGGATGGGGACATATTCCCCTGGGATGTTGGTGAACTGTTCTGCAACATACATGGGCTGTGAGAAGAAGCGCTCAACTTTGCGGGCGCGGGAGACGATCAGTTTATCATCTTCGCTCAACTCATCGATGCCCAGGATGGCGATAATATCCTGCAGGTCTTTATACCGCTGGAGAACTGCCTGTACCTCACGGGCTGTATCATAATGTTCCTGTCCCACAACTTGCGGATCCAAAATTCGGGATGTCGAGGTCAGGGGGTCAACCGCGGGGTAAATACCTTTCTCAACAATAGAGCGTTCGAGCGCGATGGTCGCATCCAGATGGGTGAAGGTCGCCACCGGAGCAGGATCGGAGTAGTCATCGGCGGGGACGTAAACAGCCTGCATGGAGGTGATCGACCCTGTTCGGGTTGATGTAATGCGTTCCTGAAGCTCACCCATCTCTGTTGCCAGGGTGGGCTGGTAACCCACTGCAGAGGGCATACGGCCAAGCAACGCGGAAACTTCCGACCCGGACATGCTGAAGCGGAAAATATTGTCGATAAAAAGCAACACATCGCGACCCTGATCACGGAAATACTCAGCCATGGAGAGGGCGCTCAGAGCGACGCGCAAGCGCACGCCAGGAGGCTCGTTCATCTGGCCGAAAACCATGACGGTATCTTTCATCACGCCGGACTCGATCATTTCACGGTAGAGTTGGGTGCCTTCGCGAGTTCGTTCGCCGACGCCAGCGAAGACAGAGTTGCCCTCGTGCTCCTTGGCTACCGAGCGGATCAACTCCATGATGATGATGGTCTTACCAACCCCAGCGCCGCCGAAGATGCCTGTCTTGCCGCCTTTGGTGAAGGGTGCGATCAGGTCAATCACCTTGACGCCGGTCTCGAAAACTTCCACACGGGTGGATTGATCTTCGAAGGGGGGCGCTGGGCGGTGGATGGGGTAATAGAAATCGGCCTCAACGGGTTCACCAGCGTCAACGGGACGTCCTAAAACGTTAAAAACCCGCCCTAAGATACTCGAACCAACTGGAACCTGGATGGGTGCTCCGGTTCCATAAACATCAACACCTCTTTGGATGCCCTCAGTCGTATCCATTGAAACACAACGCACCCAATTATTTCCCAGGTGTTTCTGAACCTCTAAAACTTGTGGATCATCTCCATTTTGAGGGATCTCTAAAGCTTCGAAAATATCGGGAAGCTCACCCGCGGGAAACTCCACATCGACAACACCACCTTGGATTTGGATTATTCGGCCTTTAGCCTTTGCCATGCGTACCTCCATAAGTTCAGGAATCAGGGATCAGTGACTAGGAATCAGTAATCCTCGTACCTGATTCCTGTTTACTGTTTCCTGTTCACTGACTCTGTGCCAGCGCTTCTGCGCCGCCGGCGATATCTAACATCTCACTGGTAATGGTCTGCTGGCGAGCCTTGTTATATTCAAGCTGCAAGGCAGCGCTCAGCTCTGTGGCGTTCTCGGTGGCGTTCTTCATTGCCACCATACGAGCCGCATGTTCGCTAGCCAGCGATTCCATTACGGCCTGGTAAACCTGAAGCGCAGTGAAGCGCGGTACGATTTCATCTAGAATTTGTTCTTGTCCAGGTTCATAAATATAGGTTGCCTCCGGGCCGGTGTGTTCAGCGCCAAAGGCTTCTACACGCCCCTCGCCGGAATCAACTTCCAGCGGGAGCAGTTTCTTGACCATGGGGATTTGCTTGACCATGTTGACAAAGTCTGTATAAACTAAATAGACTTCATCGGCATTACCAGACAAGAATTCATCCACAGCCATACGCCCAATCGATGAAATATCGGCGAAATCAGGGGCTGCCGGGAGATCGCTGAACTCAGCTAAGATCTCCTGACGGCGGCGGATCATCATATCGCGTCCCTTGCGGCCAATGGTGATATATCGCAATGGCACTTCGTAATCAGCGAAATTTTTAAGTACGAAGCGAACGATATTGGCATTATAAGCGCCCGCCAGACCCCGATCTCCACTGACCAACACAACCAGGGCGTTGTTCACCTGATCCCGCTCGACCAGCAAAGGATGCAAAGTCGTCCGTCCGGGTTGAGCGGCGATATGCGTAAGCACCTGCCAGGCCTTGGTAGCATAAGGACGGGTTCGATACATCGCCTGCATAGCCTTCTGAACTTTGCTGGCACTGACAGCCTGCAAAGCCCGGGTCACCTGGGCGATGTTCTTGACACTTTTTATGCGTAAGAGTACTTCTCGAGCATTAGCCATATTAGTCTGTTAGTCTAATTGTCTAATAGTCGGATAGTCATCAGTTTCGTTAAGGAATATATCAGCATCCAAAAGACGATATGACTATCTGACTATCCGACTTACCTCCATGTTGAACGAAAACTGTCCAACGCAGCGCGCAGCTGCTCTTCAGTTTCGTCTGTGATACGCCCTTGCTCCTCGATCACCCGGCCAATTTCAGGGTGGGAAGTCTCCATATAACGGTTTAGAGCCTCCTCCCATTCCCTCATGCGGTCAAGGGGCACTTTGTCGGCGAAGCCATTAGTCCCTGCAAAAATGGTCATCACCTGGTTTACCAAAGAGACTGGTTCATACTGAGGCTGCTTGAGGATTTCTTGCAAACGCTGACCTCGGTTGAGGCGGGCCTGCGTGGCTGGATCCAGATCGGACCCGAACTGAGCAAATGCGGCCAACTCACGGAAGGAGGCCATATCGAGGCGCAAACGGCCAGCAACCTGCTTCATCGCCTTGGTTTGGGCGTCACCACCTACACGGGAAACCGAGAGACCCACGTTCACCGCTGGGCGAATACCGGAATAGAAAAGGTTGTTCTCCAGGTAAATCTGGCCATCGGTAATCGAAATTACGTTAGTGGGCACATATGCTGATACGTCGCCGAGCAAAGTCTCAATGATGGGCAGAGCGGTCAGCGAACCGCCGGTGCTTTTTACTTTCACCAATTTGAAATCATCAGCCTTCTCCATGGCCTTGCGGGCTTCGTCGGCATTGTGCTTGGAGAGCGGGCCAGTATAAACTTTACCACCTGTCGTATCAGATTTTTCGGCCAACGCCTCAGAGAAATCTTTAGAAACAATCACAAATTGATCTGCCAAGCGGGCAGAGCGTTCTAATAAACGAGAGTGCAGATAGAATAAGTCACCAGGGTAAGCCTCCCGTCCAGGGGGGCGGCGTAAGAGCAGTGAAACCTGACGATAGGCCCAGGCGTGCTTAGAAAGATCGTCGTAGATCACCAGGGCATCGCGGCCGGTCTCCATGAACTCTTCACCAATGGCGCAGCCAGCATAGGGAGCGATATATTGCAGCGCAGCAGGCTCATCAGCCGAGGCTACAACCACGATGGTGTTGTCCATAGCGCCGAAACTCTCGAGGGTTGCCACCGTTCGAGCGACGGCAGCCTTCTTCTGACCGATGGCGACGTAGATACAAATCAGGTCTTTGCCTTTCTGGTTGATGATGGCATCCAGGGCGATGGCTGTCTTACCGGTCTGGCGGTCGCCAATGATCAACTCACGCTGACCGCGCCCGATGGGGATCATCGAGTCGATGGCCTTGATACCCGTCTGTACAGGAGTATCCACATCCTGGCGCTGAACCACACCAGGGGCGATGCGTTCGATTGGACGATAACCGTCAAATTTGATAGGGCCTTTTCCGTCAATCGGCTGTCCCAGGGCGTTGACCACGCGTCCGACCAGGCCATCCCCCACGGGCACCGAAGCAATGCGGCTAGTCGAGCGCACGGTCATGCCTTCACGGATGCCCTGGTACTCACCCATGATGATGATACCAACGGTGTCCTTTTCCAGGTTGAAGGCAATCCCCATCACGCCATTCTCAAACTGCACCAATTCTTGGGAGCGAACTTCCGACAAGCCAGTAGCGCGAGCAATACCATCACCAGCTTCCAGCACAGTACCAATATCGCGGATTTCCATTTCCGGCTGGAAGGTCTCTATTTGTTGCTGAAGGTCTGTAGTGATTTGTTTAATCAGATCAGACATTTTACCTCCGGGTCAAAGGGGTGTATTTCCATAACCACCGAAAGGATGAATATCGCTCATCCCGGGGTTCATCATAACTAAGTTGTAAAACTTTTTACAGTGGCCGCATCCGGGCGTTTGAGCAAGGCCACCAACAATTCCACAGCGTTATCGTAATCGCTGCGGTGAATAATCGAACTATCTGAATGGATATGACGGGAGGCCACCGAAAGCACCACCGTGGGAACACCCGTCTTGTGGATATGGATCATGCCACCATCAGTGGCACCCCCTCAGCATATGATAACTGCACAGGGATTTCTAGTTCTTCGGCGGTATCGATAACGAAATCGCGCAGTTTCAGGTTGGGGATCATCCTGACATCGTAGATCAAAACCGAGGGGCCTCCGCCCAACTTCACAGAGGATTCTTCCGGTTTGATGCCAGGCACATCCCCAGCGATATCACTTTCAAGGATAATGGCGACGTCGGGATTCGCGGTCCAGGCGCTGGTCTTTGCACCCCGAAGGCCAACTTCTTCTTGAACAGTGGCGACGCCGACTATGGTATTGGGGTGGTCCTGTTCCTGAAGTTTGTCCAACACTGAGACAATCAAAGCCGTCCCAACGCGGTCATCGAAGGCTTTCGACATGAAGGTATCACCGCTGGCTAAGGGTACAAAATCCGCGCGCGGGATAACAGGATCACCTACCCTTACGCCAATTTCATCCACCTGCTCTTTACTAGTGGCGCCAATGTCGATATACATATCTTTCTTTTGTACAACTTTTTTGCGATCTTCAGGGGACAACATATGCGGGGGTTTGGCGCCAATCACACCAACTACGTCCCCCTTACGGGTCTTGATCACAACCCACTGACCGAGCAAAATCTGGTCAAACCAGTCGCCCAAAGGCAAGAATTTAAGAAAACCTTCCTTGGTGATATGCTTGACCATGAAGCCAATCTCGTCCATGTGCCCTGCCAACATCACCCGGGGGGCTTCAGCGCTGCCTTGTTTTTCACAGATGAGATTGCCAAGTTTATCTTCAGATAATGTCCCCAAAGACTCAAGATGCTTCCGTAATACGGCCCGGATGGGGGCTTCATATCCGGGCACGCCATGAGCTTCTGTAAGTTCCTTCAACAACTTGATGGTTGCATCCATGCATGGTCCTTAAGAAAAGAATAGCTGCTTGTTGCATTTTAGACGGTAAACAAGCTGCCAAATAATACCCGAAAGAGCACATATTGACAAGTTTTAGATCGAAAGCGCGGCCAGGCGATTGGGCCGCAGAGCGGCGTTCGGGGAGTGTCCACGCGGAGCGTGGACACCAGATGACGAGAGGGTTAGGTATCGTTAGGCGCTTGTGTATCCGAACCCTCCCCCAGAGCCAGTGAGCGCTCGTATGCGGCCCAAATGGCGCGCGAAATGGCTGTGCGAAAACCGGCTTTTTCGAGGTAGTACAAAGCCGAGGCTGAAGTGCCGCCTGGAGATGTGACTTGATTACGAAGCCGGGCAAGATGGACGGGATTATCCCGCTGTTGGTAATAATCAACTGATCCGCGTACCGTTTGCGCAACCAGTCGCTCAGCGATACGACGCGGGAATCCCAGGTGCACACCGGCATCGACCATGGCTTCCATGAACAGGAAAACATAGGCTGGCCCAGTGCCCGAAAGGGCTGTGGCCTTGTCCAGGTAATATTCCTCTTCGAAATAAATCTCTTCACCCAGGGCGGTCAGAATTTTTTGGGCGACTTCTTTATGTTCATCAGATACGGCAGGCGCAGTTGTCCACACAGTGATGCCTTCGCCAATTTGGGCAGGTGTGTTGGGCATCGAGCGCACAATATTTTGATGACCCAGCCCATTAGCGATCTTGTCCAGTGTTGCGCCAGCAATAATCGACAAAACCAGCGCAGTGGGGTTTATCTGCCCACGCAACTCGGGGAGAACAGATTTTAGATGCTGAGGTTTGACCGACAACACCACGACACCAGCCTCCTGAACCGCGGCAATATTATCTGTCGTCGATGCAATTCCATAGCGCTGTTCCAAATCTCGCCCGCGGTTGGGGCGTGTTCCCGAAGCGATGATATGCTCCGGTAATGCCACTTCGTGCCGGATGATTCCCGCAATCATGGCCTCCGCCATAACGCCAGGGCCAATAAATGTGATTTTTCCGTCTACCAACAAAATGAACCTCCAATGGTAATGGGTGATTTTCATTTCAGTTGAAGATGCCGTTTCGTATTTCGTACAACGTATTACGTATTTGGGAAAGCTTCGAAATACGGAATTCAGGGAACGATCTCCAACTCTTTTGAAATCCACTCAAAACATACTTAGTGAGCGTCCAAAAATAACTTCCCTGTTTGTAGTGCTCGCTTTAGCGTGCTGAAGCCCGCACTACGTACAAGTTATTTTTGGACAGTTACTTAGGATCGAGAATTTAATAAGCTGCGTAGGTGACAGTCACCTAAAGTTTTGTAAGTTATTTATCTCCATTCATTATGGCTGTCAGTTTATGCTATGTGAAATACTGCAATGCCAGCCGGATGCGCGCTTCGACATCGTCGGGGGCGTCTTTGGGGATACTCTGAACGGCGGCCTGGGCCTCGACAACGCTGTACCCCAGGGCAACCAGGGCCTCGACAACTTGCGTGTCGACATCGGCGAAATCGGCTATGGCTTCCAACTCGCTGGGGGTTTCGATGCGTCCTTGAAGATGGAGCAATACCCGTTGAGAGGTTCTGGCCCCAATCCCGGGCACGCGCGTCAACACTTCGGGCTGCTCTGAAACCACCGCCCGGCGGATCGTAGCCGGATTCAATGCTGAGAGAGTCGCCAATGCCAGGCGCGGTCCAACGCCATTAACCCCCAACAACAAAGTGAAATACTCCCGCTCTTCAGCCGTTGCAAACCCATATAAGGTTAGAGAGTCTTGACGAACAGCCAGATAAGTATGCAGCGAGGCTGTCTCGCCTTTCCGCAAGGTCTCACGCAGTGGATCAGGGACGTACACAATAATACCCACCCCACCAACTTCGATGATCACCTGATCTGATTTTAGATCCGTCACACGACCGGTAATATTCGCTATCATGAATCTACTCCCGAATTTGATTTGGGCGCTCATTTCAGTTGAAGGGAGGCCGAAAAAAGGGGTGTGCGGGGGGTTCCCAAAGGGACGCAAAGCGCACCCCCCGCACATCCCTTTTTTCGGAACTTTTCAACTCGTTTGAAACACACCCATTTGATTACAGGATAAAGGCTACTCCAATACCTACAACCGACATTAATAAAATTCCTGGCAAGAGAGCTCTACGCAGCGCTTTTGAGCCTCCCATAAGAGCAATACCACCTTTGACAATTGTATTGGACATGGCTGCCACGACAATAGCCCGTGACGCTATGGCGATATCAAGGCCGCCTGTATTGCTCAATTCAGCCATAGAGAGAGTGATCGCATCCACATCCGCAACACCGGAGATCAGGCTTGATACTAAGATACCAGTATCACCGAAGTACATTTGGGCAGCCCTGGAAATAAGTAATACGAGAGCATAAAGCAGGCCGAATTTGATGGCTGAACCTAAGTCAAAGGGGTTGGAAAACTGGATATCGCCCTTCTCAGCCGCTCGCTGAGAGAAATACAAGAAAAAGACATAAAGCAAACCCACAAAACCGGCGGCGGCGAGGGGTATCCAAACTACACTCAAGAGGGCTCTGTTCAGCACGCCCACTTCGATCAATACACGCGAGAACATCACCGTCCAGGCTGTCATAATGGCTAATGCGAAAGGTTTGGCTAATTCAGGCTGACGATTGCTGCGCTCGGAAAAACTTAGTGTCACCGCAGTGCTGGAAACCATGCCGCCTAAAAAGCCTGTCAAACCAATACCCTGCTCAGGACCTATGACTTTGATAGCTACATATCCCAAGAAGCTGATACCCGAAATGAATACCACCATCAGCCAGATCTTGAAAGGATTCAAAACGTCGAAAGGCGGAGGCAGAAAGCTCTCGTTGGGCAATACCGGCAGGATGATGGCGCTGATCACAGCAAACTGTAGGGCTGCAAAAATATCTTCACGGGTCAGCGCCCGAACGAAGCGGTCTGTTTCAAGTTTCAGTGAGAGCAGGGCTGTAGTAACGATACCGAGGGCCACAGCCAGTGTCAGATACCCCCAATAACACAAAGCCCCAACCATTATGGTCACCAACATGGCAACTTCAGTCGTCAAGCCAATATGACCGCGCCAGGCATCGATAAAATACGCAACAGCGGTAAAAATACCCAGCGTGAGAATAACACCGAAAAAGGGCAGCGGTGATCCAAGATGGTCCGCCGCCATGGCAGCCAAAGCCCCCGCAAGCCCCAGTATAGCAAAGGTACGTTCGCCAGCTACGAGTTCCTTCTTCTTCTTTTGCTTAGCGAACTCGCGCTGCAAGCCAATCATAAAGCCAATAGCGATTGCCGCACCAAATCTCAAGAATAATTGTGTCTGATCCATGGAGAACCTCACTTGGCCAAATTTTCCATCCGATAACTGTGCAAATAGCAAATAGCTACAGCTAAGGCGTCCGCGGCATCATCAGGCTTGGGGATATCATCGAGCCCGAGCAGTGCGCGGATCATATGCTGAACTTGCCGCTTATCGGCGCTGCCGTATCCCACAACAGCCTGTTTGATCGCTAAGGGTGTATATTCTGCAATGGGAATTTCAGTTTCCGCAAGAGCCAAGAGAGTAACGCCACGCGCCTGACCAACACTCATCCCTGTTTTGACATTACTCTGAAAGAACAACTTCTCCACCGCCCCAGCATCTGGACGGTGGAGAGAAATGATCTCTTGAATTTGGTGATAGATCTGCAGAAGCCGTTGGGGCATAGGATCCTGCGCGGGAGTCCGTACCACCCCAAAATCCACAGCGCTGAGATTCCCCCCTTCGTCCTCGCGAACCAACCCATAACCGGTCGTCGCCGTTCCAGGATCAATCCCAAGGACCAACATAAATAGCGATCAACCTCCAAACTGGGCTATGGCTTCATCGGTGATATTCAAGTTGCTATACACATTTTGAACATCATCTAAATCTTCCAGGCGCTCGATAACTTTCATCACTTTGACGGTTTCATCGATGGCTAAATCCATCTCCTGGTTAGGGATCATCCGAAGACCAGCATCATCAGTCTGGATGCTAGCACCTGCTAACTGATCGTGGATCGATTTGAAGGATGTTATCTCACCAATGATCTCGATAATGCCACCATCGGCAATGACATCATCGGCGCCGCCCAACACGGCTAACTCGAATATACCATCTTCGTTTTGGCCTTCAGCAGACAGGGTGAAATAAGCAGATTGCGTGAATTGCCATGCCACGGAGCCGCCTTCTCCCAGGCTGCCCCCGCCGCTGGTAAGCACATGTCGAAGATCCGCCACGGTGCGACGGCGGTTATCGGTTGCACACTCGATCATCAGAGCAACCCCATGAGGTCCGTAGCCTTCATACATGACTTCCTCATATGCCTCCCCGCTCTTATCTTCCCCAGTGCCCTTTTTGATGGCGCGGTCGATATTCTCTTTGGGCATATTGGCTGCTTTAGCACGGGAAACCGCAAGCGCTAAGGCGGTATTCATTTCAGGATCGCCGCCTCCCTTGCGAGCAGCTACAACGATTTCGCGTGCCAGTCTGGTGAAGACTTTGCCGCGCTTGGCGTCTTCAGCAGCCTTCTTATGTTTGATCGTAGACCATTTTGAGTGTCCAGACATAACCTGACTCCTACTTGGTTTGTCGCAAATAATGGAACAGATTTACCCGAATATTGTATTGGTCAGGATGATGGTGGACACTTGACTGTGTCATTCTGAGGAGCGCAGCGACGAAGAATCCCTGATATGCAGCATAAATTCACGCCTACGCAGGTAAAAATGTACTGAACACCGTAGGGATTCTTCGCTGCGCTCAGAATGACAATACTGTTCACCATCCTGTTGACTAATACAAGATTTACCCGAATATCCTGCGAATTCTTTTTCCTGAGGCGAAAATTATACCATCGAACAGCCCTGGTTCAGGGCAATCGCATATGGATTGTTAGCTCCGATCTCGGCGACTGGAAGTCGCAGCAACAGTTGCGAAACCTGCCTTCGCAGGTTGAATTTCAGTCGCCGAAGGGCGACTTCGCAAATGTTGCTGCAGTTTCCAACTGCCGAGTATTTTCGAAGTTTCTAAATGCGATTGACCTTTCATCATCCCCCGTCCGATTGCTTCAATCCCCTAATGAGGGTAAAATGCACAACGTGGCCCAATCGAAACACCTCCCCAAATTAGACCGCATCTCGATCCTTGCAGCAACCATTTTGCTGATCTACATCCTGGCGCGCTTTATCAATTTTCCAGCCCTAGAGTATTTTATCCCCTTCCCTGGCGCATATCTGAGCTTTGACCTCGATATCAACACCATCGTGGCTATTTTCGTGATCGGACTCACCAGCTCGGGCGTTGATTGGTTACTCAGGGAACACCCCGCTCTTGAAGGAAGGCTGACAATTCAACACTGGCTGCTGCCAACACTGACAGCCTGGGCCATCGGCGTGGCGCTGATTCAACAGCCCCTTGACGCGCTCTGGTGGATTGGCTTTGCGCTCGGCTCCAGCATCTTGATCCTGGTGGTGATCGCCGAATACGTCACGGTTGACCCTGCCGATATCCGCCGCCTGCCTGCCTCGATGGCGTTGACTGCGGTAGCCTTTGCCCTCTTCTTCATCTTAGTGGTCATGGTGCGGGCACGCGGTATGCGCTTATTCCTCATCGTACCAACGATCACCTTCGCCGCCGGTTTAGTTAGTTTGCGCGTCCTGCACTTACAAATGGGAGGCTCCTGGGCATTCATCCCTACCGCGGTGATCACGCTCATCACTGGACAGATCACCGCCGCAATTTATTACTTACCCATCTCTCCCTCCGCGTTTGCCTTATCCCTGGTAGGGCTGGCGTATGCCCTGACAAACCTGGCTGCCGGTATTCTTGGCGAGAAAACCTGGCAGCAGCTCATCTTTGAACCCATTCTGGTGCTCGTTATCACTTGGGGCATCGCTTTATTCCTGCTTTAGTCGGCTCTTTGAGATATTATGGGGCGCGGTACACGGATCGCACGGATCGCTTTGCGTGCCTCCGGCAACACGGATTTTTTTTGCTTGAAGAGTACCCCTGCGGGGCATCCGTTGAATCCGTGTTCACCGAAGGCGCGCAAAGCGTCCGTGTACAAAATAAGTTTGACCACATAAAACATCAAAGAGCCCTTAATCGGAAGATATTGAGGATTTGTTCCACAATCCTTTAGTGTACAGTAACGCAACGCCTCAGTTTGTGTTATCACTTACACAAGATTGATAAGGGTGTGTTTCAAACGAGCGGAAAAGTCCCGGAAATAGGGGTGTGCGGGGGGTGTACACCCCCCGCACAC
>JADHXE010000121.1 GCA_016783125.1 Anaerolineales bacterium
GTGGAAATTAATCACATTATCAGGTAGACTATAGCTATCATAACTCACCCCAGCATGTCTGAATTAGGCACCAATCTTGCGTAGCACTGGGGAACAAAATGATGATAGCATCAATCTTTATCAACTAGCCAACGAATTGGGAGGCTATCATGCGTCGAGGACGTGTTTTCTTCTACTTAGCTGCAATCTTGATCCTGGTTTTGGTTGCTGCTTTTGTGATATCCCAACGGGTTTTGCAGCCATCTGGAGCGGATATCTCAGATGCGCTCGAACCAACGCCGGTGGTGGATCTAGTAGATGTTGTTGTGATTACGCAACCAACACCGCGCGGTACTGTGTTGTACGAAACCATCTTGGGGACGATAGAGATGCCCCGGGACGTGGTCATCGAGGGCATGTTCACCGATATGGCTCTCGTGGTTGGCCGGCAGGCCAAGTTTGACCTTGATTCCGGAATACCTTTGACTGCCAGTATGCTTGTGGATGCGGCGGACCAGCTTTCGGCAAGAGGCTCGCTGGCTGCGTTATCTATCCCGCGAGGCATGGTAGCTGTCTCTATCCCCATAAGCCGATTGTCAAGCGTATCGTATGCCCCAAAGGCTGGCGACCACGTCAGTGTTATCGCCTCGATGCTCTTCCTTGATTTGGACAGCGAATTTCAGACAGAATTGCCGAATCACGTTAGAGTTGCTTCGGGTCCGTATGTAGACTCAGAAACAGGTCAAGCCTTCATGACGATTGCGATCGAAAAGCCTGGTGTCGATCAGCCTACAGCGTTCCCATTCTATGGACGCACCGAACTTGATCCAATCCTGAACGAGCTTGTTTATGTCGTTCCAGGCGAGTTACAAAGATCGCGCCTTGTGACCCAGATGATGTTCTACGATGTGGAGATTCTACAAGTAGGGGATTTCCCGCTTGTGGAAGAAGAAGCTGCGCCGGCCGCTGCAGCGGCCGTTGATGCTGAAGTCGCCGCCGCCGAAGCTGCTGCCCAAGCCGCCCAGCCTCAAGGCGCTGTGGCAGAGGAACCAGAGCCTGTCATTCCTCCCGATGTGATTACTATTATCGTGACTCCGCAGGATGCTGTAACGGTCAATTACCTGCTTTTTAGCGGTGCTGAACTGACTTTGGCTTTAAGGTCATCCAGAGATGATTCGATCACGACCACAGAAGCAGCCACCTTGCAGTTCCTTTTGGACGTTTATAATATCCCCATTCCGGCGAAGTTACCTTATGGAATGGAACCACGGATCGATGAGTTGGTTCCCCCGACCCTGGGAAACGATTCTCAACCTGCTGAGCAATAAAATTGTTAGATATGATTCTTTCGGAGATTTTGCATGGCTGAAGGCGATACAATTCGAGTCATCATTGTAGATGATGTACGAGAGACTCGGGACAACATTCGAAAGCTATTACAATTTGAAAGCGATATAGAAGTTGCTGGAGTTGCCACAACTGGACGGGAAGGTATCCAGTTGGCCAGGGATGTGACGCCGGATGTTGTCTTGATGGATATCAATATGCCAGATATGGACGGCATCACGGCGACGGAAAATATTCTCAAAGAGATTCCCCATATTCAAATTGTCATCCTGTCCGTTCAGGGTGATCCGAACTACATGCGCCGGGCTATGTTAGCGGGGGCGCGCGATTTCTTGACCAAACCTCCCATGGTCGATGAGTTGATCGCTGCCATCCGCCGGGCCGGTCGTATGGCCCATGAAGAAAAACAGAAAGTTGAAGATCGATATCCTTCCGACACAGGGGGTCTCGCTGGACGCGCAGATTTCGCACGGCAAGCGGCTTCCTATGGCAAGGTTATCGTTGTCTATAGTCCAAAAGGCGGGGTTGGATGCACGACCCTGGCGACGAATTTGGCTGTGACCTTGCACAATGATGAGACCCCAACGGTTGTAGTCGATGGAAATTTGCAGTTTGGTGACCTGACCATTGTTTTGAATGAACGCGGTAAGAACAGCATCGTTGATCTTGCTCCCAGGGCGGATGAATTGGATGCCGAAATCGTTGAAGAAGTGCTGATCACACACCGTGCCACTGGCGTAAAGATATTGGCGGCTCCTCAACGTCCGGAACATGCCGAAAATGTATCTGGTGATCAATTTGGAAAGATACTCGCACATCTGCGAAGGATGTACTCCTATGTTATCGTGGATGCTGAGTCTGCTCTATCCGATATTGTATTGAGCGCTTTTGATGCCAGTTCGATGGTCATCCTTGTAGCCAATCAAGATATCCCCTCCATCAACGATGCGCGCCTTTTCCTAGACCTGACAGATGTAATTGGCATCGACCGCGATCGCATTTTGTTTGTGCTAAACAAGTATGATAAGCGGATTGCAATAACGCCAGAATCAATCGGTGAGAATTTGCGAAAAGATATTTCAGTGATCATTCCCGCAGATGAGCGTGCGGTTCTGCCATCGGTAAATCGAGGTTCACCTTTCGTGATGAGTGATAAGAAGCGTCCCATCGCTCGAGCAGTACTTACCTTGGCAGAAACAGTTCGACATCAATTGGTAGAGTTCGAGGACGCTCACGAGGTGCCGAACCAGGTAAGCTAACCTGGGGTTTGTTATTCGTATCCAGGATGTGAACTATGTCTTTACTGAGACGGATCGAGCAAGGACAATCTGGGCAAGGCGATGAAGACGGCCAGGGAAGAGCCAGGTCTTTGCAGTCGCGCAGGGTTGCGCCTCCTGATGGTGATGCTCAGCGCGATACATATTTGGATCTGAAAACCAGGGTCCAAAATCGGCTTCTGTCTGAGCTAGACCCCACCACGGACGTGACCCAGGTCGGGGTTGTGCGGGGTCAGATCAGAGACTTATTCGAACAGGTTCTCACCGAAGAAAATATTGTGCTCTCTCGTCAAGAGAAGCATCGCTTATTTGAACAGATCGCAGCGGAAATACTGGGCTTTGGCCCTCTTCAAACTTTATTAGAAGAGGACGACATCACCGAAATCATGGTTAATGGCCCAAAGAATATCTATATCGAGAAACGCGGCAAACTCCACCGGGTTCCCCTTTCGTTCGAGAGCGATGAGCATGTGATGCGTATTATTGAACGTATCGTTGCTCCCCTGGGGCGGCGTGTGGATGAATCCAGCCCCTATGTGGATGCTCGTTTGCCTGACGGTTCGCGTGTAAATGCGGTTATCCCGCCCATCTCATTAGTCGGCCCGACGCTGACGATCCGTAAATTCTCCAAGAACCCCATCACCATCGAGCAGTTGATTAAGTTTGGCAGCCTCACGCCAGAATCGATTCAATTCTTGAAAGCCTGCGTAGAAGCGCGTTTGAACGTCATCATCTCGGGCGGTACAGGCTCAGGGAAGACGACCCTCTTGAATATCTTGTCCCAATTTATTCCCAGCGATGAGCGTATTGTCACGATAGAAAACGCAGCCGAGTTGCAGCTTCGTCAGGAACATGTTGTCACATTAGAATCCCGCCCAGCCAATATCGAGGGCACGGGCGAGATCACAATCCGCCAACTGGTTGTCAACTCCCTGCGTATGCGGCCCGATCGCGTCATCGTGGGTGAGATCCGTGACGAAGAGGCCCTGGACATGTTGCAGGCCATGAACACCGGCCACGATGGCTCGATGACCACCGCGCACTCAAACAGCCCGCGCGATACCCTGGCCCGCATCGAAACCATGGCGTTGATGGCTGGCGTGGAATTGCCAATCCGCGCTATCCGTGAGCAGATTGCCTCTGCCCTCGACCTGGTCGTCCATCAGGAGCGCCTGCGAGATGGCACTCGTAAGGTGGTCAATGTCACCGAAATCAGCGGCATGGAAGGCGATGTGATTACGATGACCGACATCTTTTCCTTTGAACAGCAAGGCATTGATGATGGCAAGGTGATTGGTGAATTGCGGCCAACTGGATTGAGGCCTAAAGCGATCAATCAAATTGAGGCCGCTGGTATTCACTTGCCGCCATCGATATTCGGTATCGGTGCTCGTCGTGGATACTAATGCCAAGGCGTAGCACATATTGGAGTAGGCATCTATGCAATTATTGTTGATCGGTGGAGGAGCACTGATATTGCTCCTGCTAATCATAGGGATAGTTGTTACAATGACCGGAGAGCGATCTCTAGTCGAAGAGCGCCTCACTGAATATGTTGGTGAGGAGTTTTATCAAGATGCGGATGGGGACGAGAAAACCTCTCCAGTTTCTGATTGGGTAAATATTCAAGTTGAGGGAACGGATTGGGGGGGTGGTGTTGCCCGTAATCTTGCCCAGGCTGATCTAAAACTGAAACCTGGCGAATATCTAGCCCTGATTGTCATCGCTATTATTGGTGTCGCTTTTGTGGCCTGGTTCTTTGGTGGGCGATCTATCGTCTCTGCTATCATCGGAGCGATTGTGGGCTTTTTCCTGCCGCGCTTTTACGTAAATCGCCAGAAAACCAAACGGTTGCAAGCCTTTGGCGAGCAGTTAGCGGATATGCTTAGCTTGATGGTCAATGGATTGCGGGCGGGCTTCTCCACTGCGCAGGCCATGGAAGCAGTCAGCAAAGAAATGCCCTCCCCACTATCTGATGAATTCAAGAGGGTGGTACAGGAAATGCAATTGGGCCTGTCGATGGAAGCTGCCATGGACAATATCTTGCGTCGTATTCCATCTGAAGATTTGGATTTGATCATTACGGCTATCAATGTGCAGCGTGAAGTCGGTGGTAACCTGGCTGAAATCTTGGATACCATCGCACATACAATTCGAGAAAGGGTGCGCATTAAAGGCGAAATTCGTGTGCTGACAGCCCAGGTAATGTATTCGGGTCGTTTTCTGGCGATGCTGCCCTTCATTCTTTCGAGCATTATTTGGTTTGGCAATAAGGAATATGTCATGTCCGTATTCCAGCCAGATACAATCATGTGTGGTTATGCCATTTTTGGGGCAGCGCTGATCTTGGTTGGTTTGGGTTACTTTATCATGATGCGTATTGCTGATATCGAAGTATAGCAATGGGAAAGAGTATATGAACATAACAGTAATATTGATAATTGTTGGTGTGATCGTTCTCGGGGCGATAACCCTGGTCATTGTAGGGGTGCGGGATCGTGAAGGTCGAGATGATCCGCTTCAGGAGCGCCTGGTCGAATTCGTAGAACGAGGCGAGTTGGCCAGTCTCGAAGAAATCGAGCTGTCTCAGTCGTTGACGGACCGTGTCATCATCCCGATGGCACGCCGCTTCGGGGAGATTGCCCTGCGTTTCACCCCTCAAAATGCACTCGAACAGACTGCGCGAAAAATCGAATTAGCTGGCAACCCCAAAGGTCTCGAGCCTACTTTGTTCTGGGCAGGACGATTTGGAGCAGCGATCGGCATAGCCGCCCTTTTATTCTTCGTTCTTTCGGTTAGCGCGATTGATTGGAGCTGGGGCCGGAAAATCATCATCGTAGTTCTCTTTACACTGTTGGGTTTTTATATACCGGAATTGTTACTCAATAGCCGCATAAACCGGCGGCAGGATGAGGTCCGCAAAGCTCTGCCTGATGCATTGGATTTATTGACCATCTGCGTTGAGGCGGGCTTGGGCTTTGACGGGGCCATGGCGAAAGTCAATGAGAAGTGGGATAACGAGCTTTCACTTTCTTTTGGGCGGGTATTGCGGGAGATCCAGTTGGGCAAACTGCGCCGTGAAGCCTTGCGAGATATGTCTGATCGCATCGACATCAGTGAGATGACCAGTTTTGTGGCAGCCATCGTTCAAAGTGAGCAGTTGGGTGTCAGTATGTCCAAAGTATTGCGTATCCAGGCCGACCAGATGCGCATTCGTAGACGCCAGGCTGCCGAAGAGAAAGCCCAACAAGCGCCTATCAAAATGCTCTTCCCTATGGGCGTATTGATTTTCCCATCTCTATTGATTATCTTATTAGGCCCCGCAGCGGTGCAGTTGATGCGCTCCGCCCTGGGTGCTATGTTCTAGTTTTTTCTTCGTAGCCTTGGAGCCATTGATGCGATATGCATTGTATCGATGGAGTTGGGCGGCTCTAGATTGGTTATTCCCGCCTACTTGTGGTGGATGTGATATGCCTGGCGAACGTTGGTGCCAGGATTGTCAAGAGATAGCCGCGCGAATTGAACCCCCTTTGTGTGAATGTTGTGGACAGACCACCTCGGGCGACACCTTATGTGCCCGGTGCGTCGATTCTCCCCCAAAGATGACCGCCATAAGATCGTGGGCTATTTTCGATGGCCCAGTGAGGGAAGCATTGCATCGTGTCAAATATCAGCGCGATGTCGCTCTGGCCGAGGTACTCACCCGGCCTTTAGTGGAGTATGTGGGCAGCCTGGACTGGCATCTGGATATCGTTGCCCCAGTCCCTCTCAGCCGCGACCGCCAGAAAGAACGCGGCTATAACCAGGCAGCCTTACTGGCGAAACCTTTAGCATTGGGTTTAGGTTTAAGGTATTGTAATCACGCTTTGGCGCGCAGACGCGATACGCGATCCCAGGTTGGTTTGAACCTGGATCAACGGCGTCAAAACGTTGAGGGTGCTTTTCAGGCTTCGCGATCTTTGGTGGCAGGGAAAGCTGTACTAGTAGTTGACGATGTCGCCACAAGCGGATCTACACTGGATGCCAGTGCTGAGGCACTCTGGCATGCCGGTGCAGAGAACGTTTATGGAATGACGCTAGCTCGTGCAGTGTTGGTATCAAACAAACCGTGATCGGTTATTCATAGAATTGGAGGTACACAATGGCACTAGAAGTCAAGCTTTTTGCACGTGATCTTAAGCTAACTGACCGAATGCGAGAATATGTAGACAAAAAAGTTGGCAAATTAGATCGTTATATCAACAACATCAGCGAGGCGCGTGTTGACCTTGCCTATGTCAAGTCCGCTCGGGACGCCAATGATCGCTATGTAGCACAGATCACCATTCACGGGAAGGGATTTGTCATGCGGGCAGAGGAGCGCTCCGATGACATCTTCACCGCCTTGGATACAGCCGTCCCGAAGATTCAACGGCGAATTAAACGCTACAAAGGAAAGCATTACCAACACCGAGGCAACGGCGTGTCTGCCGCCGAGGTGGCCGGTATAATGCCTGTCGAAGAGGAAGCAGACGAAGGCCCAGAGATCGTCCGCCGCAAGCATTTTATCCTCACCCCCATGGATGAAATGGAAGCCATCGAGCAAATGGAATTGCTCGGCCACGAAGACTTCTTCTTGTTCCTCAATGCCAATTCGGGCCAGATCAATGTGTTGTATAAACGACGTGATGGCAAATATGGCGTGATCGAGCCAGAGATCGCTTGATAATCCAAGCCGCATAAAAGTATATTCGAGTGGCAGCAGTTTATCTTGCTGCCACTCGCTTTTTGTGGAAGTAATCCCGGAGATAAGGGTGCGCGGGGGTGTATCCCCCCGCGCACCCTTATCTCCGAATCTTTTCTGCTCATGTCCGGCTCATTTGAAACGCACATATCAATTCCCCCAATTGCCGATGAATTTCTTAGGGTCTCGCCTGCAAAAAGCAACAATGGATCACGGTTTATATTGAAGGGGGAATCGTTCAGGATGTTCTAGTGCCTCAAGTTCAACATCCATATCTAAATCAGGCCAATGGAACTGCCCAGGCCCAATCTGTTGGACATAATAGATTTGAGCGATACTGGCATTTGTAAATCCTGGGTAATCCTGGAAGGGAACGAAGTATTCTCTATCATCCACCAGGAGCCAGAATCCTAAATGACTGATATTGGTGACTTCATTGAGAGAAGTGTTGATTCCATCTAGCGATAAACTCATCTCTACGCTCCTGAACAATCCTTTCGATCTTCGAAAGCTCTTTTGTATTTAGCCTGTAAAAGTGATCCAGAGCCACAATTGGTTCTAGCCAAAATTTGGCTGTTCCATCAGAAGAAGAAATATGAACATGCATACGACTCTCTTCGCGGCTGTTGAAGAAGAAACGGAAAGGGCCTTCACGATATATTGTGGGAGACATCGCTGAACTCCAAAATTATTATACTCGATTCATGGGAGCTCGAAATTACTGAAAAATGGTAGATACGTGCCTGCCCCTATTTTACGATTAAACAGAAAGCGGAGGCTCTCACCTCCGCTTTCTGTTTAATCTTTCTCGACGATTTCGCAAGTCGCATGAAGATAGTAGAAATCTCCCCGGGGGGGGATCAACTCGAAAATCTCGATCACCTCTAAATCGAAATTGCCCACCTGGATGATTTCACCTACCTCTGGCTGCTTTTCTAAATTAATGATGCCGCCTGGGTGATCACTTTTTGTAACAACGTAGCTGACTTTATATACGGCCATAGCTCACTCCCCTAATTGCTCTTGATCAAATTGAGATGGCGCAGCTTGAAGGACAGGTCAGCCGCCATATTGCGCATCACCACAAAGCCAACGCGAGTGTTCCGTTCGCATAAATCCAGAAAGTCATCATTGCGGATCACCTGGACGTCTGTGGGGTCTTCAATGGCCCTGACAGTCGCCGAGCGTCTGCCCTGGTCAATGAGTGCCATCTCTCCTATGAGTTGGCCCTCGCCCATATGTAGAACGATGCGGGAGTAAGCCTGGGCTGCACCAACGATGATTTCAAAGGCGCCTTTTGTGATCAGAAAGAATTCCTCGCCGATATCTCCCTCCTCGACCAGGTTTTCACCAGCCTTGAGCTGCCGAGACTGGCAAATAGCGACGATTTCTTCGAGCTCGGCATCGGATAAACCCCTGAATATTTCTACGTTACGGATAAGTTCGAGTAAATCCATCTTGCCTCCATTAACGATTCGACATAATTATTGTAGCTCTCTTTGGCTGACTTGGCAACAACAAAATAACAGGAGCCTCTAAACCCACCTTTGGGGTGATCGGCTTTCCCGGGGATGGTTTTATCTCCGTGCTTGTGCTATCGATCAATCTGTTCGTAACATCTCCCAGCTTCTCTCCCGTGTCTGGATTCTTAAACCTTGGCATCAACTCAGCCACGGGAACCGCCAGGTGAACAAGCTCTGCGTTCTGGGCACAGGACGTAGAACGTCAGGGCGAGCGTTCCACCGCTGTACTACGAGTATGCTTCGCGGAATGAGCTTACGGCTTTTCCTGGCTGGTTACCACGCTCTGCGTGGTAACCTTGATGATGACGCTCCGCGTCCTGTGCATGTGACGTAGAACGTCAGGGCGAGCGTTCCACCGCTGTACTCACGAGTATGCTTCGCGAAGCAGTGGAACGAGCCAAATGTTTTTTTCTCAGCGAATTCGCGGCTCGCCATCGGTGTGCAGAGCATTGGCGTGAGATACATTGTTCTTTTTTGATTTTCTTCTATTCAACATCCATAGGCTGATGGCCAAAACAGCCCAGGCAATGATCTGAGCTGTGCGGATGCCATTATCTAAGGTAATGCTATCGCCGCGCAGGCCTTCGATGAACAGACGGGCGCCCGCGCTCAGGGCCAGGAATCGCCAGAAGGTACCACCGACCAACTCCGAGGTCGGTTTCGAAGCTCCCTCTTTGGGGGGCAGGATAGCCCATAGGATGAGACTCGCCAAGATGACCTCGTAAATCTGTGTGGGGTGCCTTTTTAATCCCCAAAGATCAATACCCCAGGGCAGGTTGGTCTGCATGCCAAAGGCGTCTCCCGAGGCGAAATGAGAGAGTCCCAAGGCGATGGACAGGACAGCCAGGAGGGGGGCGAGCGCATCCAGGGTTGGCCAGAGGGGCAGTTGCACCCGGTTGGCATAAACCACCGCGGCGATAATGCCGATAGCAGCCCCGCCAATGGGATCAAGCAAGGCCGGGTTGAGGGAGATCAAACTGATGGGGCTGGAGATGAAGGCGTCGATATATTGGATGATGTAGCTCAGGCGCGCCCCCAGGACCCCGGCTACCAGGGCGGTGAAGGACAGGTTGTAGAGGGCGTTGGCATCACTCTGGAAACGAGGCGCCAGGCGCTCCGCCAGCGTTAATCCCAGCCACAAGCCCAGGAGCAGGACCAGGCCTGGGGTCTGTAGGGCGAAAGGGCCAATTTGCAAGACCGGCAGCATTAGGGGGCCTCCTCAAGTAGATTTTCGACGCGGGTTTGGAGTAAGGCTTCTGACATGGGGCCTCCGATGACGATCTCTTCGATAATGCCCTCACGGTTGACGAAGAATGAGGTTGGCAGAGAGCGCAAGCGATAAAGCCCGGAAACAGCCCCGTCCACATCTAAGAGAATTGGGAAGGTCAAGCTGTGTTCGACGGCGAACGCCGCGGCGCTGTTAGGGCTGTCTTGGTTGGTAGCGTTGACAGCTAGAATAACAAAGCCTTGTTCCTGGTAGCTTTCGTAGATGCGCTGCATGGCGGGCATTTCGGCCCGGCAGGGTCCGCACCAACTGGCCCATAAATTGATCAGCACGGGTTGGCCGCGTAATTCTGATAGAGTGATTGTTTCGCCAGCCACGTTTTGCAGTGTGAAATCTGGCGCTAGAAAGCCCTCTTGCGGCGCGGGGATCTCCCCGGACGTGGTGCTGCCTGCCGGGGCTGCGCTGAACCAAATCCAGGCCGCGCCCAAAATGAGAATGTATATGGGTATCCGATATTTTTCCAGGATTGTATTCACTGTTGTTTGTTTCTTTTCTGAAGCAAGTGTAAGAGGGGATGAGGAGGAATGTCAAGGCGTCCCGCTGTTCAGATAAATAATACTAATCTATCTTTTTGCTCTCAAGCTTTACTCAACACCTATCCGAGGCTATAATCTGGCAAGATTGCTAAGGAGCTAGAACATGCCTTTTGTTGTTGGTGAGAATGTCGGCCCATATCGCATAATCGAGAAATTAGGGCGCGGGGGTATGGCAACGGTCTTTAAGTCTTACCATGCTGCGTTAGATCGCTACGTGGCTATCAAGGCCTTGCACCCTGCCTTTATGGAAGATCCCAACTTCCTGGCGCGTTTCCAGCGTGAGGCGCGGGTGGTTGCAAAACTTGAACATCCCAATATTGTGCCCATCTACGATTTCGCCGAGCATGAGGGGCGGCCTTACCTGGTGATGAAGTTTATCGAGGGGGAGACACTCAAGGCTCGCATCACCCGCGAAGCTATTCCGCCGGATCAAATTATTCCTATCGTTGAGGCAGTCGATGCAGGCTTGACCTATGCGCATGGACAAGGAATCCTACATAGAGATGTCAAGCCCTCTAATGTTTTACTCGCCGATGACGGGCGGTTTTACCTGGCTGACTTTGGGCTGGCGCGTATCGCCCAGGCGGGCGAATCAACCATCTCTGGCGATATGATGCTGGGCACGCCCCAATACATCTCACCAGAGCAAGCCATGGGGCTCAGTGAACTTGATGAAGGTACAGATATTTACTCCTTTGGTGTGATGCTCTATGAGCTGCTAGTCGGTCAGGTTCCATTCAGCGCGGATACACCCTTTTCGATCATCCATGATCATATCTATACCCCTCTTCCCTTGCCGAGTAGCGTAAATCCAAATGTGTCCGAGGCTATCGAAAGGGTGTTGTTGAAGGCCTTAGCCAAAGAGCGTGAGGACCGTTTCGAGGATACCTCATCACTGGTCGGTGCGTTTTCTCAAGCCTTTGCCGAAGCAGTTTCACCTTTAGGTATTGGTGTCAGGCGCGTTGATGAGGGTGAGTCCACCATTCCACCAACGGTCGGAGAGAAAGCCGCGTCCCTTCGGGATCGTCGGGAACGAGATATCTCAACCGCATCGATACAGGAGGCTGTGGAAACGCCTATCTTGCCTTTGGAAAAAGCGGGGAAGAAAAAACCGTTTTTGAAACGCCTGCGCTGGTGGCAGATTGCTTTGGTAAGCCTGGCCCTTGTTTTTTGTTGTTTGCTGACTCTGGCGGTGATCGATAACCGCCAAAAGCAACAACAAGCCGATGCCACTGCCATTCAAACAACGATGGTAGTTGATGAAGAACCAACAAAGGCCCCAGAGGTTATCGAAGCTGATGATCCAGTCGCCCTCGCCCAGCAAAAGGTTGATGAAAATCCTGAAAATCCATTTGCTTATATCGATCTTGCGACAGCTTTGTTCGATGCCGGAGAACCACGTACAGCAGATGCGGTGTTGACTAAAGCCGTTGATCTGGGTAATGGAGATTTCGAAGTAAACCATAAGGCCGCTACATTGTGGCTTGAACAGGAAGCTTATTCAAGTGCAGCAAAAATGTACCTTGAATTAGTGCGGCAAAACGCTGATAAATTCGACGAGTGGGATTGGATACATTTTCATAAGTCTGCCTTCATCGCCTCAGCGTTCCCTGGGGCATCTGAGGCTATTCCGATTCCCGATGTGGCAGAAGTAGATGAGTTATTCGAACGTGTGCTCAAAGCGCGCTATTTACTTTTTAACGAATCTGTAGATCAGGCTCAGGATACTCTTGATGAAATCTTTTCGAGCGGGGCCAGTTTTCCAGAAGCGCAATTAGTGCAGGCAGAAATCTATAACGTACAGGGCAGAACCAGGGACGCGGCTGAGATTCTCGAAGTATTGCTCAAATCGGATGAAACCCCAGATTGGATGATAGGTTTTATCAATGAAGCGATCTATGATTATCGGCAAGCGGCGGTTACCCCGGAGCCGTCGATAAGTATCGCAGAGGCTCAGGCGGTCGTAGATATGCGTCCCGACGATCCCTGGGCGCAATTGGATCTTGTAGAAGCCCTGCTGGCCGCGGGCGAATTTGACCAGGTTGAAGCAGAGATGCAACGGGCCTTGGAGATCTCTGGAGATGATCCGGCTGTTTATCTTCGTGCTGGGAATATTCTGTCAAAATACAATGTGAATTTATATGCTGTGGGTATGTACATCACCGCAGTAAATCTCCCGGGTGATCCATCATACGAAGATGTTTCTGGACTTATCGCTGAGGCAATGTATCTGGGTTCGGTGGGAGAGGGTGCGATTGCGTATCTCGAAAACCTTGAAGCTGATCTTGACCCCATGATGATGGAAATCGCCCGCGTCCGCAATACCCTGCATAATGAGGATAGGGAAGTTGCCAGATACAAATATCAGGAACTGAAGGAACAGTACGGCGACTCTCCTGAGGTACTTCTGCTAGCAGGCTGTCGGAGAAGTAGGGATGTCACCACCAAAAGGAGCGAAATATACCCCAAAGAGCGGCTAATGGCCTTGCCAATGATCTAAAACGAACCGTGGCGAGGCAAATTTAGGGCAAAACGCGCAGATATAGTA
>JADHXE010000122.1 GCA_016783125.1 Anaerolineales bacterium
GTGGCGTGCCACGCACGCCCCTATTTTCGGGGCATCTCTCCCTTGGCCTAAGTAGCTACAAAATTAGATTTTTTTCGCTACTCTTCCATAGCAGGAAGATAGAGCTGTTCTGTGTATTCCTTGATCATGCGGCGCATGCTGAACTGGGGTCCCAGGGTGCGAATCGACGCTTTCATTCTGGCAATCCACTCACGGGGCAGGTTGTTCTCGGCCCGGTCGTAATATAAAGGGATAATCTCATTTTCCAGAATATCGTAAAGGCTTTCAATGTCCATCTGATCCTGGACATCAGGGTCTTCGTGATCGGTCTCATCGCCAATCGCCCAACCATTCCCCCCGTTATACCCCTCTCGCCACCAGCCGTCTAAGATCGAGAAATTGAGCACACCATTGAGGGCAGCTTTCTGCCCCGAAGTACCCGAGGCTTCATTTGGCCGTCGAGGGGTGTTCAGCCAGACATCGACACCCTGCACCAGGTAACGCGCCAGGTTCATATCATAGTCTTCCAAAAATACCAGGCGGCCACCATTTTCGGCCTGCTTGACCGTTCGATAAACTTCCTGGATCAGCATCTTGCCAGGGTTGTCATTGGGGTGGGCCTTACCAGCAAAGATGATCTGCACCGGACGATTAGGACGATTGACCAATTCAAGCAAGCGATCCAAATCCCGCAGGATCAGGCCGGCCCGTTTATATGTTGCAAATCGACGAGCAAAACCAATCGTCAGGGCATAGGGATCTAACAAAACACCCGAGGCGATGACCTGAACAGGATGCACACCATCTTGCAACCATTGTTCGCGGGCGCGCTCGCGCATATAGAAAACCAGTTTGCGTTTCAGGTGCCTATGCACCATCCATAACTCTTCATCGGGGATATTTTCGACATCCTCCCAAAGATCAGGATCATCCAGGTGATCCATCCAATCGCGGCCCAAATAGCGGCGGAAGAGGTGGTCGAGGCGGCGCGCCAGCCAGGTGCCGGTGTGAATGCCATTGGTAACATAGGAAATAGGCACATCTTCTTCTCGCAGATCAGGCCAGAGGAAATTCCACATCTTGCGGGCGACCTGACCGTGCAACTCTGAAACACCATTGCGGCGCTCAGCGAAACGGAAAGCCAACAGCGGCATACTGAAGGTCTCCCCCCAAGACATCTCTCGGCGTGCCAGGTTGACGAATTGTTCGCGATCCAAACCGAGCTCAGGCCACAGGTGTGAGAAGTATTTGTCAATCAGCCAGAGCGGGAACTCATCACTGCCAGCTGGCACTGGCGTATGGGTGGTAAAGACCGTTGTCTGGTGGATAATTTCTTGAGCTTCTTCAAATGGATGGTCAGCCGCCACCATTTCCCGGGATCGTTCCAATCCCATAAAAGCAGAATGGCCCTCATTCATGTGCCACACCGCCGGGTTATAGCCAAGATTGCGCAGCGCACGGACACCACCAATACCCAAGATGATCTCCTGGGAGATGCGCGCTTCCAGATCGCTATTGTAGAGACGAGAGGTCAGATCGCGATCCTCGGTACTATTGCCCTCCACATCAGTATCTAAGAGATACAACGGCACTCGCCCAACGTGAACCTCCCATAAACGGGCCAAAACTTCCCGTCCAGGCAGTTCAACGGAAACAGTCAACGGGGCATCATTCTCATCGAGGATCGGCATGACCGGCATATCCTCGAAGTGCAGGCGCTGAAAACGCGCTTCCTGCCAGCCATCTTCGGTGATATGTTGAGAGAAGTATCCCCGGGTATAGAGGAATCCCACGGCTACCAGGGGCAGCCCCAAATCACTGGCTTCTTTGAGATGATCCCCAGAGAGGACACCCAGGCCGCCCGCATAAATCGGCAGGGTTTCGTGCAGGCCAAATTCAGTCGAAAAATAGGCTACCGGACAATTGATACGGTCAGCGTGTTTCTCCAGAAACCAGGTTTCATCAGCACGCATATATTGATCGAACAGGCGGAAGATGCGATCATAGAAATCGAGGTAATGGCGATCCTGCGCGACAGCATTCAATTGGGCGCGCTCGATCTGACGCAGAAACTGCACCGGGTTATGGTATGTGCGCTCCCACAGATCATGATCGATGCGGCGGAATAAACGCTGGGCATCTGGCTTCCAGGTCCACCACAAGTTATAGGCTAACTCCCCTAAGCGGCGAATGCGGCGCGGCAAGCTAAAATGATTTACAGGTTCAGCTCGAAAGGATTTCATTCATGTACCTCATGGATAAGTTATTATTCGTTAAAGTAACTCAACAGGCAGGGAAGTCCCGAAAAAAGGGTGTGCGCAGGCGCAAAGCGGCAGCCCCCTGCGCACACCCTTTTTTCGGGGCAATCCGTTCCATGGTTGAGCAGTATCAAGACGACAATCTTACCATCCAACACTAGTGCTGACAAATTAGAACATAAACTTTCGACATTTACTAAACAAAGTTAACTACTAAGCCTTGGAACGAATTACCCCGAAAAATGAGGGGTGTGGCGTGCCGCCGTAGGCGTGCAAAGCAAGCACGCCACACACCCCATTTTTCGGGTGCTTCCCGGTCTGGCCTAATAGTTACAAACAAAGTCCGCTTGTGAGATATTCTCACGAACGATACAATTAGGTTGAAGCAAGAAAGTAAACAGTATACAGTGTTCAGTATACTGTTTACTGAGCACTGTATACTGTTTACTGTCCCCCCCTATGACACAAACTGTTCAACTCTTCGTCACCTGCCTGATCGACACATTACAGCCCCAAATCGGCGAGGCTGTGGTTCGGGTCTTGGAACGCGCCGGAGTACATGTGGCCTTCCCCCAGGAGCAAACTTGCTGCGGACAACCGGCCTTCAACGCGGGAATGCGAGATGATGCCCGCAAAATGGCCCGGCACACCATTAAGATATTCGAGAAAGCTCCTGACCCCATCATCATCCCTTCCGGATCATGTGCAGCCATGATCCGTCACGGTTATTCCGAATTGTTCACCGATGATCCCAAGTGGCTGGCCCGCGCTCAGGCAATGGCTGAGCGCACTTTTGAGTTCACTGAATTCCTGGTGGATGAGCTGGGTATCACCGATCTTGGCGCTCAATTTTCGGGGAGCATCACTTATCATCCATCTTGTCATTTGCTGCGGGGCGTCGGTGTTGACCGGCAACCGCGTGCTCTCCTCACAAATATACGGGATGCCGAATTCCACGAACTGCCCAACACGGAGGAGTGCTGCGGTTTTGGCGGAGTCTTCTCAGTAGAGCACCCTGAAATCTCCGCCGAAATGCTCTACAGAAAAATCAACAACATCGAAAACAGCGGAGCAGATACAGTAGTCACCTGCGACACCGGCTGCCTGATGCACATCAATGGCGGGCTTCACCGGCAGGGAAAAAACTTATCTGTAAAACACATCGCTGAAATATTAGATCAAGCTCAACGTTAGCGCGAAAAATAATCCAATGAACCCCTTCCACGCTCAGATAAAAAAATCCCTGGCTAATCCCGTACTGCAAGCTGCCCTGGACGCTAACGCTGAGAAACGCGTTCAAGCGCGGCAAACCGCTTACGCATCCCTGCCTGAGCCTTTAGAGATTATGCGCCAGCGCGCTCATGCAGTGCGCTCTGAGACCATTCAGAACTTAGACCAATACCTGGAGCAATTCATCGCTAAATCCGAAGAGAACGGCATCATCGTCCATCGGGCAGCGGATGCAACCCAAGCGCGTCAAATTGTTCTCGATATTGCACAAAATTTAACGCAGAGACGCGGAGAGCGCAGAGATAAAATAAAAAGATACCATGCAATTCCGCGTGAACCCGCGTCCCTTTTAATAGCAAAATCAAAAACCATGGTCAGTGAGGAGATCAAACTCAACGCGGCCCTGGAGGCCGCCGGTATCCAGGCTGTCGAAACTGACCTGGGCGAATATATCGTGCAGCTGCGCGGCGAACCGCCCTCGCATATTATCACCCCCGCCGTGCACCTGCGCCGCCAGGAAGTTGGCGAGACTTTCCACGAAAAATTGGGCATTCCCAAAACCGAGGACATTCCCACCCTCACCGATGCCGCCCGGGCCGCGCTGCGCCAAACCTTCCTGGATGCCGATATCGGTCTTTCCGGTGTCAATTTTGGGGTGGCCGAAACCGGCTCGCTGTGCATCGTCACCAACGAGGGCAATGGCCGCATGGTCACCACCATCCCGCCAGTACACATCGCCCTGATGGGTATGGAGCGGCTGGTGCCCGCGCTCGACGACCTAGCTTTGATGCTGGCTCTACTCCCGAGCTCGGCCACCGGTCAGAAGATCACGGTCTATACACAGTTGATCCATGGGCCGCGCGGAGAAGACGAAGTCGACGGCCCGCAAGAGCGCCATCTCATCATTCTGGACAATGGCCGCTCCACGCTCCGCCGCACACCGCTCAACGATGCCCTCATGTGCATCCGCTGCGGGGCCTGCCTGAACGCCTGCCCGATCTTCCGCGAGCTTGGCGGGCATGCCTATGTCGGGGATAGCGGCCAGGGCACACCCTACCCCGGGCCAATCGGCTCGGTGGTGTCACCCGGTCTTTTCGGTCAGGTTGAGTTTGGTCATCTGGCGCAAGCATCGACGTTGTGCGGCGCATGTAAAGATGCCTGTCCGGTTGATATCGATTTACCGGAGATGTTGCTGAGGGTACGGGCTGGGGAGGCGGGGAGCGGCGCCGAAGGCGTGCAAAGCAAGCGGGGAGCGGGGAGCGAAGCAGGTATTGGATTGCCATTTAGTGTTCGTTTTGGATTAGGTCTGTTTACGTGGGCTTCCACAAGTATGTGGCGATTCAGACTCGCTCAGAAGCTGGCTGCCGTTTTCAGCGGAATCCTGTCTCCGCGCGCCGCTTACATACATTTGCCTGCTTTCACCGGTTGGGGCTACTCGAAGGGTTTTCCGCGCCCGGCGAGGCATCCATTCCGCGAGCGATTAAAACATCAACGCAGAGACGCAGAGAGCGCGGAGAGAATTATAAGGAAGAATAGGACTGCTTCTACAACCCCACAACAACAGAAACCAATATCCAATATCCAATATCCAATATCCAGATTCGAGACCGAACTAACCGCCCTCGGCGGCACTTTCACCCGCTGCACGCCTGAAACACTGGCAGCTGAAATACTGACATTACTGAACGCGCGCGGCTTCGCCGAAATTATGGCCTGGGAGCAGGATCACCTGCCCGAAGGGTTATTGGATTCGCTTCGAGAGCAAGGCATCCGCATCGAACACACGCCCCACCCCAAATTACAGGCCGGAATAACCGGCGCTTTGGCCGCGGTCGCCGAAACTGGGACACTGGCGCAAACCTCGGGGGCAGGACATCCACAATCCACATCATTGCTGCCCAATATTCACATCGCCATCTTGCGTGAGAATACTATATACGCAAACCTCCCGCAGGTTTTAAACCTGCGAGAGGTTCGGGAAGCGCCTTCGGTGGCGCTGATCAGCGGGCCATCGCGTACCGCCGACATCGAGATGACGCTGACCATCGGCGTCCACGGGCCGGGGGAAGTGCACGTGTTTTGTATTTAGGGCAAAGTGCGATAGACCCCATCGGAATCAGGCACCAGCTTTTTTACCACATCAACAGCCTCAACGTTGAGCGCCCCATACAAGTGGGGAAACACATCCCCATCGGCAGGCTCCCAGCGGATTTCGACTTCTACTCTCTGAGAATCAATCCACAATAAGACCAGATCAGGCACATCAGCATAAAAACAGTTGACCACCGTCAATACCTGATCCGATCGTGAGCAATGGATGAAGCCCTCGCTCTCCAACGAAGCTGCGCGATACTCCCCGACTTTTTTTGCTTCCTCCCAATCGCCCCGGGTGCAGATATGCACGATGGATTCTCTTGGCTCTGTCATATTGGCTTCAGCCTCTCAAACGGTAGACCAGCAGCCCAAGATATTCTTTCAATGAATGGGTTGTGTTGCTCATATTCGACACGGTGGGAAAAAAATTATACAGCTGGGTGAGGAAATCCGGCTCCCACAGGCGCCCCCAGCTCTCTACGGTGATATGATAATCCGTCGGAGCGGGGATGACTTTGAAGCCCTGCTGTTCGAAGAGCATCACCGATCTGGGCATATGAAACGCCGAAGTGACCAGCACAATATGATTGATGCCCTTCTCTTGGAGGAATTCATAGCTGTAAAGAGCATTCTCATAGGTATTGCGAGAAAAGGTTTCCTGCCAGATTGCATCTTCCGGGACCCCCAACATGACCAGCAGTTCAGCCATCTGCTGGCATTCGGGAACGCTCTCCCCGAGATAGGGGACGCTGCCTCCTGAAACCAAAAGGTGGGAGGCGACTCCTCGATGATATAAATGCGCCCCATAGATCACCCGGTCCCCTGAGCCGTTGACTTCGACGGTACTGCGAGGATACAGAGGGGCGTCTGTGCCCCCGGAAAGCACCACAATGACATCCTCTTCCGCGAATTCTTCGGGCGGTAGATACTGCCATTCCAAGTTGCGCTCAAGGGCACTGGCCACCCAGGTATTGCCGCCAATCCAGATCAGGGCAATCGCCAAGATAATCGCAGCCCTCTGCCAGCCCGGCTTCTTGCGCAACACTAATGCCACAACGAGCAGAATCCAGGTCAGGCCAAGGGGGTAGATGAAAAGGGGGATGAATTTTGAGATGAAGGAGAACATTTTTAAGTGAGCAGTGAACAGTATACAGTTATCAGTTTCCAGTAATCAGTTGCGGATGTTACCGCACGCGGAGGGGGATGTCAAATTGGTTGGATGTTTGAAGATTGAGATTAGAGATTGGAGGCTTGTACTCAGGGGATTGATCTTGCAATGACATAGTGAGGGCCAGTCACAGGTTTATAGAACTCCTCGCCAACCGCCTCGAATCCCAGTTTGCGATAAAAGTCCAAAACGGGCGGACGGGCGTTGCACCACATATAAGTACCGCCTTGCGAGGCGATATGCGCGATGCAATCCTGCAGCACCAGCCTGCTGATGCCATGACCGCGCAAATCCTCACGTACAGCCATACCCCGCAGACGCCATGCTCCCGGACGTTCCTCATGAGTCGGCGGGTCGATGTAGAACCGTTGCAACCCCCACCAACTCATCTCCCACAAACACGCCAACATGATAAGCCCGAGGGTCATCATCCGCCAGGCTGATGGCATCGGATAGAGACACACCCGGTCGCAGCACATCGCGCCGCAAATGGAGCGTTTGCTCAGCGGCGATTTGCTTCAAAATAATCTTGAGGTCCGTCATTCTTCAAACTGGCCAGGGAATCCCGTCACATCCGCTCGAAGGACTTCTTCACCCGTCTGGTTGATGCAGCAGCAGCCCAAACGCACCCAGCCGCGCTCTTCATCAGCCTCGGTGGCCTCGGCTTCGACAACTTCGGCTTCGGCGGTGATGGTATCGCCGACGTAAACCGGGGCTAGAAACTCAAACTTCATCTCGTTCGCCAGGAAGGCCCACAGGCCGCCCAGGTGAGTCAGCAGGCTGGCAGTGAGCAGGCCGGGCACGATGCGCTTTTTGAAGGGGGTCTGCTGGGCAAAGACTTCATCGGTGTGATAGGGATTGACGTCCCAGGTAGCACCGATAAACAAGGACACATCCCCCTCCGTGAGCGTGCGGGAGAAGGATGCTTTTTCGCCAATGGTAGGCGCTTTTGGAATACGTTGTGGGAATTTAGGTGTGTTCATTTCTCTACTTTCGTTTGTCATTCCGAGGAAGAATGTGATGAGGAATCCCTGAAAAACTTATCTCTGTCATTGCGAAGCAGCTTTACCGCTGAAGCAATCTCTACTCATGAAGAAGGAGACTGCTTCGTAATGCCAACGGCACGCAAAGCGAACGCTCGCAGTGACACAGAATTCGAGTTTCTTTCTGTTTGAGCAGTGCCAGTCGCGCTGTGAGTTTACTCAGAATGACAGGAATAAGGTGCTTATCCAAATAAAAAGCCACGCACGAAACGGGCAAAGCCTGGTCCAACAGCGGTCGCGGTTTCAACGAATTCTAACCCTACTCTGGCGAATAACTCATGCAACTGGCTTTCCGTCCAACGGTGGGTTTCTTCTGCGCGGGCAGCCCAGTTGATCAGGGTTTCTCGCGCCAGACCCTGTAAGCCGCGCTGATCGGCCAATTCGGTTGCGGCGGCCACGCTGAGATGCTCTGAGGGGTTGAGCAGGGCAATCTGTCCATCGGAGTGCAATAGCCGGGAAATCTCTTTCAAGGCCATCAGCGGCTGGGGAAGTAAAAAGAGTACATTGCTGGCAGTGACCAGATCAAAAGCTCTTGACGGAAAAGGCAAAACTAAACTTTCGGCGATGACAACATCTTTGTGAAGAGGATTGGGCTGGAACATCTCTGGGTCGAGATCTGTGCCGAAGGAACAGCACCCAGCGCGGGTCAGCAAGGCAGGCAGCAGCCCGGGGCCAGTACCCACATCAAGAGTCAGCCAGCCTCGCTGAGGTCGGCACCATTCGGTAAAACGGGCCAGCACTCGCCCCCAACCAGTTTCAGTTTGCAGCTCAAGGAAATATTCTGCGTCAGTCATCAGTGAGTTTTTTCCGACTGATCACTGTTTACTGCCCACTGCCCACAGTTCACTGATTCAATTCCCACACAATGCGCAGCCCATCCAGCGTCAGCCAGGGGGCGATGATATCAATCACATCCGTCTCGCGAGCGACGACCTCCGCCAGGCCGCCAGTGGCGATGGTCTTCATCTCCGGGCCGAGTTCCTTGCGGAAGCGGGCCACCATGCCCTCGACCAGGCCCACATACCCGAAGAGCAAGCCTGATTGCAAGGCGTGAGTAGTGTTGCGGCCAATCGCCGAGGGGGGTCGATCCAGGTCGACGCGCGGCAGCTTGGCCGCCCGGGTGAAAAGCGCTTCGGCGGCGATGCCGATCCCTGGGGCAATCGCCCCACCGAGATAATCCCCCTCAGGAGAAATGGCATCGAAGGTAGTGCCGGTGCCAAAATCGACCACGCAGGCCGGGCCGCCATACAACCGCTGCACCGCGGCCGCATCGACAACCCGGTCAGCGCCCACGGCGCGGGGATTCTCGTACAAGATGCGTACACCGGTTTTGACACCCGCATCTACGACCAGGGGATCGTGATCGAGATAATCCCGGCAGGCCTGGACAATCTTGGCGGTCAGGGGCGGCACAACCGAGGCCATGCACACCCCCGTAATCTTATCTGGCGAACAGCAGCCATGTTCAAGCAACCCCACGATCTGCAAGCCGTATTCATCGGGCATGCGTTCGTGGACAGTCGCCAACCGCCAGCGCGGGCCGAGGCTTTCGCCATCGTAGAGGCCCAGGGTGATGTTGGTGTTTCCAATGTCGATAGTTAAGAGCATAGTATTCCTAATTGGGCAGAAAGAGAGAAATGGAGATTGGGTATTGGATATTAGAGATTAGATATTGGCTATTGGGGATTGGGAAAATCAATACCTAATATCCAATCTCCAATATCCATCATCTAACCTCCAACAACCAAATTATCTATCAAGCGCGTTTTCCCAACCCGCACGGCCATAGAGAGCAAAGCGCGTTCGATAGAGCCATCCAGCTCTAGCAGCGTCTCGGGGTGGGCGCAGGAGATATATTCCAGCGCGACCAGCGGCTCGGCGTTGACGATATCCATGACGATGGCGCGCAGCTGATCGGCACCGCGCTCTCCGGCCTGGAAGGCATCTTTGGCGGCATTCAACGAGCGCGAGAGCACGGTAGCCGCCTGACGCTGGGCCGGGTCGAGATAGGCGTTGCGACTGGACATCGCCAACCCATCGGGTTCGCGCACGATCGAGCAGACCACAATCTCAACGGGGAAGTTGAGGTCTTTGACCATGCGCTGGATGACCACGGCCTGCTGGGCATCCTTCTGTCCAAAATAGGCCTTTTGCGGCTGCACCACGTTGAAAAGCTTGGCGACCACGGTTGTGACACCGCGGAAATGCGTCGGGCGGCTGGCACCTTCGAGTACTTGCGTCAAATCTTCAACAACGACCCAGGTCTGGAAGTTTTCAGGGTATATCACCTCAGGCGTTGGCATCCAAACCAGGTCCACGCCCACTTCGTCCAACAAGCCCAGGTCACGTTCCAGATCGCGCGGGTAAGCGTCCAGGTCTTCCTCCGGGGCGAATTGGGTGGGGTTGACAAAAATAGTGGTCACAACAGAGGCGCATTCTTCGCGGGCACGTCTGGCTAAAGAAAGATGGCCCTCGTGCAAATACCCCATGGTGGGCACAATCCCCACCGGCCCAGGGAGTTCTGCACGCGCAGCGCGTAGTTCGGGTATAGAAATAACTGTTTTCATAATGCGCTCGTCAAATATTACTCGTCGGCGGTCATGAAACTCACTAACCGCAATAGTGTGTAATTGGTTGGGGTTGGCACATCAACTTGTTCCCCAGTACGCACAACCGCGCCACAGATAGCGTCGATTTCAGTGGGCGCGCCGCGGCTGACATCCTGCAGCATCGATGAGCGGTTGGCGGCTGTACGGCGGGCGACATCTTCTGCTGCGGACACCGGGGCGTCGAAGGGCAGCCGCACCCCTTTGGCCGTGGCCACATCGAAAACCTCGCGGGCAGTCCTGGTCATAATCGCTCGCGCCGATGGCCGCGCCAACAACTCCCCGTTAGGCACGCGCAGCAGGGCCGTCAGCGGGTTGATGGCCGCATTGATGACCAACTTGCCCCAGATCAGCGCGTCTAGATCACTTGTGATTTCGATATTAAAACCAGCCTGTTCTAAAAGTTCGGGCATTGACCCGAGGCGGGGATGTGCTCCCAATGATATCACCCCTTCCCCACCGGGACGCACGCGGCCTGGCCCGAGCAGGGTTGCCCCAGTGGTGGTGACACCTAGCCCCACGCGCTGATCACCGAGATATTTAGCCAGGATCTCTTTGTTACCCAAACCATTCTGCAAGCTCAGGGCAACACCCTCGGGAGCAAGGCACTTCGCCAATTGACCAGCAGCCCGCTCCGTTTGCCAGGCCTTGACCAACACTAAAGCAAGATTCGCCCTAACGCAATCATCAGGATTATTGGTTGCCTTTACAGGAAAAGCGCGCTCTTTCCCACCTCCATCGATCAAGCGAACACCACTTTTCTGCAAAGCAGCTAAACCTTCAGGCCAGGTTCCCAGCATGGTGATCAAAACCCCGCGGGCCGCCAAGCGCGCCGCGAAGAGATTAGCTAACGCCCCAGTTCCAACAATCAATACACTTTCAATCATTATACAATCCAACTATCTCCAAAGGAGGCCGCCATGAACGGCATACTACTCGTTTTTGATGGTAAAGACTTGACAATCGAAAAAGAAAAACTTGAAGCTATCGGACTTCGAGATGGTGATAAAGTGGAAGTGCGCCCCAGCAAGCCGGTGCTGGTTCCGGCGAATTTCTCGGAGGAGGAAATCGCCAGGCGGCAGGCAATCCTAGATGAGCATTGGGGATTGTGGTCTGAAGAGGATGAGAAAGCTTATCGAGAAATCCGGGAGGAGATGAATCGATCATGGCAGCCTCGCGATTTATCATAGATAGAGAAATTAACAATTCTGTCATTTGACGAATTCTCGGCACCCCAAGCTGCGAGAATATGGCAAACCTTGCAAAGAGAGGGGAAACTGATTGGAGTCTTAGACACGCAAATTGCTGGCATCTGCCTATCTCATAACCTGCCATTGCTCACTCGCAATACCGATCATTTCCAGCGCGTGCCCGGGCTTGAGTTGATCTCTCCCGAAGAAATCGCTCCCTAATCCAACTTTGCCAGAAAAGCCTGCCATTCTTCATCCGAGATACTAAAAGTGTGTTCTTCGGCAGGGAAGGCGCGGCTTTTCACATCAGCTTTATAGGCTGAAAAGGCGCGCTCCATTTCCTCATGCAGATTGGCATAATGTTTGACAAAGCGGGGCGTGAAGCGGTCGAACAACCCCAACATGTCATGGGTGACCAATACCTGGCCGTCACAACCTGCCCCCGCGCCAATTCCGATAGTGGGGATTTCCAGGCGCTGGGAAACCAATTCCGCCAGGCGTTCAGGCACAGACTCCAGCACAATGCTAAAACAGCCAGCTTCTTCTAGCAGGAGCGCGTCTTCGAGAAGTCCTCTGGCAGCCGCGGCGGTTCGTCCTTGAGCGCGAAAGCCGCCAAACTGGTTGACGCTCTGCGGAGTCAGCCCCAGGTGTCCCATCACAGGGATGCCCGCACCCACAATGGCGCGGATGGCCTCAACCCGTTCGCGACCACCCTCGAGCTTAACCGCGTCCATCCCCGCCTCTTGCAGGAAACGCCCGGCGTTGCGCACAGCATCAGGCACATCAGCCTGGTACGACATAAAGGGCATATCGCCAATCAGAAGTGCATACTGGGCGCCGCGGGCCACAGCCCGGCAATGGTGCAGCATATCCTCCATGGTAACCGGCAGGGTGTTCTCATATCCCAGCACCACCATGCCCAACGAGTCGCCCACCAGGATGGAATCGATCCCAGCCTGATCAAGCGCCAGGGCAGTGGGGTGATCGTATGCCGTCAGCATGGTGATGGGTACACCACGCTGTTTCTTCAGACGGTATGAGCGCGTGGTTATTTTTTGACGTGTTGAGGGGGAATCAAGGGGTAAAGTGGACAAGGTACCCTCCTTTCAGGTAGGGGCCTGATTCAGTAAGCAGTAAACAGTGAACGGTGATCAGTTTGTCCCGGTCGCTGAGAGCGATCCAGGCGGTAGAAATATTATGCCCTAAAGAAGTAAAACCTGCAAGGAAAAGCCCAACAGTAAAAATATTCCGAAAAAAGGGGTGCGTGTGCAGTGAAACCGCACACGCACCCCTTTTTTCGGAAACTACACCTCTACTTCTCCTTTTTGGCCCGCAATTCGGCTTTTTCTTG
>JADHXE010000123.1 GCA_016783125.1 Anaerolineales bacterium
CTCATTGAGCCAGGATGATTCATTGCGATCACCATACCAATGGATCATATGCTGGAATTCATGCGCCAGAACGCCTAGGGTAAAGTCGCCAGAAAGCCAGAGGTTGTCAGCATTGAGGACGAAAGCCTCGTGCGCATTGGAATATTCATGAGCCAGGGGGTGATTCTCATCAGCGGAAGAGAAATATCCTACCAGACCATAACCAAGATCTTCAGCATAGACAATGTACAAGTGAGGGTCGCCATCGACCCCTGGGGTCCACTCGCTGCCAAAGAACTCACGGTTGGTGGGGTAAATCTTCGTCTCGAATGTTTCAACCAATTCTGCCAGGTCACTTTCATCAAAGTGAATACCATCTTCGATCCAGAAATAAACATGCTCAGTGACGTATTGCAGGGTGACATCGATCTGGAAGTTATCGTTAGTATCCACATTGGTGACCCACATGACATCCGTGGCGCCAACCTGTAAGGGCGCTGCCGGCGCTGCCACGGTCAGGGGAATATTTTTTCTCCCTTGAAGGCGTGCGGCTAAATCAATCAAGTCATTGGGCGGGATGACGGCTTTTTCTAGCGTATGCAGTGTATCCAGGGGAACAAGCGCGCCCTCAACAAACTCGGCTTTTGGAGATCCATCTTCAGAGTTGGATTGGCTCTCGGCTGTGGGGCGCGTACTCAGTGGGTTTCTGGTAGGCTGCAAGGTGGGGCGTAAAACTACCGGCGTTTCTGTTGGCAAACCCACTTCCAATTCCCAGGAAGCATCGCCATCCTGAAAAATCTGAAAAGCCATTCCCCCAGCAGCGACCAGGATGAAACACAGGCAACAACAAAATAGTGTGAATATTAAAATAATGAGGATAATAATAAGTGTGCGATTCATAATGGTATTTTTTCTTTCCGATAAATTCTACATTACGAAGATAAGAACTACTTTAGAAGTTCACTGCGTATCAATGCCAGGCCGTACTCATTCTGAAAGAAAATCGAATAGCCCGGCAACTGGTCAGCGTAGGCATCTCCATAAAACTGCTGCCAGGCGATCATGTCGCCAGGGTCAACCGCGTTTTCTATCGCATCAGGCTTGGCAAACTCCAAAACATACGCCATCTCAAGCAGGAGCAAATCGGGCTGAGTGGCGTTTAGATAATCATATGAGGCCAGTTTCCACTTCATCAAAATTTCATAGTTGGGCTTTGGAGGCACATACGCGGTTGGATCGCGATAGATCTTCAACTGCTGGACATCAAGATCGTGCTCGACCAAAAGATTCTCGACATCTTGATAGAAAGCTATGCTCTCTGAACGCTCTTCCCGGTAGAGGATGCCATCGTAGATTTCTATATCCTTTTGGATGTAGATGCCAAATTGCCCTAGGAGCAGGATCAACAAACCCCATGGAAGAAGGCGTTGAATCTTGCTTTGAAGGTTTGCCTGTCTCCAAACATCTCCTCTGAAAGAAATATTCTCTGGAAACAGGTGCACCAAACTGGATGCTAAGGGGATAATCACGGGCAAAAAATAAAGCGGTCTTATCGAGGATGTGCCAACAGTAAAGATATACGGCAAGATATACATCAAGATCATCACATTGATCAAACGGAAACGAGACGAGGCGATCCCCTTGATCAGACCGGCGACCAGAAGGATCAGCGTAAACCACTGAGCATAATAAGGCCAAACAATGCGATTGATTTTTTCAACGCTCAAATTCCAATCGGGGTTGACAGAATAATATCCAATCCGGGTTTGTACGAACTGAAGTTGTTGAATCTGGATGATTTCATCCCGCTCCTGAGGTAAAAGCAGCAGGGGGTTCGAAATCAATAAAGCCACGAACATCACCAAAACAAAAGATAGCGCTAAGAAGAAAGCGCGCCGCCAGACAATCTTCCTGGAAACAATCCCCCAAATCAGATAAGTGGGAATTGCCAACACAAAAAATGCGCCCGCATACTTGACGCTAAAAGCTATGCCGCAAGTAATGGCAGCCAGGTAGAAATACTTCCCATACTGAAACTCATCCCTATCGATGAAGAATATAGTGAGCACAACCAGGAGTATGGCCAGACTATCAGGGTGCCACCAAAAATTATTCAGGATTACAGCTGGTATGGAAAGCAAAAAAACGAACAATCCCAAAACCATATAGATCGATTTCTTTTTGGTTTGCAGGCCAACCATCAAACCAATGGAAATGATCATCGGGAGAACGCTGACCAACTGCCGCAGGAGCAGCACGGTCACAGCGATATTATTCCCCCAATCGGTGCCTGCCAACAAGCGATAGGGCAACATCATGATTGCCGAAAAGAGATAGAAGGGATAACCGTAGAAATAATGCAAGTAGACGAAGAAATGCCGCAACGTATCGTAGAGTGTCTCCCCGGGGGTCAACATGCGCAGGACGTGCTTTATTTGGGCGAATTCATCTTTCTCGAATATCGCCAGCATGTTGATGTTCTTAGCACCGGTGAAATTTGAGAATATCATCAGCGCGAAGTAAACTATCCCCACAACCACCATGCTTATTAATATTTTCCGATCAAATTTGTTTTTCATAACTCTTCTGATAACTCGATAGCTTTACAATCTGTCGAAGTATCATTTCAATAGGGTGCATTTCAAATGAGTTGATGCGCCGAACGCAGGTGTCCGTATTACGTACTGCCTACGGCATATTTCGTAAACCTTCCCAAATACGTAATACATTATACGAAATACGCAACGACATCTTCAACTGAAATGAAACACACCCATTTCAATATTTTGGGGGATGTAGGCCGGATTGATAATCCGGCGGTCAGGTTATCAACCTGACCTACGCCTGCATCTCTATATTTTTAAGAAGATACCGATCACTGACCAACTCCTGAAGGCGCACTATAGATTTGCGCGCTGGCCGTCACCAACCCGAACAATATCCACATATTGGGTACGGCGAAAGAATCAACGGAAAAGGCCACCCCGAGGAAAACCACCAATCCCAATAAACCTGCCTGGCCTAAATATCGAGCCTCAGGTTGTGAGGCCCTAAAGAGATACAGCGCGCAACCTAAAACCCCAACCACAAAGGCCAGGAAAGCCGCTGTGCCTAATAAACCGGTCTCGGCCAAAATCCTTACAAACACATTCTTTGGCACAACGACCCGGTTTCTACCTTCGGCAGGGGTAAATTTATAAAGCAGCTCTGGCGTTGGGAACAAAGGACGATCTGAAAGCTTCTCTTCAAAGTAGAAGGTGTAATTGCCCAGACCGATACCCAGCCAGGGGTCATCTTCATAGATTCGGTAAGCTGTTTCCCAATAGGCAATGCGCTGGCTGACCGCAATATATTGGATATACGACCCTGCAGCATTCTCGTCTGTCCAATAATTCCAGAGGCGGGAGAAATAGCGATTGCGTGAACCAGCCACAAATACCACAATCGCCAGCAGCACAACGAGGAAACCGACCTGAAGAACGCGCTTGACAATTAATCCCCAGCGCTCGCCACGCTCGGTAACTTTGCGCGGCCTAAAAAAGAAGGCCAAAATCAGTTGCAAAATCCAGAGCACGTAGCCTGTGCGTGAGTAGGTATAGATCAACACCACCGAAGCCCAAGCCAAGAGCAGCATTTCGATAGTCAACCAGCGCCAACGCCAGCGAAATGCAGTGTAATTAGACATCACCGCCGCGAACAGCCAGGGCATCAACAAAAACGAAATCTGCTCTGCGAACCAGTTGGGTTCATAGGTCATCCCTGAAATACGCGTTTCGAATAGGCCGCGTACAGAGATGAAGCCCTGTAAATACTCGATGGTATCGAAATATTCTGGCGTGTAAAAGAGAATATAGCCCATCTGAATTGACCCCCAGAATAAGGCCATGACAAAACCTGCATACAACCAACGCAGGGAAAACCGCAGTTCATCTTTGGTGGTTGGAGTAACAGCAACGGTGATATAGAAAGCGACCCCCAGAGCCAATGTGACCAACATACGAATAGCACGCGAGGCCACTGTGATATTGATATCAGGGTCTATGCCCTGGGTAAAGGCAAAGGCGGTACTGGCAATTGCCGCCAATGCAAAAGCGCCCAGTGGGATTGCTGTTCGAGGAATCGGTCTACTGAGCAAGCGCGGTATTGTCACCAGGAATACGAGGATCACCAAGGGATAGAGGGACAGCGGCCGCACTTCCGTACGACCCCCAACCCCACCAGGGAAGTAGGGAAAACTTGTCACCGGCAGCGTGAACAGGAATATCGCCCAAACGACCTTTTGGGCTTTAGGAAGCCAGGATGAACGCACTATGCTTCTCCCCGATATGTGAGGCGCGCCAACCCGATTAGCAGCCAGGCTATAACCGTCAAGAATCCACCAACCAGCATCAATGATCCTGAGGGGCGCACATCTTCAATTTGAGGGGATACTTCTTCGGAGAGATCAATATCCATTGCCGCTGATAACCCCAGACTTTTCTCGGCTGTTTCAGCATATTGCTCAGATAAGGTCTCGTGAAGTGCTTCCAAGTATTCGATGCGCTCTGGCAATACTTCAAGGTCGCTTTCGACCATAGCGAGAGCGCGTGCCATCCAGAGCAAGTATTCAGCGGGCAATGCCTGGGGAGCAGGATAAGCATCAAGCACGGCACCCCACCCCGGATCCCAGTCCGCGGCGCGGGTGGTCTGAGAGATCAAACGCCAATGGTCATAAGCTCCCCATGGCTCATCTGGTGGATTGTCTTCCAAAACCGGGCGAGCATCTTCCAAATCTGACTTCACTTGAGATAGCGCCTGAAATCGCACCAAGTGGTCAGTCAATTCATCTGCTGTGGACACCAGGGACGTATCGATGGCTACAAGTTCGCGAGAATGAATGATCCCATCATTCATGCGCTCATCAATTACCTCAGCCCAGCTTTCGACGGCCTGGATAGCCAACTCCGGCGTTGAGGCCTCAGCGGCTAAGTGCCAACGACCGGCGTTGCGCCAAGAACCACGCAACTGATAGAAAAGATGCTCAACGGAGACATCCAGCCAATATGCATCCTTGGCCCGCAAGCGTTCTAAAGTGTCCAACAAGAAATCATCCGTCAGCGCCAGGCCGTTGAGCTGCTCCATTTGCCAATTTTTGTAATCATCGAGTTTTCTCAACTCATCTTGAACTACCTGGACGATATATCTATCCCGCGGACCCCGGTAGGCATTGATACCGACATACAAATCTAAATCAGCCCGATACAAGGGAGGCAACAACTTGCTCGCTCCCCACCCCAATAAAGCGCCCACCAAAAAGCACACCGCGATCACGTACCAGCGGTGCGTTAAGGTGAAAATAATATCACGCAAGTTCCATTCATTAGACATATAAATCTCTATCTGTACGAAATATCAGAAGCTAGGTAAACGGGTGTCACGCTAAGACGCAAAGGCGCAAAGGGCAAGATTTTTTGGCATGGCTCATTTTGAACCAAAAACACCTTTACAATTAGCGTCACAGGTTCGGTTCGGTTCGGTTCGCTTCGCTTTGCGTGCCGTTGGCATCACGAATGATTACGAATATCACGAGTTACACGAATTTTTCATGGCTTTATTTGTGCAATTCGGCCAATTCGTGCATATTCGTGTTTTCTCATGCTTCAAATTTGTCAAGCTAGATTCTCAGTATTTTGAACCATGCCGATTTTTTCTTAGCGACTTAGCGCATTGGCGTGAGATTATTGTTTTCAACATTCCGTAGTCGAATACAGAATGGAAAGATTTTACTCCATTCCAAAGGATTCCAGCAGATGCTGATACACCTGCAAAGTGGCCTGGTTGATCTGCTTATGAGTAAACTTCTCTAACACAATCTGGCGTCCGGCGGCCCCCATTCTCATACGCAGAGATGGATCCAGGGCAAGCCGTTCGAGCGCTTGAGCCAGAGCCAGGGGATCGTTTGGCGGGATCAGCAAACCGTTCTTCTCATGTTGAACAACAGAACGGCAGCCAGGCATATCTGTGGCAACTACAGGACGACCACAAGCAGCGGCTTCAAGCAGAGCGGTAGGAACACCTTCCCCGTACATCGTCGGCAAGGCAACGATATGACATTGCTCATAGACGCGCTCCATATCCTGCTGCCAGCCCCACCATTCGATGATCCCCTGGCGGTGCCATTCTTTGAGTGCCCCCACCTTCACTGATGTTGGATTACCAGGATCAGGTTCACCGACCAGAACCATGCGCACTCGCAGGCGTTTTTGTAAAATACGCGCCGCCTCCACAAACACCCCGACGCCTTTATTCCATAACGTGCGCGCCGCCATCACAATGACCAAAGAGCCGTTATCCGGTTCTGGAGATGGCGCAAAGCGTTCAGGGTCCGCCCCGACGCCTTCAATCAGACAAAGTCGTTCAGGGGACAAAAAGCTGGACTTTATAAAGAAATCGCGGTCGGCCTGATTCTCGAAGATCACTGTCGATGAGACATCCCGCAAGGCATAGCGATAAAATGGCCGAATCAGTCTATAAATCATGCGGGATTGAAAATCCCCCCCTGAGAATACATAACCGCGCCCTGAAATTGAGTTCACGATCCCAGGGATACCTGCAAGAGAGGCTGCTAGCGAGCCATACAGCACGGATTTTACGGTGTGATGATGGACAATATCCGGGCGCTCACGGCGATAAATATTGACGATGTGGTACAGTGAAATCAACTCAAGCCACGGCACTATGCTTCTGCGCTGAAGCTTCCAGGGAATCCAAGAGAAGCCATCCTCCAAAAATTGTTGAATGAATTTTCCAGGCGGGGAAACCAGTGTGACATCGAAACCTTCATCCCGCAGATGGTGGATCAGGGCATACCGGAAGTTATATAGAAACCAGTCAGTGTTGGCGGTGAGGATGATTTTGGGCATGGGTTGGGGGAGATTAGAGATTGGGTATTGGGTATTGGAGGTTGGAGATTGAATGTTGGGTGTTGGATTTACCCCATTTTATCCTAGCTGGGCGTAAAGGTGGCGCAGGCGATCCCCCATTTTTGACCAGTTATAGTGGCGCTCGTAGGCTCGCCGCCCATTGGCTCCCAATTCGCGCCGCAAGTCCATGTCTCCTAGCAAGCTGTCTAATACCTCCCCAAGTTCAGCACGGCTCCCATACGTAACAACTATGCCGCAGTTTTCTTGAGAGACAATTTTGTCGATATTGGTATTCTCAGCCACGATCACAGGTTTGCTTAGCATCATGGCCTCGAATAGTTTATTCGGGCTGGCATAGCGATGATTAGGCAAAGACGGGTCGTAAAGCGCCAGCACTACGTCAGCAGCATTGGTCAGTGCTAAAGCCTGCTGATATGGAATCCGGCCGCGCCATCGCACATTGGGCAAACCCTCAGCCAAAGCCAGGATTTGTTCTTCATCTCCGCCGAAACCGGCCAGATCCAAATGCCAGTTCGAATGCTTCTGCAAGAGCGGAAGTATATCCAGCAGACCCCGTTCCACTTGGAGTAAGCCCACATAAACTAGGCGCAACCCGCGCGAGGGAGCAGGGTGGTTCTCGAACCCAGAGATTTTTCTAACATCCTGGGGTGTGTTATAGATAATCGCGCTATTTGGTGGGGGTCCAAGCCCAATCTGCTCCCAGCGAGAATCATCAGTAACGATCAGCCCATCCACAGACTTGATCACTCGCAGATCAACAGTTCGGATGATGTCTTTAATCCACCTTGGCGTAGCCCTTAAGTGATCGGCATAAAAGTCAAAAATATCGTAGATAATCTTCTTGCCAAATAGCAACTTACAAATCATCGCAGGCAGGACCGTGTCAAAGTCGCAAGCGTGAATCAGATCATATTCCCGACGGTGAGAGATCAGCCATCGCAGCAGCGCCCATTGCCATCGCAGCAGCGCGGAGAAATTTCCCATCCCGGTTCCATACTGGGCTTTTATGGGCAGCCGGAAGAAGTGTATGCCGCTCACCAAATCTCGAGCAGGCAGTTCCCCGGTGCGGTCCCAGCACAAGATGCTTACGTCGTATCCCGCCTCAGATAATGTCCTCACTGCCTTTTCCACGCGCGGGTCTGGCGCGACGGGATTAGATCGACAAAACAGAACCCTTAGTTTCCCGGTATTGCTCACGCTTTGGTTTTCTTTAACGCTTGCAAGTATTGGCTAACGACTGCTGATGCTTCCCCCTGAACTGCAATTTTTCCCCCATCTAACCAGATCGCCCGTTCACAGAAGGCTTCTACTCTGTCCATACTGTGCGTGACCAACACAATCGTGGTGCCCTGTTCCTGAAAGGCGCTCATGCGCGCTAAACATTTCTCCTGAAATTGGGAATCTCCAACGGAAAGGACTTCATCCACCAGCATAATATCCGGTCGTACACTGGTAGCCACCGAAAAACCCAGGCGCGCTACCATTCCGGTGGAATACGTGCGCAAGGGCGCATCGATGAACTCATCGATCTCAGAAAAAGCAATGATCTCATCGAAACGCTCAACGACCTCCTTGCGGGATAATCCCAGCAAAGCACCGTTCAAGAAAATATTTTCTCTACCTGTCAATTCAGGATGGAATCCCGCGCCCAGCTCGAGGAGGGGTGCTGTTCTCCCAAGCATAACTACTCTCCCCAGGGTTGGCCTGACAACCCGCGCCATCACCTTGAGCAGAGTACTCTTCCCGGCGCCATTGCGGCCGACAATCCCGAAAAACTCCCCCTTTTGAACCTCAATGCTGACATCATTCAAGGCCCAAAAATTACGATATTGCAATCGCCTTTGCAACCAACGGATGGCATATTCCTTGATCCCAGAGAGCTGCTCGCGAGGAATCCGGTACTGCACAGATACGCCTTCAACGTGGATCACAAAATCTTCTTCGTCGATGTACAAGTCAGGTTCCTTCTGTGCCATACGTCAAAATGAAAATTTCACCACTAAGACCCAAAGGCACCAAGAAAACTTTTGTACCTTCGTGCCTTGGTGGTTTGGTTATATCCGGTAAGCATATTCGCTCGATCTGGCCGTAAATACCAGGCCACCTATTAAAAAGATCGCCAATGCAAATCCAGTTGCTGGAAGCCAGATTTCCCAGCCGGGAACTTTACCATTCAATAACGGTTCCCGAAAAGCTTCCACAAAATAATAAACTGGATTTATACGAAACAACCAATGCCACTGTTGGGGAACGATTTCGATGGGATAAATAACCGGCGTCAGGTAAAGCCAAATTGTCAAAAGCACATTATAGACCGGCTGCATGTCCGCGAAATAGACAGTCGCCGTCGAGAGCAGTAAACCCAACCCTAAGGAGAAAATAGATAAAAGGGGTATTGTCAACAGCCAGGTAAACATGGCCGGGCTTATACTGACACCTAACACCAGAGCAATGATCAGCAGCGGCAGCAACGAGAATAGAAAATTGATCAACCCCGTACCGATTGCCGCCACCGCAAAGACCGATTTTGGCACATAGATGCGCTTGATCAATTCCCCGCTCCAGATCATCTCGCCCATCGCGCTGCTGGTCGTCGTCGAGAAAAAGGTCCACACTAGTTGGCCGCTGAGAACATACACAGGAAAGTTTTCTATTTGAATCCGAAAGAGTTGGGAGAATACCACCGTGAGCACGATCATAGTCAACAATGGATTGAGCATCGTCCATACCACGCCCAAGATCGAGCGTTTGTAGCGAGTTTTTATCGCTCGGGCCACAAACTGAACCACCAGCCCTCGATAAGCCATCAAGGCTTGAAATTCTTCCACAAACGGATGAACTTCACTTGATGAGTCATAACAGTTCATTGAGAATTGCTTCATGGGGATACATCTCCAAACACATAAAAATTGTTTCTATAGTACAATGCAGATAATCTGCTAATGCAGAATTTCTTCCAACACAAGGAGTGTCAAAATGGAAGCAACGCTTCAAGTTCGCAAACGAGGTGTGTTGACTTTGCCTTCTGAATTGCGCGAACGATACGCAATCCATGAAGGGGATACATTTCGCCTGGTCGATATGGATGGGATTTTCGTGTTAACGCCCATGGTTCCCATGGTTCCTGAATTAGCTCGAGAGATTGAGCGGGCACGCCTGGAAGCCGGGGTGAGCCTGGAAGAACTGCTACGAGGGCTGCGCGAACAACGCCAACGATATCACCAGGAGAAATATGACTCCGACCAAGCAACCTAAACCCCAGGTATTTATCGATGCAGATGTTCTATTTGCAGGAGCAGCCTCACCAACCGAACACGGAGCGAGTTTGTTGATTTTGCGGTTGGCTGAAATCACGCTCATAGATACCCTAACTTCAGAGCAGGTGATAACTGAAGCACAGCGTAACCTGAACGCGAAATTGCCACATACTCTCCCCGCCTTCAATCACCTTGTCAGCCGGTGCCTGAAGGTACTCCCAAACCCAAACCCGGAAGAACTGCTTACTCATCAAGGGATAGCCAATCCAAAAGATTTACCTATCTTGGTAGCGGCTTTACGAGAAGGTTGTCCCTGGCTGGTTACGTTCAATATCCGTCACTTCCAGCCAGGGCATCCGGATGTTGGCGTATTGCGGCCCGGGGAATTCGTTCTAAAGGTAAGAGACCAGCTTGCCCGATTGAACGCCGGAGAGTGAGATAAATTCTACAAGGTAAATCCGCTCCATGGCCTGAGCAGTTACAAATCAAGTACCATTACCTGACAATGTTTCCAACAATAAAACGATAGAGAAAAACATCTCTCTGATTATATTCTAAATAAGTATATCGTTCAAAAAAATCTTGATTCAGAGCTGGGGAGGTATAAATCTCAGGCCGATGTTCTTGTTCTGGTGGGTATATCAGAATGTAGTCATAGCCTCCCCCTTCAAGGTTTTGAGCCAATTCATCAGCAGACGCCGCGCTGTGAAGAACTTGATAGGCCTCTTTTGAGAAGAAAACGCCATAAATCTCTGAATTCGTATACAGCCTGAGTTCATTCCCCACGGAAAGCACCTTGAAGCGTCCCTGCTGATCTAGATACTCGAATGCCCCATAAACCGGTAAGATACGATCCACAAATTGCTCTGGGGACTCTTCACCCAGCCACACCTGAAAAGGGTAGCGTTCGGGAATCTCCCACCAACGCACGGTAAATGCCAGCCTGGTCGAAAAGATATAAACCACCCCGAACAAGACGAAAGCCACTCCCAGAAATTTGCGCCATTTAAATAAAAGTTGGCCCAAGGCTGCAACATTCAAGGCAGCTAACACACTGAGCAAGGGGTAAAGCGGCATCAAATAACGGGCATTGACACCAAAACCGAAGAGCAAGGCCATAGCCGCGAAAGAAGCTAAAAAAAGCACCAGGAATAGAGAACGCTCTTTTCGGCCCAGAGGATGCCGCCCATAAAACCAGGGCAGGCTGAGCATGGGTAAAGCGCCCAGAACAGCGCCGGGAGCTTCGTGATAGTAACTGTGGGAGTCAGCAACTCCTAACCAGGGGAAATATAGTATCCCTTGGAAGGTTTTCAACGTAGGTTGGAAAATAAAGAAATTTCTATCAAACCACTTAGAACTTTGGAAGATGGGATTCAGATTTGGGAAAATAGGGTTGCCGGTCCAAAGCCAATCGCGTATCAGCCAGGGAGACCACAGCAGCAAAACAGGTATTACGATTACAGCGACCGAGAGAACGTTCCCGAAAAAAGGGTGTGCGTGGGGGTGTACACCCCCACGCACACCCTTTTTTCGGGGTATCCCTACAAAGATCAGCCCCAAAAATGGCAATAACAACCAGAGAGCTGTCAGTTTGGTTCCCAGGGCCAGGCCAGAAAATAATCCCACCAAAAGAAGCCATTTATCACCATTTCCCTGCGACCACAGGATGGCGGCATGAAGAGCTGAGGCCACAAACAGGGCGATAAAAATATCGATATACGTTGTCGCAGACTCAATACCAATAATAGGGAGCGAAAACAAAATCACAGCCGCTATCCAGCCCACAGCTTGATTCCCAAGGCGTTTCCCAAGGTAATAAGTTTGAATTACAAGGAGTATTCCCGCTGAAAAATTGATCAGCCCAGGCAAGGGCTGATCGCCTAAAGCAAAGGCGATCACGTATAGCATCTCCCCATAATGAGCGAAATAAGTCTGAAACGACTCAGGGAGCTCGATCATGCGTCCAGCTTCGAGATATCTGGCGGGAACAGCTAAATGATAGCTGACAGAATCATAGCGAACGGCTGGTGCTAATGCCCACATAAAAATGCCCGCGGCGATGATCATCAACAAACTTAGCACTAAAGCCCCCAGCCAGGAATCTGGGATGAGTTCAGGTCGCCAACGACTGAACCAAGACCCGTGTTTCCAGATCCCCCATATTGCTGCGAGGGAAAACAAAAGGTAAAAGAACCATTTCTGATACAAACCGATCAGCCCCAGGAAGAGGGTCAGCACGACCAGCACACCCCACCCCAAAACAATCGCCAGAACAGCCCTCTCACCATCAGAAATATCTCGGGGATCGATCATCCTTTGAATGGCCGCATCTCCGATACACCAACTAACCCACAGAAACCAAAGGAGGGTAAGAATGCTTAACGCCAGGTACGTAGTTCTCGCAGCCACTAACACAAAGGCAGCACCTATAATCCATGCTGAAAACCCCAACCAGCGATACTTCCCAAGCAATATCGAAATTCCGATAAAGATAAAAATGACCAGATAGCCAAGGGCGATATATATGTCATTTTCATAAGATGCGTAGGGAAAAAGCGGATCGATGAAGGCAGAGACTGAAAACCAGGTACTAATGATTAAACTAAAAATGACCCCTGCCCCCCCTAACCCGATCCAGCCGATTCTTCTAGCCTGACTCATTTGCCCGATCTAACAGAACAGGACTTACGCAGATGAATGAGAAATATACCGAAAATAAGGGGTGTGCCGGGTTGCTCCGCAACCC
>JADHXE010000124.1 GCA_016783125.1 Anaerolineales bacterium
AGGCTAAGTAGTTACTCTTCGAATTGGATTTTGCGCCGGAACTGAGATCGGGCCTGGATTTCGGCCAGCTTGAGGGAGGCATAGGTACAGGCTGCGGTCATCAGTTCTTTGGACAGATCAATGGGCAGCGTGTGCATATCTTCCAGGCGGTAGCCTTTTTCGGCCAGATAATCGATGATGAGTTGCCGCTCCAGTGAAGATTGGGGCGCTTTGACGGTTTGTTGGGCACGTGTAGCGAACATAGGTCACCTCCAAATCTAATAATCCAGGAATGATAGATTACTGAGAACCGTCAATTTGAATATAACAAATCAGGATGACAAACCTTGTGATACCCCCGTGACAAAGCTGTGACAAATATTTTGCCCCCTCGTTCCCGAAAAAAGGGTGTGCGTGGGAGCAGTTGCTCCCACGCACACCCTTTTTTCGGGGCATCTCTCTTGGAGCCTGAGTAGGAATTCGGAGATTATGATATCAATCCGTACCCTAATCCTGGTACAGTTTGGATGTATTCCGGATTGGATGGATCGGGTTCGATTTTAATACGCAGGCGGCGTACCAATTGCCGCAACATATCCCTATCAGCGCCATCTGGACCCCAAACATGATCGATGATGATATCTACAGTCATCACTTGACCCGCGTTAATCATCAAACATTCTAGCAGACGATTCTCTAAAGGCGTGAGGGGAATGGCTTTTCCATCTCTCAGATGAGTCACTTCTCTTTTGGCTGGAGAATAGCATAATTCTCTAACCTGCATTTCTGAAGGCTGAAGTGTGCTGCCTGCGCGGCGTAAAACGGCGTTGACTCGAGCCACAAGCTGCCGAGGGCTGAATGGCTTTACCACATAATCGTCCGCCCCGATCTCCAAACCTTTGACGATATCATCCTCTTCCCCTCTGACGGTCAACAAAATGATTGGTGTATCGTCATGTTCCCGGATGCGTCGACAGACAGTGAAGCCGTCCAGCTTGGGCATGTTAACATCGAGAACAATCAGGTCTGGTTGATCTTCAGACCAGCGTTTGAGGGCGTTTTCCCCGTCATAAGACATGAGCACTTCAAAGCCTTCTCGTCTTAGGGTAAAAGCGATCACATCAGCAAGAACTCGATCGTCGTCTACGACTAACGCTTTCATGGGCTATTCTCTTTCCGATAGTATGGCAGGGTAAACCAGAAGATGGATCCCCCGCCTGGATGGTCATCGACGCCAACCCTGCCTTCATGTGCTGTAATGAATGTTTTTACGACGGATAGGCCCAGGCCAGCCCCCATTACCGCAGCATCGTTCGATAAATCGGGGCGAACGAAGCGGCGAAACAGATCCTCTCGATGTTCAGGGGGTATTCCCCGTCCACGATCTGCCACTTCTACTCTAACCCATTCTTCCACCTGGGATACTCGGATGATGATCTCTGCTTCAGCGGGCCCGTATTTACTGGCATTTGAAAGCAAGTTGACGAGCACCTGCACGATCCGACGTGCATCTGCCCATACCATGGGGATAGCAGTCGGTAATTCTACAGTCAAATGCTGCCCATATTTATCAAGTAAGGGCCGCATGGTTTGGGTTGCCTCAGCGATAACCTGGCCTAAATCAGATCGCCGCGGGGAGACCCTGAAATGCCCGGCCTCGATGCTGGCGCTTTCAAGTAAGTTATCTACCAGAGTGTGCAAGCTGACAATCCCCAAATGAAGAGAATTCAACAATTCCTGGGTTTCTGAGAGGGTAAGTTCATGGACTTGATCCACTAATAGCTCTATTGAGGCTGCCAGGGCAGAAAGCGGAGTGCGGAACTCATGAGCCACGTTGGCCAGGAAGTGTCCCAGTAGGCGGTGGATGGCTTCTTCCTCGCTGATATCGCGAAAAACCATCACCACCTGCGCATCTTTTACATCGGAAGGGGCCAATTGAGCGCCCGTGATTGCCAGTGTCGCCGTGCGATCTCCTGCTAGTTCGACGTTGATTTTTAGCCGTTGCCCCGGGGATGGAATAGATTCACTGAAAAGAGCATCCGTCTCGATAAGCCGGAAGATCTCATCGCAGGAATGGTTTATTACCTCGTTCTGGCTCCAGCCGGTGATACGTTCTGCACCATGACTGAAATAGGTTATCAGCCCAGAGTGATCCAATATCACAATACCTTCGACGATGGATGCAATCAGGTGTTCGACCCAATCTTTTTCGCGCCGCAGATTAGACATCGTTTCTAGCAAATCCCCCCGGGCATGTTCCAAGGCGTATGCGACTTGTACTACCTCGCTAACATGAGCATCGACGGCCACAGGTGAATTGAGGTCGCCCTGGCTGAACCGTGCTGCTGTATCAGCAAGGCGTACCAGTGGTTGGCTGATACGGCGTGCCACAATGATTCCCAAGAAAGATACCGTGACCGCCACGATTAAAATACTGCTGAACAAAATTCCAATCAGGCGATTCTGAGTCGCTGTGATCTCTGCGATTCCTAAGGCTACCTCAGCCTGGATCGTTTTTTCATGGTCCAGAAATAGCCGGGTAGTGTAATAGGTTTGGCCTTCCAACTTATAGGTGCTGCTGGATTCAGTTTCAAGATTTGGAGAGGGCGCTGGTTGCTGCATGATCTCATTCAGGGGAGCGATGCCTGTGGAGAGGCTGGTCGCTACAGCGTGGTCACCAACCCAGAGTGTGTGTTCCAGGCCGGTCTGGTCATGCATTTCCGCAACGATATGATCATCCAATATCAAACCAACAATAACGCGCGTGTCGGAAAATCCATTACCTACGATGGTATGAGAGGATGTGAGCCAGATATGGGAAGTGTTTCCGTGTAGAATGTGATGAAAACCTCCTATGCTCAAGTCTTTACAAGTTGGCTCTGAGAGGGTCATTTCTGAGGAAACAGCGGCAATCTGGTTAGCATCACACACAGCGATGAGATCAAGCCCTGCACCGATTTGCAGAGTCTGCAAGTATTCTTCCATGGTGGACCAGTCTTCCTGAATAAGCAGTTCATGTAATGTGGGACGTTGAGCAGTAAGCATGGCTAAATTATCTACCTCGCTTTGACGGGCTTGGTAGAGCGCCCGAGCTGCTCGTGATCCTTGAGCTACCTGCGACCAGATTTGGTGTTCTAATTGATCGCGGATCAGCCAGATAGCTGGCAACCCGATTGTCGCCGCAGTAAGGACGACAACCACGATAAAGCTCAAGATCAACTGAGCCGGTAGACTTCGGAAATAACCTGAGATTTTCATCACTTATATTGTATACAAAAAATGTGCGTGGGGGGAGGATTATCTTCAGTTTGAGATTCTCTACTAACGCGAATGGTTTTATAAATGTGCAGCAAGCCGCTTATAAAACACTTACAAAACGTTTGCAATCTTCTAACGATTCGTTTGTATTCCTCTAACACTCGTGCTGTATGATTAGGATCGTAATCAAAAAGAACTGGGTGCGTTTCAAACGAATTGAGAAAGTGTCCGTATTGCGTACTGCCTACGGCATATTTCGTAAGCTTTCCCAAATACGTAATATGCAATACGAAATACACAACGATATCCTCACCGATATGAAACACCCCCCCCCTAACACATAGGAGAGAACAAATGATGACTTTATATATGACCCCCCGACATCGAGCTCGAATGCAGCACGCTTACCCTGGCGACCGCGTCGCCCGACATGTTGGCATCCACGGCGATGTGCACGTCCCCGTGGATGTCAAAGAAGAACAGGATGCTTTCGTGATTATCGCCACCCTGCCCGGGTTGGAAGCTGATGATCTGAACATCGAAATCCTCGAGAACATTGTTGATATCAGCGGCGAGTTCAAGAAAGAAGACGAAGAGGATGATGAGTACCTGCGCAGCGAACGCGCTGTGGGTAACTTCCAACGTCGCCTGCGCTTCGCCACCAAGCTGGAAGCCGCCGATGCTGAAGCTTCTCTGAAGAACGGCATCTTGACCCTGCGGATTGCCAAAGTGGAAGAAGAACGTCCCAAGACCATCAAAGTCAAGACAAAATAACCGGTCCCCGTTCCCCTTGTTGATAGGCCAGGCCTTTGTGCCTGGCCTATGCGCGTAAGGGCATATTCCTATCGCCATGATTTTCCGCATAATTACTGAAATTCGGCTATACTAAAGGCAATCCCAAGCAAGAATGGAGGTTCTTATGTCTGAGTTAGTGAACCTGAACACGGCATCTGCTGATGAGTTGACCACGCTCCCTGGGGTTGGATCAACCATCGCTGAACGTTTCCTCGCTGCCCGCCCCTTTGAAGTGCTGGAAGATTTACAGCAGGTGGAGGGGATTGGCCCAGCCTTTGTTGAGCGCATCGCGTCTCTGATCACGCTTGAATTGGATGTGCCCGCACTGGAAGCAGAACCTGTTCCCGATACGGAAGCTGAAACGGACTCACTCGAAGCTGCTGAAGCCGATGAGGCTATCCCCGGGGATGGATTATCCCCCGAAGAGGATGCCGATCTAGATGATTCTGACGATGAGATTGTTCAAGAGAAAGAATCTCCCAAGGTGAAAACGGTCACCCGCTGGCAGGCTTTGGCGATGTCTATTGTGAGCAGTTTTATCGCCTTCGTGCTGGCTTTGGTTTTGACCCTGGGCATCCTGGGGGGCATCAATGGCGGCTTGCGCTTCGTCCGCCCAGTCCAATTGTTTGAGATGGACCGCCAGATCGAAGTACTCAACGAGCAAATTAGCATCCTGACCCAAGATATTGAAGGGTTGCGGGATCGCCTGTCTAATCTCGAAGGTGTCGGCGAACGAGTCGATCATCTGGATGAAGCCATCGCTGGCGTCGTTGAGCAGACCGAATTTCTGGTTGATGAAATGAACGACTTGCGTTCTGATGCGGTTGAGTTCCAGTACTTTCTAGATGGCTTGCGTGAGTTATTGAACGCTATACAGGGGCCAGTAAACCCCTAGAGTGATGCGGTAAAATTGCTTTGGGTGTGTTTTATCTTGGTTGAATGCCACGCTGCGTATTCCGTATAACGTATTGCGTATTTGGGTAATATTACGGAACACGCTATACGGAATACGGACACCTGCGTTCGGCGCATCACCTCATTTGAAATGCCCCCAATTACTTTGAACTGGTAAACTTAGATTGGAGATACACATGACTGAACTAGAAAATGAATTCCCAACCACCGAAGAGAGTGGAGATGAACTGAACTCCCCCGATGCAGGGATCCAGTCCCCAGAACCCTTGGCTGAAGCTTCTGAGATCGCTGAGCCTGTCGTCCCGGTGGAGGAAGCTCCTACCGAAGTGGCGGAACCAGAGCCAGAATCAGAGGAGGAAGCGCCCAAAGAAGAAAGCAAAGTTCGGCGCTTTTTCCGCTTGCTGTTGCGTTGGACGCTTGGTTTATTGATCGTGTTCGGTTTTGGTTTTCTAACGGCAGTTTATTTGCTGTACCGGCCCGAGGTTCAGGGCACTAGAGAATTGCAGAATCAAATACAGAGTGAACAGCAAGCAGCCGAGGAACAATTTGCTGGACTGGAGAGCGAGATCACGGCGTTAGAAGGCCAGATCGATGACTTGAATCCCTTGGCGGTTGAGAATGAAGAATTGCTCGCCGCCCAGGGTGAATTCGAGCTGCATATCGCTATCTTGGATGCGCGCGTGGATGTATCCAATGCCCTCTTAGCGTTGGCTGTGGATGACCCCGCCAGGGCGCGGGTTTCATTGGATAGGACAGGTGAGGCGTTGGCTACTGTTTCGGGCTTGCTGCCCGCGGATCAGCGCGCTATGGTCACATCTATGGAGCAGCGCCTGGAATTGGTGCTTGGCGAGATGGAAGATGATCCCTACGCAGCGCAGTCAGATTTGGATGTCTTATCCAAGAGTTTGTTGGAATTGGAAGATGCCTTGTTTGGGTCGCCGTAAGAAGGGGTCGATATAACGCGAAGCCCCCTGAGGTTTCGCTGTTCTAGTGACCACCCGTTCTAGTGACCACGCTCCGCGTGGTCACTTTTGGATACACGCTCTGCGTTTTATCGATGGGCGTAGAGCACCCGGCGCAGGTTACGACGCGGAGCGTCAGGGAAGTGTTCCACCGCAGAGCGGTGGAACGAGTGGAGGTGGAACGAGCGGAGGTTTTGTTACGGTGTGGGATTTGCCGCTTGCTCAACGCTGCCGCGTTCTGAGAATAAGAACCAATCTGCGACAGTGGCAAAGCGGTCGGGGGTGTCGAAGAGCGGGCCGATGCGCACGCCCAGAACCTGGGAGTCAACCCCGTAGGTGTACATGGGATAGAAGAGCGGCAGGGCGGGCAGCTCACCGGCGAAGCGTACCTGGAAGTTGCGGTAAAGCCGCGTCCGCTCTGTGGGATCGACCAAAATGCGGGCCTGCTCTAGATATTCGCTGGCCTGGCGATCATCCCACATGGTGTAGTTCTGGCCGCCGGTGCTTTGGGTCTGGTGCCAGAAGGGGTAGGGGTCAGGATCGGGGGAGCGGAATAGGTTCAGGTCAACCAGGGCAGCCTCGTAATTGCGCGTTTCGAGATCGCTGTTGATCAACTGGTCATAGGGAACGGCTTGAAGTTCGACATCAATACCGAGGGCCGTCCAATCACGTTGAATGGATTGGGCCAGCGAGGTGTAAGGCTCTCCTTCAGGGTGGATCAGGGTAAAGGAAAGGAAGACGCCATCTTCGTTGGCGCGCACTGCACCACCCTCCGCCGGGATGGTGTAACCGGCCTCTTTGATCATCTTGAGCGCGGCTTCGCGGTCATAATTGATGCGGGAGATGCCTTCGTAGTAAGCCCAGGTGTTAGGGAATATGGGGCCGTCGGCGATGGCGGCCTGACTATTAAGCACGCGTTCCACCATCCATTGGCGATTGAGCCCCGTGAGCAGCGCCCGGCGAATGGAAGAATCCTGGAAGAACGGATTCTCAAAATCATCGAGATTTAGCAGAATGATGGAGAGTTCAGGCAGCCTGCCGGTATAGAAGTTTAGATTGGGTTCTTTGAGCGCTTCCGCCAGAATCTCCGCTGAAATCTGGTTGATGCCCTGGATTTCGCCTTCGCGATAGGCAGTCAGCGCTGAGGTTGGGTCGGGGTAATAGCGGAAGATGATTTGGTCGATATAAGGACGGCCTTCGTAATAGCCATCGAAAGCGGTCAGGGCGACACCGGTGATTTGACCACCCTCGACAACCAATTGTTCGAAGCGGTACGGACCACTACCTACAGGATTCATGTTGAAGGAGTCAGCGATCAACTCCTCAGGAGTCCGCCCCTCCAGTAAATGGGCAGGCAGAATCCCAAAGGTCAGATAATCCAGGAAGGGGGCAAAAGGTTCGGGGAGTCGGAATTGAATCGTATGCTCATCCAACCCGATAACTTCGATCTCATCCCAAAAGGCTTGCAGATCCTCGGGGATAGGCAGCGCGGGATTCTTCAACAGATTGATGGTGAAAATTACATCGGCACTGGTGATGGGTTCCCCGTTGTGCCAGATGGCATCGGTACGCATCGAGAAGTTGTAGACGGTGCCATCGCGGGAAATGCCCCAGGATTCGGCGATGACGGGTTGGGGTAAGCCGCGATCATCGAAGCGCACCAGGCTGCTGAAAAGCAGGCGGTTGATATCTCGGTCGGCGGCGTTGTAGAAAGCCAGGAGGGGATTCAGGCGCGAAAACTCACCGACTAAGCCTTCGGTGTAGCTGCCTCCGGCGACTGGTTCCGGGGCCAATGGCTGCACGACGACCGGCTGCTGCCCAACCAGCAGCGCGCCGATAGCCACCAGGGCCAGGAATACGATCAGCAATTGCCAACGCAGTCTTTTCATTTACAGGCAAGAAAAAAGGGCGCAATAGCCCTGCAGAATGGACATATGGTGTCCTAGATTCTCAGGTTTTAGCGCCCCTGCGGGAATCAACTACCCGGTGATGAGGACTGTCAGAATGGCGAGAAAGAAGAATAAAAAGCTCAGACCAATGGTGACACGGAAGAGCAATTTTTCAACGCCGCGACGGGCTGTAAAAACACCACCTGCATCGCCGCCTGTCAGGCCACCTAACCCGGCGCCTTTACTTTGCAGGATTACACTAGCAATCAGCGCAATTGACGTTATAATCAATGCGATATCTAAATAAGTTTCCACGAAAAAACCTCCTGAAAATTTTTAAGGAGTTGATGGTTTTGATACCATCTCGCTCCGAGCAAGCCTGGATTATACCTTTCGTTAATCAGATCGTCAAATAGCGCGCCTTGTCATTTGTTGAGCAGTTTATTCCATAGCCATGTCGTCTTTCGCGTATCCTATCTTTCCGGAACCCCCAGCCACATAATTAGTTTCTGGTGCAAAACGCTCCCTGAACCGTCCCCGGTGAAGGGGAATCGCTGCCGAGGGCGGCAGCTAGAGCGAGGGAACCCCAACTACGGAACTACCTATGCACGAATACATCGTCAATTTACACATGCACACCCCGTACTCTGATGGGCGAGGAACCCATGAGGAGATCGCCCAGGCGGCGATACAAGCTGGTATCGATGTGGTGATTGTCACCGATCACAATGTGTGGGTCAAAGGCCCGCAAGGATATTATGGCGAAGGCGATCAACGCCTGTTGATGTTGGTGGGGGAAGAAGTCCACGATCAGACACGCAAGCCGCAGAAGAATCACTTATTGATCTTTGGCGCGGAAAAAGAGCTGGCCTCATTTGCTAAAGACCCTCAACAATTGATCGACGCTGTCAAGGATGCCAATGGTCTGGCTTTTATCGCGCACCCGACGGACCCAGAAGCTCCCGCTTTTGGGGAGGCTGATCTCTCGTGGGTAGATTGGGATGTTCAGGGCTACACGGGGATCGAATTGTGGAATGCTATGTCAGAGTTCAAGTCGCTGCTCAAGGGGAAATTGGCGGCGATCTTTTATGCCTATAATCCAGCTTCGGTTGCCCATGGACCTTTTGATGAGGTGCTCAAAAAATGGGATGATCTGCTCAATCGAGGCCAGCGTGTGGTCGCCGTTGGCGGTTCAGATGCTCATGCGATGATTGGCCGGTTAGGGCCGCTGGCGCGGGTGCTGTTCCCTTATGAATTTCATTTCCGGGCGGTGAACACGCATATCTATACCACCGAGCCCTTTGGTGGAGAGGCGGTCAGCGATAGCCGTTTAGTGTTGGACGCGCTCCGTCAAGGTCACGCCTTTGTGGGGTATGACTTGCCGGTATCTACGCGCGGCTTCCGCTTCACTGCCCAGGGTTTAGGGAAGGTTGCCTGGGCGGGGGATGAAATCCCTGCGGCGAACGGCGTGACGCTGCAAATCAAGCTGCCCATCCGGACGGAATGCCATTTGATCAAGAATGGCGAGATCATAAAAACCTGGCAAGATCGCGAGGCTTGCACATATATCACCACCGAACCAGGTGTTTATCGGGTTGAAGCCTTTCTATTCTTCAGGGGGAAACGCAGGGGCTGGATTTACAGTAATCCAATTTACGTTCGATAAGCAGAGATTGATTGTAAAACATGGCCGCCAAACCGCGTTCTCTCCGTGTTGAAGGTATTGTTTTACGTCACCGCGAGTGGGGAGAAGCGGATCGCCTTTTGACCATCCATACACGCGAGTTGGGTAAGATATCGGCGGTTGCTAAGGGAGTGCGCAAGCCGCGTTCGCGTAAAGCCGGGCACTTAGAGCCTTTTACGCGTTCGAACCTGCTGCTGGCGCGCGGGCGCAGTTTTTATATTCTTACGCAAGCGGAGGCGATTGCGCAGCATATCGCCCTGCGAGACGATTTGGTTTTGTTAGGCTACGCTTCTTATATCGTTGAGTTGTTAGATCGCTTCACTTTTGATGAAGAAGAGAACCGCGCCCTTTATCGGCTGATAGGTAATTCCCTGACGCGTTTGAACTGTGGGGATGATCCTGAAATTGTGGTTCACTATTACGAAATTCGTTTGTTGGATCATATTGGATTTAGACCTCAGCTTTTCAGTTGCGCGAGTTGTGAAGAGCAGATCCAGCCCGAAAACCAATTTTTCTCTGCCGCGCAGGGAGGCGCGCTCTGCTTAAAATGTGGGAGTACTGTTTCCGAGGCGCGCCCTATTTCCATGCAGGCGCTCAAATACTTGCGCCATTTCCAGCGCAGCAGTTATCAAGATGCTGCCCGGGCAAATATCGAGCCTCAAGTCATGGTTGAAATCGAACACTTGATGCAGCATTATCTGACTTATCTTTTAGAAAGAGGCTTGAACACACCAGCATTTTTGCGGCGGGTGCGAAAAAGATAAAAATGTCCCAGAAAGAGCAAGTTACGCTGGCGCGCACATTGGGTTACTTTGATGCCACCATGATTGGTGTGGGGGCGATGATTGGGGCTGGGATTTTTGTCTTGACGGGGCTTGCAGTAGGAGAAGCCGGACCGGGAGCCTTGTTGGCTTTCGGATTGAATGCCGTCGTCACGCTGATCACCGCTTTTACTTACGCTGAATTGGCCTCGGCCATCCCTGAAGCGGGGGGAGGCTATGCATTTGCCAAACACGCCTTCCCAGGCATACTGGGATTCCTCTCTGGTTGGATGCTGTGGTTTGCTTATTCGGTCGCTTGCGCCTTGTACGCGGTGGGTTTCGGGGGCTATTTTATGGAGTTGCTGCACAGCTACGCGCAACCCTTATCTGAGATGTTGGTGGGTTTGCTAGGGCATGGGGGTTCAGTGGCCTTGGTTACTTTTGTGATAAGCGCCTTTTTTATTTCATTGAATGTTTTCGGCGCGGATGTGACCGGCAAAGCCGAAAATATCATCACCATGGCCAAGATCGTGGTGCTGGGCATATTTGCCGTATTCGGGGTGCAAGCCATATTTCAAGAGCCGACTTTGTTTGTAGATAATTTCACGCCTTTCTTGCCCAAAGGGTTTGGAGGGGTGATCGTCACGATGGGACTCACTTTTATTGCCTTCGAAGGCTATGACTTGATTGCCACAGTCAGCGAGGAAATCAAAGACCCCACTCGTAATATCCCCAAAGCGACATTTACTTCCCTTTCGATCGCGGTGCTGATTTACTTGCTGATTATTTTGGTCAGCCTGGGCGCTGTAGACCCCAGCACATTTGGCGATATCTTTGGCAAACAGCCTGCGGAGTTAGGTATCTCTGGGGCGCAGGTTTTAGACCCGTCAGACCCCGCCATCAACACAACCTGGGAAATTCTTGGCATCTACAAAGAGACCGGTATCGTGCGCGCAGCTGAGAACTTCATGCCAGCGGTTGGTGTGCTGATCATCGTCTTTGGGGGCTTGTTATCGACCATGTCGGCGCTGAATGCGACGGTGATGGCCTCCTCGCGCGTGGCCTTCTCCATGGGGCGTGAGCGGATGCTGCCCAATGTGTTAGCTACCATTCACCCCCTGCGGCGTACTCCCCATATCGCAGTATTAGTCACCGGGCTGATCTTTGTGGGCATGGCCGTAATATTACCCATCGAAGTTGTCGGTTCAGCGGCCAGCGTGTTATTTTTGTTATCTTTCGCATTGGTCAATGCGGCATTGATCGTCCTGCGCAATACGGAACCAGCCTTAGCGCGTGGCTTCAAAGCGCCGTTCTTTCCCTGGTTGCCTGGGTTAGGAATTGTCATCAACCTGGCGTTGGCCTTTTACCAGATTGTATTTCAGCCTGTTGCCTGGGCCGTCAGCCTGGTGTGGATTGGGGTGGGCGGGGTCATCTACTTTGTGTACACCAAAACGCGCGTGGTACCAGAAGCCCCGGTTGCGATTTCTACAGAGCGTCGGATCACCTCGCGCTACTTTACTGTGATGGTTCCTGTGAATAACCCCAAACAAGCACGACTGCTTGGTTTTTTAGGCGGCATCATTGCCGCTGACCAAAATGGGGAGTTGCTGGTATTGCATGTTGTACAGGTGCCAACACAGCTATCTTTGTTTGAAGGGCAAGAACATCTTTCTAATGGACATAAGTTAATGCGGGATGTGATCAAGGGAGCAGAGGGAATGGATATCCCCGTTCATACCCTTATGCGTTTGGGACGAAATATCGGGCAGGTTATCCAGATGACCGTTGAGGAGCAAAATGTTAATTTAATGATGATGGGATGGCCAGGTTATTCTTATAAAAACGATGTGGCTTCAAATCCACTCATTGACATGATTGGCCTCAATCCTCCTTGCGACCTGGCATTTGTACGCTTCCGCAAGCGGGAAGCCCCCAGAAAGATTCTGATCGCCACACGCGGGGATTTTCATGCCTCTCTGGCATTGAAATTAGCCCGCATCCAGGCCAGCGATTATGAGAGTTACCATGATCTTTCTTCATCGATTACCCTTCTGCAAGTTGTCTCTCCTGAGATGGGCGATTTTGGCCGTTATCGCGCGGCTTCTAAACTTCGAAGGTTATCTGATGAGAACAACGTCAAGGCATGGGTTCAGATTTTGCCAGCCGAAGATGAGTACCAGGCCATCTTGGAAGAAGCAGAAGATCATGATTTGGTGATCGTCCACGCGCCATCCGAAGGGTTGCTGGAACAACGATTATTTGGTTCTATTCCCCAGCGGCTTGCTCTTGAATGTTCGAAGACGGTCATCATGGTCAAACGGCATAATCCTCTCCAATCGCGCCTGCGCCAGTTTTTAGGGATCAATGGCAATAATATATGACTTACGCACTGGCGTTGGAAAAAGATCGAAAATAAGGGGTGTGCCGGGTTGCTCCGCACCCCGGCACACCCCTTATTTTCGGTATATTTCTCATTCATCTGCGTAAGTCCTGTAATAGTATA
>JADHXE010000125.1 GCA_016783125.1 Anaerolineales bacterium
CTCAACAGTACCTATCAAAACACAATCTTCAGGCAAACTTCATACGTCACAAACCAGGCAAGCGGAGCGAAATCATCCTGAAGACAGCCCAAACTTACGATTGTGATTTCATTCTTATGGGGGGCTACAAATCGAGTCCTGTGGTGGAAGTAGTACTCGGCAGCGTTGTTGATGAAGTCTTGCGTCTGGCTCAAATCCCCCTGTTGATTTGCAGATAGAAAATTTCAGCTATAGCTCTTTTGACGGTTGATTATTTCCCAAATCTAACACTGTTTCAAGTGATCCATAAGTGTTCGGCACCCGCGTCTGTTTGAATATCGTCTCCGTGACGGTATCTGGTCGATAAACGTGGATATGTCCATGAAAATGATAACGGGGTTGGAAAACACTCAACAACCAACGAAAAGCTTTGATGCCTCGATGAGCCCGGTCAGACTTGTCGTGAATACCCCACGGGGAGGCATGGGTAACAAAAACATCTAAAAATTTCCCATATCGCACACGATTGTACAGGAATCCAGGCACTAAAGAAAACACATGTCTCCACATCTCAGATTGAGTATACTGAAAATGCCCCCTTTGCTTATAGCGTTCGCTGCCCTCAATACCGGCTAACAACAAGCCCTTGTAACGAACAACTCGACGATGTAAATCAATCCCTCCATGAGGATAGGTTCGATTACCCCCTTCTCCATATTCAATGATCGTATCGTGATTACCGCGCACGAAAAAGAAAGGCCGGTTTAACAGGCTGATTATAAATTCTTGATAGTAGTAAGGTAAATCACCACAGGCGAGAACCAAATCCACATGACCATACTTTTCCTGGACATATGAACTGTAAATTATGGGAACAATTACATCACTGACAGATAAAACTTTCACAAATAAGAACCTCTAACATTAGAATAACCATCTGCTTATACTCGCTTTGACCATTCTTGTCAACAATTTTGTGGCTCCGTGAGCATATCCTCTCAGAAAATAGAGCGTCCACCCGGAGATCAATCTCCGGGCTAGCAGGCAGCACCCGACGCCATGGGCGTGCCTGCGGCAAATCGGGCTTTTTCGAACGTCACATGGCCCACAAGCCCCATTCATGGGGCGGCGCTTCCTAGCCCGGACACTTTCCCAAAGGGACGCAAAGCGTGTCCGGGCGGACGCCGGGGTGCGGAAGTCTGCGGCTGGCTATCATCCCGTTGACCATTACAATTTTTCGATAATTTTACGCCAGTTTCACCTGGGCCATGTAAAAGTTCGACTTCTTGTAATAGGTAATAAGATGTTGAACACAAAAATTATCTCACGCAACGCCAGAGGCGCGCAAAGCGAAGGCGCAAAGACGCCAAGTTTTCTCTTCAAAAAAACCTTTGCGACTTCGCGGCTTTGCGTGAGGATTGTTCAAAATGATATTACCCATTACAAAAAGTTCGACTTCTCTCCAAAATATTGAGATGATACCTGTGAGCATACAAAATATGTCAGCAATTATCCCGATGGCGAATGACGAAAAACGTTGACATCCCCGAATATTTATGCTAGGCTACTTTTCTGGAACCGGTTCCAGAATTCAATAGGAGTTTCCTTTTGCCAACCATCCGTGATGTTGCTAAACTTGCCAATGTAGGTATTGCCACCGTTTCACGTGTGCTAAATAACAATCCTTCAGTAAGCGATGAAACGCGCAAAGCAGTTCTAGCAGCCATTGAAGCGTTAGATTACACCCCCAACCCAATTGCAAGGCAACTTTCTACAGGGCGTACCCTTACTGTGGGGGTTATATTACCTTACCTGACCATGCCATCTTATGTCGAGCGCTTACGTGGGGTGCAACATGCGCTCGCCGAAACCGAATATAATATGATTCTATTTAGCGTAGGAAGCCCTTCTGAAAGAGACTCTTACTTCAAGGATCTTCCACGTAATAATCTGGTTGATGGCATTCTGATCATCTCACTTCCCCCTAATGACAATCAAGCAGAACGGTTTGCTCGTGCTGAGATTCCCACAGTTCTCATCGATGCATACCACTCGCAACTTTGCTGTATTCTTACCGATGATGTCAAAGGAGGAAAGCTAGCCACCCAACACCTGATAAGCCTTGGTCATCGTAAAATTAGTTTCCTGAGTGATTTTCTAGAAACGCCATTCCGCCCATCAGCTCGCTATCGCTATCAAGGTTACCGTAAAGCCTTAGAAGAAAATGGGATTCCATTCAATCCAGCATATCATATCTCAGGCGAACGAGGGCGGGAAAATGCCAAAAAAATGGCGAATCATTTACTCAACTTGGATGACCCGCCCAGCGCTATTTTTGCAGGCAACGACATCCAGGCTATCGGTGTCTTAGATGCAGCCAGGGAGTCAGGTGTAAAAGTACCAGACGACCTCTCAGTGGTCGGTTTTGACGGGATTCGCGATGCTGAATACACCAATCTAACCACGATTGACCAACACCTTTACCAATCGGGGGTCGATGGCGTAAATATACTCATAGATGCCTTAGATATCCGACCTGAAACTCCCCTTGAAAAAAGACTTTCATTAAACCTCATAGCTCGAGGCACAACACAAACATTTAGCCAGAAAACATAACTAACGGGGAAGCTCTCGGAAAATGGGTGTGACCAGAATACAACATGACTGAATCCACAAAACCGGCTTACGACTTCATTGCCCTTGGCGAGACTTTAATAGATTTTATATCCAGCGAGGAGGTTGATTCCCTCGCCCAAGCAGACAATTATCATCGATTCGTAGGAGGTCAGCCAACAAACCTTGCCCGCAATATGGCTCTGCTAGGAAATCATGTAGCCCTGGGGGCCTGCGTAGGTGATGATTATTTTGGGCAATATATTATTGATCAGCTTGACCAACTAAATATTGACACCCAATTTATTCAAAAGACCACTGAGTCGCCTACAACGATTGTGCCCGTTACCCGCACAAGAGGGGGAACACCTAAATTTATGATCTTTAGAGGGGCTGATGCCCATATTCAAACAATCTCACCTCTCATGGATGCAGTCGCTAACTCACGCATCATTCACACTTCAGCATTCGCGCTCAGCCGTGAACCGGCCAGGCCCACAATTCTTCAGGCTCTAAAAATTGCTCACGCCAGCAAATCTTGGGTTTCCCTGGACCCCAACTACCACCCAGCCATCTGGCCCGATATGCCGGATTTTACATCTTTCCTTCAGAAGGCATTTCAATACGTTGACATCACTAAACCCTCCCTTGATGATTGCGAGAGGATTTTCTCCCCCGGGCTTGAACCCACACAATATGCCCAACGCTTTATCCAATGGGGAGCAAAAATTGTTATACTTACCATGGGAGACAAGGGAGTACTCCTCACAACGGCATCAGGTGAAGTGTATAATATGATTCCAAACCCGATCTCGGTTTCAGATGTAACTGGCGCTGGTGATGCATATTGGGCTGGATTCCTGACTTCTCTACTAGAAGGTAAATCCCCATTAGAAGCTGCTCAAATGGGACAGGCCCTCGCTGAGATCAAAATCGAAACCGTTGGTCCCCTATCGATACCTCCGGATCGTAATTTTCTCAAAGAACGCGCGCAATCGATCCGCTATCAAATAATTTCATAGGGCTTACGCAGTTCGATGAAAAATATATCGAAAATAGGGGTGTGTGGGGTGCTTGCTTTGCACGCCTGCGGCGGCACCCCACACACCCCTATTTTCGAGCTTCTTTCTGCGCAGGTGCGTTAGTCCTATTCAAAAAACTAAGCGAACCTAAATGAGGAGGTAGCAACCTCAAAAAACAGCATCACATCTAAGGTTTCAGCCTCGCCTGGCCGCAACGCAAGGTGAATCTCAAAATCTGCATTGTATAACATCGAGCAACAGGCAATACTCGTGCAAACCCCACCCGCAAAAGGAAGAAGGAAATGCACCCTACATCTGATTACCAAACTAAGACAAGCGGATTTCTCGAATGGCTTGTCCTTATCATAGGCCGCGTATTGATCTCCCTTATCGTCCCGGTAACAACTTTCGCTGTGCTGATCATTGGTTTTCGTTGGCTCCGTGACACGATCCCCAGCGGAACAGCGGAAAAGACAGTCGTCTCATTAGTAGCTATCGTATGGGGCGTTGGAGGCGCAGCTATCCTCTACCTAGTATCCAACTGGTTAGTCGAACAGCTCTCACCCAGGTGGGTCAAAAGACTTCAACCCTTCATCTTTGTAGGACCAGCCATCGCCATTCTAGCTTGGTACTTAGCATTACCTACATTTCGAAGTCTTTGGATCAGCCTATTTGATAGAGCAGGCCCAGCAGAAGTTCCCTTCAGTATGCTCTTTACTGCCCCAGGGGAATTCTTTGCCCAGTTTTCCACAAATTTCATAGGGTTAAATAATTATATAGCAGTATTCACCGAGCGCACGATGATCGAGGCCTTTCGTAATAATCTTCTCTGGATTTTGTTCGGGGCTTCCCTGGCAATTATTTTTGGTCTCATGGTAGCTGTTCTGGCAGATCGCAGCCGTTTTGAGAATTTGGCCAAGTCGCTGATCTTCCTCCCAATGGCGATTTCAATGGTTGGCGCCGGCGTGATTTGGAACTTCATCTACGAGGTCAAAGATATTGCTGATCCCCAGATTGGTTTGCTCAATGCCGTTTGGGTAGCCTTGGGTCAAGAACCACAAGCATGGACTGCGCTCATTACACAACCCTGGAACAATATCTTCCTGATCATCATCATGATCTGGCTCCAGACTGGTTACGCCATGGTGATTTTTTCAGCAGCCATCAAGGGTATACCAGAAGATCTCATCGAAGCAGCTAGAGTAGATGGGGCATCGGAAGTACAAATTTTCTTCCGCATCATGATCCCATACATTATGGGCACGATCATTACGGTGAGCACAACCGTGGTCATCTTCACGCTCAAGATCTTCGATATCGTTATGGTAATGACCGGTGGACAATTCTCTACACATGTGATCGCCACTCAATTTTACAGGCAGGCCTTTACAAGCAATAACAAAGGATTAGCCGCAGCTATTGCTATCGTACTTTTGATCACTGTTATCCCCGTAATGATCTACAATCTACGGCAATTCGCAGAAGAGGAGGCTTTCTAATGAGCAGCCAAACACAAAATTCTGCTAGGAAAAAACTTATCAGCGAAATCATCATAAATGGTGCGCTGCTCCTTCTCGTTCTCGTCTGGACAATTCCAACTTTGGGCTTATTGGTCTCCTCCTTCCGGACGAGATTCGATATCCAAACATCAGGCTGGTGGTGGGTACTCCCTCATCGAGAATGGGTCACGGTTGAAGAATTCCCTCCTGGTGATGATCTCGACCGTGATGGGGTTATGGAGTTCGCCGGAGTTAGCGGCACATTTGCAGAACTTCGTGAGGGGGTCAGTATGGACGATGGTCGCAAAGTTACCTGGGTCGGCAATAAACGCCTCGGCGTGATTAAGATTCAGGAACAGAAATGGATCATGCGCACCGATTTCACGCTTGAAAACTACGGCCAGGTTCTCGCGGGCAAGACATATGAGATACAAACCACCAGTGGTGAAACAAAGACCGTTCAGGGTGATGATTTCACCGGTTCGTTTTTGAACAGTCTGACGATCTCAATTCCGGCCACGGTGATCCCTATCCTCATAGCAGCATTTGCAGCATATGGCTTCGCCTGGATGGATTTCCCTGGGCGTAAACCTCTCTTCACCATGGTTGTTGCCTTGATGGTTGTCCCACTGCAAATCGCTCTAGTGCCCATACTTCAAGACTATGTGCGACTAGACCTGAACGGAACATTCCTGGCTGTGTGGCTGGCCCACACCGGCTTCGGGTTGCCATTAGCAACCTACTTGCTGTTCAACTATATCAAGGGTTTACCTCGCGAAATTCTAGAGTCAGCCTTTATCGATGGGGCTTCACACTTCACGATCTTTGCTCGCCTCATCTTGCCGCTATCGATACCAGCCTTAGCATCCTTCGCCATCTTCCAATTCCTTTGGGTTTGGAATGACTATTTGATCGCCCTGGTATTCATCGGGGCCAAACCGGATGTTCAAGTTCTGACCATGCGCATCGCCGAAATGGTCGGATCGCGCGGTTCAGACTGGCACTTACTCACAGCTGGAGCCTTTATCTCGATGCTGCTGCCGCTAATTGTCTTCTTCTCGCTGCAGCGCTTCTTCGTGCGCGGCTTGCTGGCTGGCTCCGTGAAAGGCTAGAGGCTAGACTGCTTTTCAACTCAGTGGAACAATGTCCTACCAAGATGAAGCGCCCTTCAACTGGGTATTATGGCTGCTATGGATATTCACCACCACATTAGGTTGGCTGATAGGGAGCACATTCCTGCCGCCAGCTTACGGCGTGGGAGTGACGATTGGCTTCGCTCAATGGCTTGTCCTGAGGCCTCTTTTCCCAAAAACCGGCTGGTGGATTCTAGCGACTGCGGCTGGTTGGACCTTGGGGTGGGGAGTGATCTTTATAACAACCCCACCCCAAATCGAGACCATCATAGGTGCGGTTCTTGGCGCGATCACCGGTTTTGCACAATGGTTCATACTTAAGAACTGGGTTCCCAAAGCCGGGTGGTGGGTGATTGTCAGTTCCTTGGGTTGGGCGATTGGTTTATCAGGCTTCGTCGATTTCCCCTACGTGGGTGTCTTAGTCGGCGTTATCACTGGCATCGGTATCGAACTAATGATCCGCTATTCGAAATAATCCATTGTATTTCGCCCTTTTCTCGCTAAATTGACATTGCCAAACTACTCAAGCTAAGTGAAAGATAACCAAAAAAAGGATCTCCTATGAAATACAGATCACTGGGACGGAGTGGTCTCCTCGTCTCTGAACTGTGCCTTGGCACAATGGTTTTCGGTGAAGAAGGCTCTCGCGGTACCGATGAAAATACCGCTCACCGCATGATCCATCACTTTTTAGATGTGGGCGGAAACCACATCGATACAGCCAATGTCTACGCGGGCGGTCAATCCGAAGAGATCGTTGGGCATGCTATTCAGAACCGGCGGGACGAAATTGTCTTAGCCACCAAAGTGCGCTTTCCGATGGGTGAAGGCCCTAATGATCAAGGACTTTCCCGTCACCATATCATCAACAGCGTTGAAGACAGCTTACGCCGCCTGCAAACCGATACCATCGACCTGCTCTACATGCACTGCTGGGACCCCATCACCCCCATCGAAGAATCCTTACGGGCCTTTGATGATTTGGTCACCGCCGGAAAAGTACGCTATATCGGCGTTTCTAACTTCAAAGCCTGGCAGTTGATGAAAGCTTTAGACATAAGCGACGCCAATAAGTGGGCGCGCTTCGTGGCCGCGCAATACCAATACAGCCTGGTTGTGCGGGATATCGAGCATGAATTCACTGACCTCTGTCTCAGCGAGGGCGTTGGCATCACCCCCTGGGGTCCGCTGGGGGGCGGCTTTCTGACTGGGAAATATCACCGCGGGGATCGTCCCCAACACGGTCGCCTGGCGATGATGCCCGAAGAAACCGAAGAATCCTGGCAGCGCAGGGCCATCGAACGCAATTGGCAAATTCAGGATGTAATGGACGATATCGCCGCCAATTACGATCTTTCCCACTCCCAAATTGCCCTGGCCTGGCTGCTGGCGCAACCGGCGGTTTCATCGGTGATCATCGGCGTCCGAACACCTGAGCAGCTAGAGGACAATCTGAAGACGATAGAGGCCAAACTGCCAGCCGATGAAATCGAACGGCTCAACGAGGTAAGTGCACCTGAAGAAGGCTACCCATACCGCTTCATGCGTCTCTATGGCAGTCGCTGACAACAAACACACTCATCCGAACCCAAGACGGTCATCAGGTCATGATGGCCGTCTGTTAGCATATTACTGATGAAAACAAACCATCCCAACACAATTCAATTCCCGCAAAACTTCCTCTGGGGCACGGCTGCATCCGCCTACCAGATCGAAGGTGCCTGGAACGAAGCTGGCAAAGGCGAAAGCATTTGGGATCGCTTCGTGCGCCAGCCAGACCGCATCCTCAATGGAGATACCGGCGATGTGGCCTGCGATCACTACCACCGCATGACAGATGATGTCGCCTTGATGAAAGCGATGGGAATCCCGTGTTATAGCTTTACCATCTCGTGGACGCGTATCCTGCCCGAGGGACGTGGAGCCGTGAACTCCAAGGGGCTGGACTTTTACAACCGATTGGTTGATACCCTTCTTGAGGCCGGGATTCAACCCAAAGCGACCCTCTACCACTGGGATTTCCCCCAGTCGCTGCAAGAGATGGGCGGCTGGCCCAATCGCGACAGCGCCGACTGGTTCGCCGACTACGCCCACATCGTCTTCAAGAAACTCGCCGACCGGGTCCACTTCTGGGCCACGCATAACGAACCCTGGGTGGCTGCCTTCCTGGGCTACGGCGCTGGCATCCACGCCCCAGGCATCTGCGACGCCACCAAGGCATACCAGACCGCACACCACCTGTTGTTGGCGCACGCCAAAGCTGTGCAGGTTTACCGCCAGGGAGGCTACAGCGGCAAAATCGGCCTGATCCTCAACCTGAATCATCTCATCCCGGCATCGGATAGCGAGGCCGATCTGGCCGCCGCGCAGCGCGTCTACGACGAAACCCACAGCATCTTCCTCGACCCGATCTACAAAGGCAGCTACCCCGAAGCTTTCTTCGAGTGGCTAGGATCGCACCGGCCACATGTCGAACCCGACGATCTGGAACTGATACGTGGTTCGTCCGACTTTTTGGGACTGAACCACTACAACTCCGACACGGTAGCATACGATCTCTTCGGCGGCTGGCTCAAAGCCCGGCTGACCCCCTATTCAGCTCCCAGTTGGGGCTACACCGAGATGGGATGGGGGATCAATCCTGCGGGGCTAAAAGCCGAGGTGATCAACATCAAAGAAAACTACGGCAATCCCGAACTCTACCTGACCGAGAACGGCTGCGCCATGCCCGACCAACCCGACCAAAAGGGCTTCGTGGCCGATCACAACCGCATTCGTTTCATCAAGGCGCACCTTTTGGCGCTGCACGAAGCCCTCCAGGCAGGCGCTAACGTTCACGGCTACTTCTTGTGGAGCTTCTTCGATAACTTCGAATGGGAGCGCGGCTACAATAAACGTTTCGGCCTGGTGCGCGTGGATTACGATACTTTGGAGCGCACAGCCAAGCAGAGCGCCTATTGGTATCGGGATGTGATTCGCGAAAATGGCCTACCTCTCTAAGTGAGCGTCCAAAAATAACTTCCCTGTTTATAGTGCTCGCTTCGCCGCGCTATGCGGGCCTACGGCCAGGCGTGCCCGTGGCAAGCGTGCTGAAGCCCGCACTACGAACAAGTTATTTATGGACAGTTACTAACCGTCAACGACCGACCGCTGACCACTTAATACTGGATACAATGACCGACGACCGACAACCGACGACTGACGACAACCTCTGGTGGCAAACTGGTGTCATCTACCAAATCTACCCCCGCAGCTATAAAGACACCACCGGCAACGGCGTCGGCGATCTGCGCGGGATCATCGAAAAGGTGGATTATCTAGCTAATACGCTCGGTGTAGATGCCATCTGGCTTTCGCCCTTTTACCCCTCCCCAATGAAAGATTTCGGCTACGATGTGGCCGATTATGTCGATGTGCATCCCCTCTTTGGAACGTTGGATGATTTCGATGAACTCCTAGAGAAAGCCCATCAGCGCGGCATCAAGGTCATCATCGACCTGGTGCCCAACCACTCTTCAGATCAGCATCCCTGGTTTCAGGAATCTCGCTCTTCGCGCTACAACCCGAAACGCGATTGGTACGTCTGGGCCGACCCGACCCCACTCAATCCCCCCGTAAACGGGGGGAGTTAGAGGGGGGTCCGCCAAACAACTGGCTTTCGGTCTTCGGCGGCTCAGCCTGGGAGTGGGATGAGACCACAAATCAGTACTACCTGCATTCCTTCCTCAAAGAGCAGCCCGACCTCAATTGGCGCAACCCCGAAGTTCGCCAAGCCATGTTCGATGTGGTGCGCTTCTGGCTCAAGCGCGGTGTAGACGGCTTCCGCGTGGATGTGGCCCATTTCATCATAAAAGACCCCGAAATGCGCGACAACCCACCCAATACCGAGACCGCCAAAGCCATCCACAAACCGCTGGGCGATTACGATACCCAAGGCCATCTCTACGACAAGGGGCATCCCGACATCCACGAGGCATACCGTCAATTCCGTCAGGTGCTGAACGAATACAGCGCCGAGCGGCCGCGCTTCTCCATCGGCGAGATCCACATTTTCGATTGTGAAGAGTGGGCCGTCTACTACGGCACAGCCCTCGATGAACTGCACATGCCCTTCAACTTTGGACTTTTGGGCATCCAATGGGATGCTCAAACCGTCCGCCAGCATGTGGACGAACTCGAAGCCGCCCTGCCGCTAGGGGCCTGGCCCAACTACGTGCTGGGCAACCACGACGACCATCGCTTGGCCAGCCGTGTCGGCATGGTTCAGGCCCGCGTGGCCGCTATGCTCTTGCTGACTCTGCGCGGCACCCCCACGATCTATTACGGGGAAGAGATCGGTATGACCAATGTGGACATCCCGCGTCAGATGCAGAAAGACCCGGCGGGATTGCGCCAGCCCGGACAAGAGCGCGACCTGTGCCGGACTCCTATGCAGTGGTCAGCAAACCCTAACGCAGGATTCGCCCCCGAGGGGACGCGCGAGTTATGGCTGCCCCTGGCTGATGACTGGCGCAATACCAACGTAGAGGCCCAAATCAACGACCCGGCTGCGATGCTCAATTTCTACCGCGGATTGCTGGCTATGCGCAAAGAATTTTCCGCACTGCACCAGGGGAACTACACCCCGCTCGACGGTATGCCGGAGAGCTGTTTCGTGTATCTGCGCCAGGGAGCAGGACAAAGCCTCACCGTGGCACTCAACTTCACAGGAGTCCCGCAGCGCCTGTCAATGGACGGAGATGGCATCATTTTGTTATCCACCCATCTCGACCGAGAAGGCGCGGTAAATCTTCAATCATTAAACCTGAGAGAAAACGAAGGAGTGATTATCCAAATGCAGAATGCAAAATGATGAATGCAGAATATTCCATTCATCATTCCGCATTCACCATTCATCATTATGCTTAGTTTCGACGCAGTCATCTTCGACCTCGATGGGGTCATCACCGACACGGCATCCATCCACAGCACAGCCTGGAAGCAGATGTTCGATGAATTCTTGAAAGCCCATGCTGACAAGCGCGCGGCTCCTTTCCGGGAATTCACCCACGAAAACGACTACCTGCCTTATGTAGATGGCAAGCCACGCTACAAAGGGGTGGCTTCGTTTTTAGAATCTCGCGGCATCGACATTTCCTATGGCGATCCCGGCGATGCTCCTGATCAAGAAACTGTTTGCGGCTTAGGCAACCGCAAAAATGAACTCTTCAATGAGATCATCCGGCAGGGGGATGTAAAAGTCTACACAAGCACTGTCGATTTCATCCATGAGCTGCGCGCCAAAGGGGTTCGGGTTGGCGTGGCTTCATCGAGCAAAAACGCCAAAACGGTCTTGGAAGCTGTCGGGCTGTTGGATTTGATCGAGACGCGTGTCGATGGCATCGTCTCAGCAGAACTCGGCCTGAAGGGTAAACCAGAAGCGGATATTTTCACCACCGCCTGCGACAACCTGGGGGTGTTCTACGACCGCGCCGTGGTTGTCGAGGATGCGATCTCTGGGGTGCAGGCTGGGAGCAATGGCAACTTTGGATTAGTGATTGGCATCGCCCGCGAGGACAACGCCATCGAATTGAAACTCAACGGCGCTGACATCGTTGTCGAGGATATGGCTGAGATCAACATTCAGGTGGTGGAAGATTGGATGACCAAACGCCTGCACGAAGAACAATGGTCAATCAGCTATTATGATTACGAACCCGAGAAAGAGGGCACGCGGGAAACGCTGCTGACTGTAGGAAATGGCTATTTTGGAACCCGAGGAGCGCTGGAAGAAACCCATGCCAGCGATACCAATTACCCGGGCACCTATGTAGCCGGTTTGTACAACCGCCTGGAATCCATGGTAGCCGGCCGCTCAGTTTTCAACGAAGATTTCGTCAACTGCCCAAATTGGCTGGCGATCACTTTCAAAATTGGGAATGGGGAATGGTTTGATCCCAACAAAACCGAAATCCTGCACATCACGCGACGTTTGGATTTGCGCAGCGGGGTACTGCATCGCAGCATGGTCGTCAGAGATGATGCTGGAAATGAAAGCCGCATCGAAACGCAGCGTTTTGGCAGCATGGCCGATGCCCATCTGGCCGCCCTGCGTTATCGCATTATTCCGCTGAATTATGAGGGTCGCATTTCCGTTCGTTCTGAATTAGATGGTGGCATGATTAACTTTGGTGTGCCACGTTATCGGGAGCTCAACGCCAAGCATTTGACACCCGTACGGGAAGGCGATAAAGGTAACACCAGTTTCTTGCTGGTCAAAACGAACCAGTCGAATATTTTGATCGGCGAAGCCGCTCGCCTGCTCGTGAGTGTTAATGGCAGAGAGATCAAGCCAGCTTTTCATGTCGAAACCAAACCAGGGAAGGTATCAACATCCTTTGAGGTAGCTGCTCAAAAAGGGGTCGCGATTACTGTTGAGAAGATCGTATCCATTTACACATCAAACCAGGGTGGCATCACAAACCCGCTCAATGA
>JADHXE010000126.1 GCA_016783125.1 Anaerolineales bacterium
TGTTAATGTCCTGTTTTTCTCGTTTCTATTGGGTTCTTACCTGGCTTTGATAGCTACTTTCTGACTTCTACCGCTTTGTCCTGTGTAGCCAGTGGCCCAATCTGTTTTTTCGTTTTCAATATGAGCGAACGTTCAGTATTGCAAATTACAGGAGGATTATACCAAGGATTACCATTTTAACACTAACCCTAAATGAGAACATAGTCAGCGCCCAAACCTGCGCATAGCCACTTTGTTTTCGTTATTTGCTTAGAAGTACTGCGAAACTGCTATTTGACGACGATCTTCTCCTCATGTACACTGGTAACGAGGTGACTGTCACTAATCTTATGCTGCGCCGTCAAAATCTAAGCGTCGCCGCTCTTGCGGCTGCCACATTGCTGTTCGAGAGCACCCTCACTCGGCTGCTGGCCGTGGCCCAGTTCTACCATTTCGCCTTTTTGGTAGTCAGCCTGGCTTTGCTTGGTTTTGGGGCCAGCGGCACTTTGCTGAGTGTCTTCCCTCGCCTGCGAGCAGTTCCCTTAGAGCGATTGTTGATTTGGGCAGGTGTGGGTTTTGCAGCCGGTGTTGGTGTTGCTTACGCGGGTGTGAATTGGCTGCCTTTCGACTCCTACAGCATCGCTTGGGAGCGGCGTCAAATCCTCTTCTTCTTACTTTACTACCTGGCGCTGACGATCCCCTTCCTGATTAGCGGCCTGGGGATTGGCGGCGCGTTGGCGCTCACCAAGGGCAAATCCCACCTCATCTATGCGGCCAATTTACTCGGTTCAGCCCTGGGTGCATTGCTCGCGCCACTTTTCCTTTCGCTGGCCGGGGTGCCCGGCGCGGTTCTGATGAGTGCCCTGATAGGAATTTTTGCGGCACTACTTCTTCTGGAAAATGGAGATAAAAGAGCTTGTTTCAGGAGTCGAGTGGGGTTGCTCTCTGTTTTTAGCGTGGGCCTGCTTTCTTTTGGGGGGTTGGTCGCTGTTAATTTTAGTATGCTCTCGCCCCTGGGGATGAAAATCTCGCCTTATAAGGGATTGTCCTATGCCAGCCAATACCCTGGTTCGCAACAGATCTACGGGCGCTGGAACGCCATCTCGCGCCTGGATGTGATCGAGAATGCCGGCACGCGGCGGCTGCCTGGGCTGAGTTATCAATATCTGGGGAATCCGCCCCCTCAACTGGGCCTCTCCATCGATGCGGATGCCTTGCAGCCCATCACCTTGATTCCCCCAGAAGCCTTCGACGCCGCAGCCTGGATGCCTGAAGCCCTGGCTCTCTCTCTGAAACCGGGTGCTGAGGCATTAGTTATCGAGCCTGGCGGAGGTTTAGGAGTGCTTCAAGCCCTGGCCGGTGGCGCAGGCGAAGTTACCGCAGTGGTCGAAGATCCATCAATCCAACAGGCGGCAGCCCAAACCGCGTCTGAATTTGATATCTATGCCCATGCGGATGTGCGCACTATCTCGGAACCGGGCCGGGTCTTCCTGCATCGGGACGCAGGATCATACGACATCGTTTACTTCCCCCTGATCGATGCCTATCGACCGGTCACCAGCGGTGCTTACAGCCTGGCGGAGGATTATGACCTCACCGTAGAAGCCTTCGAGGATGCTTTGGATCGGTTATCCCAAGGCGGTATTTTGGTGGTCACGCGCTGGCTGCAAAGCCCGCCCAGTGAGAGCCTGCGCTTGATTGCCACGCTGGCGGAGGCTTTGGAGTCACAAGGGAGGATATCCCCCCACGAAGCGTTGATTGCTTATCGCGGCATTCAGACCATAACCATGCTGGTCAAACCCGAAGGCTGGACAGCCGAGGAGTTGTCCGCCGCGCGTGACTTCATGGAGAGCCGCCGTTTCGATTGGGTCTGGGCGCCAGGAATTCAAATCGAAGATGTCAACCTTTTCAACAAACTGCCAGAGCCTGTGTATTTCTTCCAGGTGGGGGATTTATTGTCATCAACCTGGCGAGAGGGGTATTATGCAACCTATCCATATAACATCCGGCCAGCGGTAGATAATCGGCCATTCTTCTTCCATTTTTTCACCTGGGAACAAACCCCGCAAGTACTCGATACCTTAGGAAAAACCTGGCAGCCCTTTGGCGGCAGTGGTTATCTGGTGTTGATCGCCTTGTTGGTATTAGTTGTGTTGTTGAGTGGGCTTTTGATTTTGCTGCCTTTGGCTCTGATAAGACGTTCGTCCCACAACAACGAGCCGCAGAGCGGAGAAGATCAGGGTTACGACGCGGAGCATCGTAACCAGAGGCCAGGGGGGGAGCGTTGTCACCAGCGAGAGCCTCACTCGTTCCACCGCTCTGCGGTGGAACGCCTAGTTGGACGTTCCACGTCCCTTCAACTGGGACGCCTGAGAATGAGAAGAAGCACCGAGCTGCAGAGCGGCGATGCGAAGGGTGACAACGCGGAGCATCGTCACCAGAAGAGAACAACCAGCAGAATATTCCTATATTTCGCTTTGCTGGGAGTGGCCTTCCTCTTCGTCGAAATCCCCCTCATCCAGCGCTGGATTCTGCTATTGGGCCAGCCGATTTACGCTTTCACCACGGTTGTGGGGGTGCTGCTGTTGTCCTCCGGGGTGGGCAGTGCAATGGCGGGAGCAGAGTGGCTGCCAAAAAGGTTAGCGTTTGGATTGTTGGTTCTCCTGGCTTTGATTGTGTCCTTGATGATGCCCTTGCTAAGTGATTTGATTTTGGGTTGGCCCCTTTGGGCGCGCCAGGGGGCAGCCTTCATCAGCCTGGCTCCCCTGGGATTGCTGATGGGCTTGCCCTTCCCTTTGGGGTTAGCCTGGCTCGCAGAGCGAGAGTATGCCCCGCAATGGACTCCCTGGGCCTGGGCGATCAACGGTTGTGCCTCGGTAGTTGCCTCGGTTCTGGCAGCCATTTTGACCCTGAGTTTCGGTTTTACTTTTGTAATGCTCTTGGGGGCAGGCGCGTATGCTGGCGCATGGATAACATTGAACGTTCGGACGTTGCATACTTTCAGGAGATGAGCTAGATATATTTGGGCGTGTTTCATTTCAGTTGGAGATGCTGCAATCATCCTCCCGCAGGTTGTCAGATGGGGCAGTGTAGAGCGATTCCCCTGCTGTAAATGGGTGCAGTTAGTACATACACCCCGCCTAAAACCTGCAGGAGGGTTCTCAACTCATTTGAAATGCCCCCGATATATTTAGTGGTACTATTTCATTTGGGCGTGTTTCAAACGAGTGGAAAAGTTTCGGAAATAGGGGTGTGCGGGGGGGGGACCCCCCGCACACCCCTATTTCCGGGATTACTTCCACTGGAATGAAATGCACCCATTTCATTTTGAAAAAATTATTTCGGCCCTGTTTCTTCTCGCTTTAGGAGGCCGTTGTTCATATTCAATGGAGATGCGATATGTCTTATGGTTATGCAGGAAAGGTCTTGTGGGTAAATCTTGAAGATGGAAAAACACATGAAGAGTCGACTGAAAAATATACCCAATGGATTGGCGGCAGGGGCCTCGCGGCTTATATTCTCTCTCAAATCCCAGAATTAGAATCTAAAGATCGCCATGATCAACCTCTGGTCGTGTCTGTCGGCCCTCTGGTGGCGACTGGTATCCCTTTGGGAGCGCGCACATCAGTTGCCGCTCGGAGTCAGGTTTCAGGCGGCTTGTTTTATTCCAATGTCGGCGGTGATTTTGGATCGCGCCTGAAAATGGCGGGATATGATGCTGTGGTGGTGGAGGGGAAAAGTCAAACACCTGTTTATTTGCTTCTCAGAGATTCAGTAGCAGAACTCGTTCCGGCAGAGGATATTTGGGGGTTAAAAATCTCAGATCTCCAGAAGGCGCTCTTCAGGAAGCACGGGAAAAACAATTTGAGTTTCATTGGCATTGGCCCCGCTGGGGAGCGTGGCGCGGCGATTGCCTGCCTGATGGTTGACCAGGCTCACGCGGCGGGCTGGGGCGGAAGCGGTGCGATCTTGGGGGCCAAAGGACTGAAGGCCCTCGTGGCGCTCGGCAATCAGCAAGTTCCAGTATTTGACGCCGATGGATTGAAAAAGAAATCTCGACAATTGGTGTGGCGCATGAATAACAGCGAAGCTCTGATGACTTTGACGAGACTTGGTACGCATGGCATGGTTGCCGCTGGCGGGCATAACGGACAGGTGCCGACCAGTGTAAAGAATCTGCAAGATGAATATTTGCCTCCCGAAGAGAATGCGCCCCTGCGAGAGGAAGTTTATAGGCAGTGGGAAACCGCCAGGGCTGGATGTTTTGGTTGCAGTATTCGGTGTTTGCACAAGTATGCCAAGATTTCTGATCGAAATGGTGAGATCAACGCCGAGGGGATGCATGCCAACTCTGTGCGTGGCTTCGGCAGTAACCTGAAAGTCCAGAATCCCGAAGATGTGCTGATGATGCACTATCTTTGCAACGAATATGGCCTGGATGTGGATGGCGTTTCTGCTGTGATTGCTTTTGCTCTCGAATGTGCCGAGCATGGCCTGCTAGAAATCTCACAGCCCGGTAGTGTGCAGTTGAAGTGGGGGGATGGCGCTTCATTGGTTGAGTTGGTGAGGCAGATTGGCGAGCGCCGCGGTTTAGGTGAGCTTTTGGGGGAGGGGACATTTGCAGCAGCACAGCAGATCGGGGGAGAGAGTGAAGCCTATGCCATGACCACCAAACGTGTCGGGATCAATGAAGGCAGCGTGCGTTCCCATCCTGCCTGGGCTTTAGGCATCATCACCTCAACGCGGGGTGGAGGGCATCTTGGGGGATCGTCCCAGGCTGAGAACCGCAGAATTTCGGCAGAGGCGGGCCAACGCCTGTTTGGCAATCCAGATGCCGGGGTGCCTGGTTCCTATGCTGGTAAGGGAGAACTGGTGGCCTGGACAGAAGGCCTCAAGGCGAGTATTGATTGCCTGGGATTATGTTATTTCGCTTACGGGTGGTATGACTTGAGTTTTGGTAATCCAGATGAACTGGCCGAGCTTCTATATCTAGCTACTGGCCAACAAATGAGTGGAGATGCCTTGCACCAGCGCGGATTACAGATCCATACCCTGGAACGCTACCTGACTTACCGCCTGGCGGGCTATTCTCGTAAAGATGATGTGCTCCCCAAACGCCTCTATGATGTGCCAGTCAGCGATGGGTTATATAAAGGAGTCTATCTGGATCGTGAGTTGGTAGAACGTGAGTTGGAAGCTTATTACGCATATTTAGGCTGGGATGTGGAAAGCGGTTTGCCAACAGTTGAAAATCTAAGCAGCATAGGATTGAATTTTCTAGTAGATGATGATTAGTTATGCTCTCCTGTTAGTGGCACAAAACGCACCGCGCCCCAGTTTGTGGCCTCGATCTCTTCTCCAACTCTTTCGAAAACCCACAGAGTTTGCACCGCGCCTACCGGCCCGATAGGGATCACCAGCCTGCCGCCATCTTTGAGTTGGGCGATCAGGGGTTGAGGCAGGTGATCCGGGGCGGCAGTGACGATGATGGCATCGTAGGGGGCATACTCTTCCCAGCCGAAGTAACCATCGACGTTGAGGGTTTGGACGTTGGTGTAGCCCAAATCGGCCAGCCGTTGCGTCGCCTGAGAAGCCAACTCAGGGATGATCTCGACGGTGTAGACATCGATATCCATCTCGGCCAGGACGGCGGCCTGGTAACCGCTGCCCGTGCCTATCTCTAGGACGCGGTCTCCTGATTGAACTGCTAACATTTCCGTCATCAGGGCAACGATGTAGGGTTGGGAGATGGTTTGTCCGTAATCGATGGGCAGGGGGTGGTCGGCGTAGGCCTGATCGAGGTAGCGGTCGAGCACGAACTCGTGGCGCGGGGTGGCGCGCATAGCCTCCAGTACGGCTGGATCGCTGACCCCGCGGGCCTCGATCTGATCATCGACCATGCGCTCCCGGGTGTTGGCGAATGAGTCCGTGGTGGGTGTTGGGGGCGTCTTCCCTTGTTCGGCCGCGGTGGGTTTAGGAATATCGATGGGAATTGCAGAAGGGGTGGGGGTTTCTTCGGGGGTACAAGCTGAGAGGGCAGAGCCAAATATCAAAATGGGGATCAACCCAAACTGTAGGCAAATGAGTTTCCTGTTCATTGGTCAAGCCTCCTCAAAGATGAGAATCATCGATTAGGCTATCGGCTCTTTGTGACTTGGCGTGGACATTACTGCGCGAAATCCCAAAGACCCAGGCTATCCTAATCCTAGCCAAATGGGGTAGGCTTGTCAACCCTCTCATATCGGTTATAATTCGCGCCACAAGTCTACAGGGAAAGACAGCGCATGGGCCAGGTAGTCTGATAGTCAAATGGTCTAATAGTCCGATAGATAAATCATCTTTGCTGAGGGTGACTATCTGACTATGAGACTGGCGACTATTTGACTAACCTGGTTGACGAGGAAGAGGGTTCCCCATCGCGAGATGGGACTAAGACCCCACCCCAGCCCTCCCCGCAGGCGGGGAAGGCTGGGGTGGGGTCAAAAATCGAAAGATCAGCGGAAGCCCTCCGGGAGCGCCACAGCCCGTATCTATTCCCTCCATATCAAAACTCTTCGGATAAAAACCTTGGGCAACCAGGGCGACAGAAACGTAGAGAGTGGCTATAACTTAGCGGGAAGCGTGTAGCGGAGAGCGTGGAGCGAGAGCAAGTTTGTGCGCGCCACTCTCGACCCTTCACGCTCCACGAAATCGGAGGGCCCCTATGTGTGGAATTGTTGGTTATATTGGGCCGCAGGATGCTACGCCTTTCATCCTGAACGGCCTCAAACGCCTGGAGTACCGCGGCTATGACTCCGCGGGTCTGGCGGTTTTGCAAGATGGTGAGATTGAGGTTCGGCGCGATGCTGGAAAACTGGCGCGCCTGACGGCCCTGGTTGCAGAAGAGCCTGTGCATGGCAATATCGGCATTGGGCACACCCGTTGGGCAACCCATGGCGAACCGAATGCTCGCAACGCCCACCCTCATCTGGGGATGACCGGCGATGTGGTGCTGGTGCATAATGGCATCGTCGAGAATTTCCTGGAATTGCGCCAGGAGCTGGAAGCCGAAGGTGTCGAATTCAAATCAGAGACCGATACCGAGGTGATCGTCCACCTGGTGGAACGCTATCTCTCTTCTGAAGGCGGTCTAGTTGATGCGGCGCGCAAGGCCTTGAGTCACTTGCGGGGCGCGCATGGTGTTGTGGTTATGTCCCGCGCCGAACCCGATAAGATTGTGGCCGCTCGCATTGGCAATGCTGGGGGTGTGGTCATTGGCCTGGGTGAGGGGGAGACTTATGTGGCCTCGGATTTACCTGCTATTCTCGAGCACACTCGTAAGATGGTCTTCCTGGAGTCACACCAGATGGCTACGGTGACGCGCGCCGGGGTGGAGGTCGATACCCTTGATGGAAAGCCATTTCCTTTCGAAATTCATAATATCTCCTGGGACCCGGTCTCCGCAGAGAAGGGCGAGTACCGCCATTTCATGCACAAGGAGATCCACGAGCAGGTTCGTTCGTTGACCGATACGATTGCGGGACGCGTGGACTTCGAGGCTGGCCGCGTTCGTCTGCCGGACCTCAACCTGACCCCTGAGCTGGCGCGCGGCATCAATAAGATTTTCATCACCGCCTGCGGGACGGCTGCTTATGCGGGCATGGTGGGCAAGGTGCTCATCGAACGCATTGCCCGCGTCCCCGTGGAGGTGGAGATCGGCTCGGAGTTCCGCTACAGCGATCCCATTGTCGGCGAGAATGATATTGTGCTGGCAATCAGCCAGTCTGGCGAGACCGCCGACACGCTGGCGGCCATGGAAGAAGGCCGGGCGAAGGGCGCTAAGCTGTGGGCGATAGTCAATGCCATCGGCTCGCAAGCCATGCGCATTGCCGATGGTTTCATCTCGATGCAGACCGGCCCGGAGATCGGCGTGGCTTCGACCAAGGCCTACACTGCTCCGCTGGTTGATCTGTATATGTTGGCGATCCTGTTGGCTGATCTGCGAGGGACAATTGACGAATCTACACGACGACAGTTGGTTGCTGACCTTCGTCTTGTGCCTGATTTAGCTGGGCAGTGCCTCGATCAGGAAGCTGAGGTCGAAAAAGTCGCTCAAACGTTAGTGGATGTTAAACATGCGCTTTACCTGGGGCGGGGGGTCAATATGCCCACTGCTTACGAGGGCGCGCTGAAGCTCAAAGAGATTTCTTATATCCACGCAGAGGGTTATCCGGCTGGCGAGATGAAACATGGCCCGATAGCATTGATCGACTCAGAGATGCCGGTGGTGGTGATCGCCCCGCGTGATCCCTGGTACGAGAAGATGCTTAGCCAGATCGAGCAGGCCAAAGCGCGCGGCGGACGCGTCATCGCGGTAGCCACGGACGGCGACAAGTTGATTCCCCCGGTCGCTGATGAAGTTCTATGGGTTCCCGAAACCCCCTGGATGCTCAGTCCGGTGACCACGGTGATCCCCTTGCAAATGCTGGCCTATCACATCGCCGCCCTGCGCGGGCTGGATGTGGATCAGCCCAGGAATTTGGCGAAGAGTGTGACGGTGGAATAGAGTTTTACTGGCATACCCACATGGGATGGCGGAACTCTCGTAAGATGTGTTCTGCTGTACTGCCCAGTGTCAAATGCCTGACAGGGTGAAAACTGAAACCACCCATAAAGAGTAAATTGCTGTGGTAGGTTTTTGCTGTTTCTAAAACCGTTTCTGCAATAGGCCCTTTTTCTAACACATAGTTCACATCATTCAGCCCGTGTTGTACCAGATACCTTTGCGCCTTCTCCAACGCAGCCGCATTGGTATGTTCTGTTTCCACTGTAACTACCGTCAATGACTTCTTCCATCGCGCCGTCAGATATGTAGCAATAAACAGGGCTTCATCCGCTTTGGGGCTGCCATCATAGGCCAGTAAAGCATGGCTATAATCGGATTGAGTATCATCTGGTCTTACATGGATAGGCCGCGGGCACTGTTGAATAATCAGTTTCAGATCAGGGCTGATCCGTGCCAATGGTTTATTCTCTGGAGGGCGGGTGCTGTTGACGATGACAAAGTCGACCCAGGCGGCGTGCTTGACAATAGATCGTACGGGGTTGCCCCCCACCTCGACGGCAAATTCCCCTCGTATGCCCGCATCATGGCAGCTTTTACTAAACCTTGCTCGCATCTGGCGGACTGGTTCACTGTTTACCTGAGCTTTGTCTAGAACAACGTGCAATCCCAGGATGTGATCACCGTCAAATTGGGCAGCCTTTACGATATATTCAAACATTTGCCAACCTTCATCGCTGCCGTCTAAGGGGACGAGAATATGCTCAAATAAATGATGATAGCGTTGACGTATCAGTTGTTGCCGCCGCCATACACCGGGCAATGGTCCTTTATCTAAGAAAGGAGATACTCTTCTAAGGATATTTCTAAGGAGACCGCGCGGTTGTATTTCCTTGTCGATTAGGTTGGTGACACCGGTTTCCCTTTCTACGCGCCAGCCGAGATCTTTTTCTAACTCAACTTGGCGTTCAGAGAGCAGTACATATATATCCGCTTCTGTTCTTTCGGGAAAACGATGTAAGATGCCTAACTCACGGATAAGGTGAACAACCGGAAGATAGACATGATCATACCAATCCCCGGCTGCTTTTCCCAATAGATCAGTTTCTTCTGGCAAGACTTGTTTGTTCTTTAGGAAATTGAATTCAGCCTCTATCTGGTCAAGCAGCATATGGTATTGGCCGCAAAAGGTCATCATCAGGTCGCTTTCAGGGCGTAATTTGTCTAGATTAGTTTTTTCCAAAAAGTCGGCATAGCGGGATTTGCAGATGATTTCATTCGGGTCATCATCTGCTGTTAGGGGAACCCGTGTTTTAACTTCAGTCACATAGGCAGAAATGGTCTTGCTGTTGAGCTGACGGGCGATGGACACGCGATGGTTGCCATCTTGGACGAAAAATGCATCACCTAATTGATAAACTTCGATTGGTGGCATGCCTACCATATCATTGACGGCAGCTCTCACTCCTGCCCAACGTTCTTCATCAGTATCTCGTTTGGGTAGAAAACTGCGCGTGAAATCCCCATATCTTGCGACACTACCCACAATTTTATCCAGCGGGATTTCTTGTAAACCGTGTTTGATGGCTGTACCTGTGCTGCGAAGCTGATGGCGTACGTCGTCGAAACAAAGCAGATTCTCTGCATCCCCGCGTAAGCGCGACAAAATCTGCTGCATAACGGCATGCTTTCTGGCCCGCTGAAAATCGCGCAGAGCCATCTGGTAGCTGGCTTTAGATAGCTTTGGCATAAGAGTTCTTCTCGTAACTCACCTTACGCAGAACGTCCCGCAGGTTGCCGTAATTCAAGCCTGGTTTCAGAGTAAACCTGCGGGACGGTGCGTAACATCAGCTCGTAAAACAGAATCGTCTAAAGGAAATTGTCTAGCAAGCCAATACTACCATATCGAAATGAGAGAGTTTTCTATTTGTGTAACGATTCAGCCCGGTAACTACGGTGATCCCCTTGCAAATGCTGGCCTATCACATCGCCGCCCTGCGCGGGCTGGATGTGGATCAGCCCAGGAATTTGGTGAAATCGGTGACGGCGGAGTGAACAATAGGATGAACCTGGTTGCTATCAGCAACCAGGTTCATCCTATTTACGTGAAGATGAGTTCATGGACTGAACATTGCTGCGAGTGTAGCCAGTACATTTTCCTGCGATTCGGCATTTAGTATCCCCAGCTTTTTGAGCAAGCGGCGTTTGTCAACAGTGCGGATTTGATCTAATACGACCCAGCCCCGTTTGTCCTGGAATTTAGTAGACACGCGGGTAGGGTAATCATGACTTTTCGTAGTCATTGGGGCAATAATCACAGTACCAATATGGCGGTTCATCTCGTCCGGTGATAACACAACCGCCGGGCGGGTCTTTTTAATTTCATGCCCTATGGTTGGGTCAAGATTTACCAGGTAGACATCGAAGCGTTCTACTACCATTCCCAACTCTCTTCATCCCAAATATGTTCGGTCATATCGTGGTCAAACAGCGTATCATCACCTTGCGCGGCCATACATGCGAATACGTTATCCCAATCCTGGCGTAGATTGCTCGCGGGGCGGATGATAAGTTTCCCGTCTTCGGCGATCATTTCCACATCTTCACCCAATTTAGTTTGCTCCAGCAATACTTTGGGAATACGGATACCCTGGGAGTTGCCAATTTTGACGATTTTCGTGCTAAAGGTGGTCATGTCGTATCTCCAATTTGTAATTACATTGTATCTACGCCCGAGCGATTCGTCAATGTTCATCCGACTTGTTGTTCACTCACATGGCTCCCCTACACCGCACTCCCAATCCACGCACCAGGTTTCTCCATCATCATTGCCATCCAATTGATTATCCTTCAATTGGATAATGCTCTCTTCAACGGGGCACATCCCCCAATTCCACATCGATATCCCGACGAGATTGCCGCTGATTTGGTTGTTTTCAACCACGTAACCGTGGGAAGCTCCCGGATACTGCACATCCTCGTCGCTGAGCACGATCCCTGGCCCATTGTTATTTGTGATCTGATTGCCCCGCAGGGTGATATCCCTGCCCCCATCCACCCAGATGCCGCCGTCCCAGTAGTCGCCGTTGGCGTCGAGTTGGTTATCTTCGATGCGGTTGTTTTCCACCAGTACATTATCGCTGTCCTCGACCAGGATGCCCCCGCCGGTGGTGCCGTGGATGTAGTTATCGCGGATGATCACATTGCTGTTGCCATAGGTGTTGATGCCGGTGCCCAAGGCGAAGTTTTCCCAGCGTTCCTGGTTGGGCCCGTTGTCGGCGGCTTCGTTGCCTTCGATGAGCACATCCTTTGCTCCCAAAACATTGACGCCGAAGCCCTCTTCATCGTGGTCTGGGTCGACCGAGGCGCGCCCGTTGGCGGTGAATTTGTTGTCGCGGATGATGAAATCTGAACCCTCGAGGATCAGCAGCCCCTCGTCAAGATAATTGCTGAATTCGAGACCCTCGACGATGATGTTAGTGCTTTCTACTAAAGCGATGCCTATGGTTCGAGTGGACTCGCCCTCCAGCACGGGACGGCTATCTTCCCCCGGGTTGGCGCGAATGACGATGGGCGCGCTGCTGTTCCCGAAGGCGCCCATGATGATCGACTCCTGGTATACGCCTGGAGCGATGTTCAGGGTCTGGCCGGGAACCAGGTTGCAGATGGCGTAGGCCAGGGTTCCTAAGGGGGCAGTTTCCGTGCCCGGGTTGCTGTCATCACCCTCAAAGGAGACATATAGAACATCCCCCTCTTTAGGTTGAGCCTCTTCACCCAGGCATTCGACCCCATTTTGGAAAATGATCCCCACTAAATTCCCATCTGATTTACTGACTGATGCCCACACATCATTGGCAGTGTCGCAGGCAGCCAGGAGAAGGGGGAAGATAAGCATGACACTAAATTTATATAATCTGTTCATCGTGTGCCTCCTGAATATCTACTCTTCTACTTTAGCACAACTTCTTTGTTTATGGATTAGAATTGGACCATGAAGTTCGCCCAAGCAAAGTTAGATATCGCCCCGGGAGCTACGATTTTCCGCGGCCTGAGCGAGGATGAATTCGCCCCGGTGGTGGAGGCTGCGCATCAATGATATCTCAAAAGGCCAAACAAACCCTCGGTTGGGGGTGAATGGACTGGCTCGACTCCCGAAAGTGCACGAAGTCCGAAATATGGGGGTGTGCGTGCGG
>JADHXE010000127.1 GCA_016783125.1 Anaerolineales bacterium
CTGCAGACGATTTAAGACGTAAAGTTCTGGCTTTTATTGAATACTACAATCGCACTATGGCAAAACCTTTCAAGTGGACTTATCAAGGCAAAGCTTTGAAAATCTAACTTGCGCAATATTTATGCCCACGTGTACTAGACCCCCCATCGCCTTTATCCTGCTTGCTATCATCGCCGCCTTCGGAGGGGGAGTGTCAATAGCTTTTATTTCGGCTTAGGGGAATAATCCTTTCGAAAGAAAGGGGAATAACATGGGAGAAAAACAAGAAAACGAATATCAATTTCTCTATAGATCTCTAAGGCCAGAGGAGATAAATGCTGGAAATATCCTTATTCCGAAAGTACAAGGGGTATTTTTTGCTGAACCTCGGCTTGGTATTGATACTCGTCTACCCTTTGTTCTCGGACCAACTCAAGAACACGCTGTAAGACAGCATCAATGGAATCAAGATGGATATTCTACAAGCGGTGTATCAACAACACCATTTTTAGATCGAGCTCGCTATTATGCTCAGAAGAATAAAGTAATTGTAAAGATTGACAGAAATGTTCTACATCTTCACGGGATAAAAGAATTCATCGTTAAGAATTGGTTGGGCAAGTTCCCTGAAGATATAGCAGTCCCAGAGGATGATGAAGTTATTCTAACAAAAATCACTGGAGATCCCTGGCCTAAAGAAATAATAGTTGATGTAATAATTCTGGGTGAAGGTGCGTTGCTATGACAAATATCGCTGCCCAACCCTGTCGCCTTCGCCCTCCGCTCCACCGTCGCTGCTTTTACCCTACTGGTCACTCTGACGACGCATCCCATTGCCATCATTACCACTTAGGGGATTAGCCCCAAGAAAGAGAAGAGCATGAACGAAAATTCAAAAAACTACACCTGGGCATTTGTCACGCTGATAATGCTGCTAATTTTGCTCGTCACCGCGCAAGGCTGGCAGCTTTACTCGTCCTATCAGCGACAACAAACCTCGAAAGAACTTGCCGAGGCAGCTCTTATAACTGCTAAGATGCAGCGTAATGCAATAGAAATGCTGGTAGAAGGCTTCGAAGCAGCAGCTTACGATAATCCTAAAGTAGATACAATCTACCAACAACAATTCTTAGCTACCGAGTCAACTCTTTACGCTCTGGAAATCGTTGTGATCCAAAACAGTCAAATCATAGAGCTGTTAGCTCAAATGCCGTAATGTTCGCCCGCTAACATCCTTTAAGGAGAAAATGATGAAAAGTATCCACATCCTGATCCTGCTAATACTCGCTGGCGTCCTGGTTGCCTGCAACGTAGAGCCTTCCGAAAGCGCGCTCCAAACCGCCGTTGCCGTATATTTTGAAAATCTACCAACCTTTACTCCTTACCCAACACATACTCCATTCCCCACACATACACCCGCTCCAACGCATACGCCGTTCCCAACTAATACCCCCAACCCCACTTACACATCCCCGCCCACACAAACGCAATACCCAACCTACACTCCGGCGCCAACGCAGGTAGCTCTATCCCAACCAGATGCTTCCTACTCGCCCACTCTTGGCACCAGAGCTGAGATGGGGGGTTATTTTCTATATGCCGAAACCATAGAAGATCCAGCGACTCCGAAAAGCTATAAAAGTGACGAAATTGGAGATAATGAGCGACTCCTGTCTATCCAGGTAGTGCTCGGAAACGATTCGGGGGAACCCGCCGACATATACCCTTGGTACTTCTATCTTGTCGACTCTGAAGGGTTTATATACGAATATGCGGGGAGTATTAGAGATGACGAACGCGACTTTGATGATATCTCCGATATTTCGCCGGGTGAAAAATCACGCGGTTGGGTATCCTTTATTGTCCCCAACAATATCGTACCGGCCCAAATAAAATTTGATCTTCACCATGCTAGGGCCTGGCTCATTGTAGAACTACTCCAAGACGAAGCTCCCGAAGACCTAGAAAGCTCATCGCCCAATACCGAAGCCTGTTCGGCGCTCAACAAATCCTATTCCGAAGCAGAAGAATGGTTTAGCGAAAACGCTAGTCTCATTGGGCCTTTTCTAATAGACGAAGAGCCGACCGATGAAGAAGCCGATTACGGTGTGGATATTTATAAAAGTTTCGATATTGAAGTAATAGGGGTAAGGGCAGGCGTTCTAAGAGATGGTGAGTGTACTCTAGGTGTCTTTGTAAATCTAACCGTCAATGAATTGATGCACAACCCAGAAGACCAAGTTCAATTCATGATGGATATGATGACATATTTCGTCAGCGAAGAAGCAATGAGTACCATGACAGAAAATTTACCTAGCGAATTAGGCGAATCAACATCAGAAATATTCGATATCGGTTACGGCCCTATCGAAATCAGGGTCTCTGCCGTCTCAGGTATGCTCAATGTTTATATCATCGATACTCAATATCTGGATAATTAGCTCCATCACAATCCCCCCCCATCCCTTCGCCCCGTTCGCACGCTAATACCCAATGACGAAAGGAATAATATGGAAAATTCTTCGATTGAAGAAAATAAGGAAAAGAGCAACTGGTTTACCTTCCCGGTGATCGCTCTTTTGCTCATCGTAGCCTGGTATCGCGTCAGGCTTGGTGTGTTTACAATTCAACCGCTCGGTGCGTTTCCAGAAGGCATCGCCGTTGTTTACCGTTCACGTAATCCAGAGATGCCTTTTTTCTCCTCGCCTGACGGTTTATGCCTTGAGATCCGATGAAGAAAATCGCCCTGATCACCCTGTTTATTGCGCTATTCCTGGCTGCTTGCACCCCATCAGAAGCGGCTATCCTGACCGCCATTGCTGAGACAGAAGCGGCAAAACCCACCGAAACGTTTACAGTCTTACCTACATCAACAGGCGTTTCAGCATCTACACCGTCGCCAACGCTTACAAGTACCCCAACGATCACGCCCAGCTCAACACCGACCGCAACCGCGACAGCGTCCCCAACCCCGGATATACAGATTATCATTGGTGACCCTGAAGATTACATCCTACAGAAAGAAGATTTACCCGTCAGGTTTATCCTTTACGCAGGGGATTCTACGCCGCATAATAATTCTGAGATTATTAGCGTACGAGGGATCGAAAATGGGAAAGGGTATCTTGATGCCACCGGGAGAAAAGGCGGTTGGATTATTTATTACGGCAGAGACGACAACACAGCTGTTGCCCCCGAATGGATCAGGTCATACATTGTGATGTACGATAGTGTAGAAGGACCAGAGATCGCCAAATCTCCGGAGTGGGACTGGCTAGACGACGATGAAGAAGTAGTAGATATCGCAATGGATCTTGGAGATTGGAACAGAGTGAAATTGCTTAAAGAGCGACAAAGTAGCGGCAAATTCTATGTGATATACGCAATAGAGTTTCATTATCGAAATGTATGGGCAGAAGTAAGGGCTTGGGGTTGGGAATCGGAAATTAGGCATGAATTTATTGAAGATGCAGCCAGGGTAGTACTCGAGAGGCTTCAAAATGCGCCATTGGCCAAGCCCCTAACCCTCGACCCCTAACCCCCTGTGGCCTTCGCCCTGTGAAGCACCATCGTCGCTTTCATCTTGTTGGCATCCTGCATCAACACCCCATCGCCATCATCACCGCTCCGGATGGGGTCTCTGCAACGGCATCGTCGGTGGGTAGGGAAGGGGTAGTGTTCAAAAATGACTGAATTTGGACAGTTTGAGTGCTTGATTCACTGGACACTTTTGCTCCAAACGTCTTTCCCGGTTTCGATGGTCGGACGCCTCTTGGTTGCGCAAAACGACCTGAATGAATGGCAAAACCGACGAGTACGCCCCTATTCTAGCCGAAAAATGGCTTCAAAAGTGTCCAGAAAGAGCCAATTGTGTCCACCGGTTGTGTCCAGTGTTCAGGAAAAAGTGTCCAACACCAACCTGTAGCTCATTCATTCTAAATGAACACTACCAGGGAAGGGATCAAATTTATAGATCAAGCATTCCACCCAATCCCGGATGATGATCTGTCTATCGAGGGTTGAGCAGCGATCAGAAAATATATAGTGAAAGGAGGAACCCATAAGATAATGAGCAAAACTAAATTCAATGTATCCTTGGTTTTTTGTCAGCAATAGTTATCGTCGTATCTTCGTCGGGGCCAAAAGGATGGAGGAATTCAAATGAAGCTCAATACCTGGTTTGTCGTTCACGCAGTAGTGGCGATAGTGTTCGCTCTTGGCATGATCTTTATGCCTGCGTTTTTGCTTTCCATGTTTGGTGGAGCGGCAATCGTTTCTGTTAGCCCAATGTTTGTTCAGATGTTCGGAGCAACATTGGTGGGTACTTTTGTGTTGTTGTGGCTGATGAGAGGTGTCAGCGATACTTCAGCTCGCCGAGCTGTCGTTATTGCTTACTTCGTGTATTTTGTCATCGCCACGGCAGTGTCGATCATGGCACAATTATCTGGTGTCTTTAACATGATGGGGTGGAGCACGCCTGGGCACTTGATCATTCTAGGATTAGGATATGCATACTTCCTGTTTGTAAAGAAAGATTATTCCTAGTCAGTTGGAAAAGTGAGAAGTTGTAGGAGGCATTCCATGTATCAGAGAACGATTATAATAATGATTGTTTTACTGCTGGTGACCGGCGGGTGCGGCGCGCCTGCCGCGCCGGAGCCAACCACCGCCCCCGAAGCCGCAGCAGCGGAGTCCGAAGCCCCCACGCAGCCCCCACCCCCACCGACAGTTACGGAAGCGCCCCCCTCCCCGACCCCGCTGCCCCCCACCGATACGCCTGAGCCCACTCCCACAACGCGGCCCGACGGTTGGGTGACGTTCGAGACGGCCAACTCCCCGGTCTCGCGCACCGGCCACGCCATGGCCATGCTGCCTGATGGGAGCGTGCTGCTGTTTGGCGGACGGGACGAAAACGGGAATGCCCTCAACGACACCTGGGTCTTCAACCCACAGGTTCACAGCCTGATCCCCGCGGATGGGGTGAAGCTCGCCTCGCTTGGCAGCCCTGGCTGGCTGGCAACCGGGCTTGCCAGGCCCCTCTTTCGGGATTGGGAACAGGTAAACCCCGTCAATTCTCCGGATGCCCGCTACGGGCACAGCATGGTGACCCTACCCGATGGGCGCGTGATGCTATTTGGCGGGATAAACGCTGCAGGCGAGGTACGGAACGATATGCACGTCTTTGCTAATAATGATTGGAATGAAATAACCCTCGCCAATGGAACTCCCCCGGCGCGCTATGGTCACGCCGCCTTGGCTCCAGACAGTATCATGGTTATCCAGGGTGGCCTGGGGCAGACCCCCGACGGCAAGACCATCCTGTACGATGATATGTGGAGCTGTGATACGGACTGTGGTACTGACGACACCGACGACTGCGACTGTGAACAATGGGACTCTCCCCCGGACACTATCTCCCCCAATGCGTACCCGGTGATGACTGACAGCACGGTGCATTTCGTAGATGTACACCGCTATACTTATTCCGGGGGTGCAGACTACGTCTACAATATGGCCGAAAACCGTTGGGAGCAAGTCAAGGTGACAAACCCACCCCCCGGCCAGCGCGGCGGTTATATGATGGTGCAGGTTGGGGATAAAGCCTACATGATGGGCGGGGGCATCTACGACCCGGACACCCAGACGAGCACCTATATCGCCGAGGTCTGGATGCTCGACCTCATCACGAACGCCTGGACGCAGTTGGAGGATATGCCCTATACCATCGGCCAAGGAGCAGCGGTCTACGATCCCGTGCAGAATCGCACCATCGTTTGGGGCGGGAAGCAGGGTGATGAGACATTTCTTCCGCCCTTCACGGTGCAGATCAGCGACTTTCGCATGCTCTCTGTCCCACTCGACCCGTAAGCGCTGCCCAACATCGCGGTAGCCCCAATAGCCATCCCCGCCGGCTTCGGTGGCGGTCTCTGCAGCGGCTTCGTAAGAAAAAGAAGGTTACGGCATACTTGCTGACTCGATAAGAAGGAGCACATCATGACTGAAACAGCATCTATTGGTTTACTCTTAGCAATTGGTGTTGTAATTGGGATAATCATTATTGTTTTTGTCCTTCGGCGTAGAGGCTCACAAAAAAGATCTTCGACTGCTCAAACAAGATACCAACCTGATGCGTCATCGCCCCAACCCGAACCTCGCCCAAAAGTTACCCGACCAAGACAAGTTGAACAACAACGGCCGGCGCAGGGCAACATCAATATATTCCTATCTTATCGCAGGGAAGACAGCGCCGATGTTACCGGCCGAATCTATGATCGGCTTGTACAGCACTTTGGCCAGCCATCCATATTCAAAGATGTAGACTCGATCCCCCTGGGAGTCGATTTCAGAAGTCACCTGGATATGATGGTTGGAAAATGCCAAATCTTCATTGTTGTCATTGGTGATCGATGGTTGGACGAGATCAACGCCGAGGGGGAAATTCGTTTGAGTGACCCCCGTGATTTCGTGCGCATCGAGATAGAGTCCGCTCTGAAGCGCGGCATTCCGGTCATCCCAGTATTGGTTAGCGGAGCTACCATGCCCCCAGAGGAGATTTTACCCGCCAGCTTAAGAGATCTCTCCTACCGCAACGCAATCCTGGTCAGGCCCGATCCTGACTTCCATCGCGATATGGACCGACTCATTGCTGGCTTGGAAACACACCTGAATGGATGATATCTTATCCAATTGCAAATGCCGTACACTCCCAATCCCCGCCGCTTTCGATAACGGCCTATCCATCGCCTTCATCATTAAGGATCTGGGAGTAAAAATGGATAAAACTGATCTTATCATCGCATCTTTCAACTGGCACCAAAAATGGGATGTTGACAACGCCAAACCCGCGGGATCGGGCAAAACCTTATCATTGATAGTGTACAATTAGGACGTATGGAGTTGTTGACCGATTGGGTCTTAGAAGCGGATCAAGTCTTGGTTTTCTAAAGGTGAAGTGATGAAAAAAATCCTGATTGTGGAAGACGAGCCCGATATTCTCGATGTCATCAAGCTGACCCTGGATATAGGTAATTATCAGCTTTCGACGGCTGCGAATGGCGATCTTGCTTTGGAGATGGCCAGGCAAGAGATGCCAGATATGATCCTGCTCGATATCATGCTTCCTGGCAAAATCGATGGCTTAGAGGTCTGCCGGCAGCTAAAGGGCGACGAAGCCACCAAAGGGATCTACATTATGATCGTGACCGCCAAGGGCATGCAAGGGGATAAGGAAGTGGGCTTCGCTGCGGGTTGTGATCAGTATATCGTCAAGCCCTTCAAGATCATGCGTTTGATGAGGGAGATCGAAAAAATATTGGGGTGATAGAGAAGGCCCCCTCTCCACTCAGAGATTAAATTGACCGCCCGTTCAGCGAGGCGGTTCTGGTTTTATGAGTATCTAAACCTATTGCTCAATCTCTCCAATTCGCACATCGTCAATGTAGCCAGTCAACGCATCAGCCTCGTAACATCCGATACCTACACCAATAGATGCTTCAGCTTTTTTGAGCTCATCAGCATTCGTGGGTACATATGTGCCAACTTCTTGCCCATCAAAGTAATAAGTAAATTTCACTATGGCTGGGTCAAACTCGATACGAGCCGTATGCCACGTTCCAAAATTACCTGACATAACATGTGTTGAGTATACATTCTCCCGATTATCGACAAAAAAACAAATTAGATCGGCCTGATAATCACCAAAACCAAGAGGGCAAACACTGTCGTATTGACCGCCAGAGTTCGGGAAAAAAGAGACGCTCACATAGACAGTCCCATTTTGATGACTATCCATCCTTAATTTTGCTTCAATAAAGATGGGATTTTCTATTATCATACCGGTGAAATTGCGAGCGGTAATTCCAATCCCACTGTAGCCATCCAGGCTGCCGTCTGGTATTGCATCGCGTGATAACGCAAGTATCCCATCTTTTTGATAGATTTGACCCGTTCCATTATCCATGTAAAAATCCCAGAGGGTCTCATTTATCTTGCCATCATAGTCAGGGTTATTGAAGTTGTCATAGACTGTTGGATCAGCATCCATGGTGACCGTCGGTGTGCGGGTTTTTAGAGTAACGGCAGTGATAGTTGACGTTGCCAAATCCCTAGTTTGCGGGGTTGCAGTTTGACTTGGTGTAGGAGTTGAAATGGCGCGGCTGGCAAACATTTTTAGTCCTTCGTCACCTACGAGCACTCCAATTAACAAACCAACAATAACAAGACCACCAAAAACCCATCCCCAGATGGGTATACGCCCCCACAGTTTTTTCTGCGGCTGAGGGGTCAATCGTTCAGCGTCCCCAGTTTCCGCTTCAACGGCTGCTTGTTTCTCTGCCTTAACCTTCTCTGCCGCGATACGCTCGGCTTCAGCTTTCTCTGCTGCGATGCGCTCGGTTTCTGCTTTGATAGCTGCTTGTCTCTCCGCCTCGGCTTTCTCTGCCGCGATCCGTTCGGCTTCAGCTTTCTCCGCTGCGATACGCTCGGCATCTGCTTTGATAGCCGCTTGCCTATCCGCCTCGGCTTTCTCTGCTGCAATACGTTCGGCCTCAGCTCTCTCCTCAGCGATACGTTTGGCTTCAGCCTCTTCGGTTGCGATCCGTTCCGCTTCCGCTTTGATAGCTGCTTGTCTCTCCGCCTCGGCTTCTGCTTTGATGGCAGCCTGCCTCTCCGCTTCTGCTTTCTCCTCAGCGATGCGTTTCGCTTCAGCCTCTTCGGCTGCGATCCGTTCTGCTTCGGCGGCTTTCTGCTCGGTGGCTACTTTTATGATCGCTTCAAGCCCTCTGATCAGCCGGTCGACATCGCTGTCGAAGCGGGTGTGGCCGATTATCAAACCGTTTCTGCGCGCCAGCGGAGCCAGTGCTTCCGGTAATTCTTCTTCAAGCGGCATGATGGCGCCCTCAACCAGGGCGGGGATGACATGGATGTCGCGTTCAAGGGCAGCTTCTAGCTCTATGCGGATAAAGTCATTGGGGTTATCCAGTCGCCTGTGCTCCCTCGCATCGGTGGCGTTTATCCATTGTCGACCAATTATGGCCACCAGTACATCACAGGCGCTGACCGCCTCCCGGATCCTTTGAACAAAGTCAATGCCGAGCTCGATGGCATCGATATCCATGAAGATATTGTCAGCGCCGAAGCGTTGGCTCAGTCGGTCGAATAGCCGGCCTGCGGCGTAAGCGCTGTCTTCACGTCGATAGCAGATGGAGATTTGTCCGCTCATAGGAATTCATATGGGTAAAATACAAAAAGCCGCCCACGAATGTGCGAGCGGCTTTTTCAGTGTGCTCTGGATGTTGCCACACGCCCAAACGCGTGGTTGATCATTGGGATTATGTTCTCAACGATGCGATCAAACCGTGTGTATCATAGCATACCTGAAACGCCAGTGCAACACGCACGCCACGCACTGTAAGTATTTTTGTGTAGGAGATCATAGCGCTCTAGCGTCCTGGAGTTTCGGTCGCTGTAGCGGTCGCGGTAGGAGAGAGGGTTGGGGTTGGAATGGGTGTAAATTGGGGCAGATCGCCGCAATCCCCGCTCACCTCAATAAGTTGTGCGTCGTCTGGTACCGTGCATACCTTGCCAAAATTAGGCCCGTTGACATACCAATAGAATCCATCTGTGCTTTGCCCGATGACGGATGCCGATTGGCCTGGCGTAAAACTATCCAAAGGTTCGAAGACTCTCCCTGGTCCCTGCCGACAAAAGAGATTCGCCAAGGCTGTCACTTCGCAAGGTCGTCGCTCGGCGGTGGCGGTGGTTGTGGGCGTGGGTGTTTGGGTATTTGTGGTCGTAGGGGTAGGCGTTGTGGTTGTCGGTGCTGCTGAGGGCTTTTCAGTTTGACCTTCTATGCCACAGCGAATCGAAAGCGTAAAGCTTTCTTTCTGACCAGATTCTGCACCTGGTATTGCCAGCATGAGGGAGTGGTTATCTCCTCCAGGGGGATAAAAGTGGAATAAGCGCGCTTCGCCCTGGGTTTTAGCTTTGGCGACCGCTCGCCCTTCATCGTTGACCACCCATGTACCAATGGATTCGTCGACACCCTGGAGGATCAGTTGGCTTTCGTAATCGGGGGAATGGCCATGGGGGTCATCCTGGGGGCAGGCTGGGATTGGTAAAGTGAGGGTTGGATTGTCCCCGGGCGCGATCTCCACTTTGTGTTCTCGTCCATCTGGCTTTATTGGATTGGTGATTGGGCTCCAAGATAGGCCATCGAGAAAAAGAATCGGCAGGCATGCCATGGGATCGGAAATGGGTTTTGGGTCAATGGTGACATCGCCCTCCGTGGTGAAGATGGTTGTGCCTTTGCTCCAGGCCAGCACATCTCCACAGTTGGGGTAGGGATCGCAGGCATCACCGGCGCCATCGTTGTCTGAGTTTGTCTGGTCAGGGTTATAAGTGAAGGGGCAGTTATCGTTGTCGTTGCTCCAGCCGTCCTCATCGACATCGGGGTCGCATGCATCTCCCTCGCCGTCCTTGTCGATATCATCCTGGTTGTCGGTGACATCATAAGGGCAGTTATCCTCATCATTCTCCCATTGGTCGCCATCGTAGTTGTTCAGGTCGCAGGGCACGCCAGGGGTGGGGCAAAGGTTGTAAGGGTTAGCCATTTGGGTATCAAAATAATCGGGCAGGCCATTGCCGTTGTCGTCAAGATCGCATCCGGCGCCGCGGCCATCCTCATCGAGGTCGGTCTGTTTTGGGTTGAAAATCTCTGGACAGTTGTCCTTGCCAAAAGGCAAAGAATCACCATCGGGGTCGGGATCGTCCTCCTGCCCATCGCAGTCGATATCCGGTTTCCCCAATCCAACTGCATAAAATGCGTTGCGGATTTGGCAAACTGTCAATGGCCCGTAGATGTTGTTAGCAGTCCAGACAGTTTTGTTGCGGGCATCCATAAATGTCGCATTGGAGGGCAGGCTGTTCATCACACTGTAATACAAGGATCCCATCTTGCCAGCCCCGATTCCTTGTATCGTCACACCGGTGTCAGCATGAGTTCCACCTTCTGCGATGAGATAGGCGGCATGGTTGGGGATGCTGCTGTTGGTGTGTACAGCGCCGTGATCGTTGCTTATGGGGGCAGGTATCGCTTCGCTATAATGGTCGGGGTCACTAAATTTGGATGGATCCTTGAGTGATCGCGAAGCTCCGCCGGCCCGTGTCTCGCCAATGGTCCAGTTGCCATCGGCCAGCGATCCCATGATGTCAGCGTAACTTTCGTTGAGGGCGCCAGATTCGTAATAGTATTTTAGATTCGATGTGTAATATATGACCCCATGCGTAAGCTCGTGGACCATGATGTCAAAGGCTACTTGTTTGGGGTTAAATTCGATGATGTCGCAGCCCCACCAATAGACGGCTCCCCCCCATTTTTGAACATCAGCGTATATGCCAACCTCTATTTGGGAATTCTTGTTATCGTAGGAATCGCGGCCGAAGGTATCGTAATAGAACAGGTATGCATCACGAGCATACCACCAGGCAGCAACTGCATCTGGGTCGTTATGATACTCTTCATCTAATCCATTTTCACTGCCAATACTGGACGGGCCAGATTTCCAATAGCAATTTGAGTTTAAGACATTGGAACCATTGGCATCCCACTCCTCGAAATCATAGTCATCCAGGTGGTCTCCAGAATGCGTGATAGCTGTTTTGAAGATCACCTGACCAGTATGTGCATCTACAAATATCCGCCAGAGATCATCCTCCCCGGTAGTCACGCGCCAGGCCAGGCGGGGATTCGGAGAGGAGCCATCGATCAGGCTCAGGTCAAAAACCATCAGCCTGGTTTGCCCAAGGACTGGAGCATTGGGTTGGATCAGGTCAGTGCGAGCGATTTCTTCTGCGTCACGGTCGGTTATGCCTGGGGTGATGTCTAACTGTATCCCTGAGGTGAGCAGTCCCCCGATTGTGGCGTAGACCCGGTTTTCGTTCAGGCTGACAACAATCTCGCTGCCATACACGGGGATGTCTTTATAGGTTTGATAAAAGGTAATATCTTCGCCAATATCACTGACGCGGCGCAGACCAAGCGCCAGATCAGGGTCGGATTGTAGATAGAGTTCCTGATAGCTATCCAAAAAATAACGGGCGCGCTCTACGGGATTATCGCCCGGTACCTGGATATCGACATGCACCCCGCGTGGGAAGCCGTTCTCGAAATTCATCTCTGGAGGGCGTTCGGAATCAGCCTTCAGTTTTTCATAGGCGAGGCGTTGTGGATCGACTGGGGTCTTAATTGACTGGTATCGCTTGATGAAGTAATATCCCCCTAAGATTGAGATGACGCAAGTAATGCCCAATATGACCGATACAATCAGGGCAAGCTTCCGGTTTTTATTCATGGTATCCACTCCCGGTTATGTTAGAGTGCATTTCATTCCAGTGGAAGTAATACCGGAAATAGGGGTGTGCGGGGGTTGCAACCCCCGCACAC
>JADHXE010000006.1 GCA_016783125.1 Anaerolineales bacterium
AGGCTTTCATTGACGCTGATACGGGTGGCCCTGCGGGCTGGGACCCAACTGGCAAAGATCGAGAGTACAAAGACGATGCCCAACCAGATCCAAATCCCATGCATGGCGGGGTAATACTGAGCCGGGAAGTCAATCACACCGCCGAGGGCTTTCACAAAAACCGGGCCCACACTAAGACCAATGGGAGCGGCGACAGCCCAACTGATCAATCCCAACATCAACCCCTCCCCCACAAAGATGTAGCTCACATCTCTAGAGGAGGCCCCCACCGCCCGCATCACACCGATCTCGCGGCGGCGCTCGATGACATTGATGGAGAGCGTGCCTGAGAGGCCCATGCTTCCGACTACAGCCATCAGCACGGTCATAATCATTAGAATTTGAGTTAACACACCAAATTGCGCGCTGGCCTGGGCGCGATCTTCACTGGCTACCGCCGAATAATAAACTTCCATGCCCTTGGCATCGAAGAATTCCCGCAAATCGGTTTCGATAGATTTCTGTACGGCCAGGCTCTGTTCGGTAGCCTGAACCATCGCCACTGCGGAATTGCCAACGTTGTGCAAGGCTCGGTTGAACACATCGATGTTGGCAAAGGCAGTGTTCTGATCGCGTCCGTTGAGATCAAACACCAGACCAACGACCGTCCAGGTTGTATCGCCGACATCGGGGAGATCGATGATGATCTCATCTCCGACTTCCACACCCATTTTCCCAGCCAGCTTTTGATTAAGGAGAATAGCCTGGTTGTCAGCAGGATCAAGCATCCGTCCCGCGGTAAGTTCGGGATTGAACATGGGCGATTCCGAGGGTACACCGCGCACAAAAACTTCATATTCGCTTCCTGGCCCTGATGCCCCGGGAACTCGGGTTTCGGCAGTGCGAAAGGTCCACATCTCGGCATTGGCTACATTGGGGCGTGATTCAATTAGAGGGATGACTTCATCAATGCGTTGGTATTGGCTGAAACTAATCTGCACCTCATATCCAAAACCGGCAAATATTTTGTCGATTGTCTGCTCAAACGAGTATTGCGTACTAAAGACCATCATAAAAATGGCCCCAGAGACGATCAAGGTCAGCAGCGTCAGCACCACTCGCCCAGGCCGCCTGAAAGTATTACGCAGGGATAAAGCAGCCATGCGGGGCAAACCGCGCACGCCTGCCAGCAGACGGTCGATCAGTCTGCGCCCATATTCCCCTCTTCCCAATCCAGTCTGGCTGATGGCTTGAGCGGTAGGGATGGCGACCCCGCGCATGACCGGGTACAGCCCCGCCAACAAAGGAATCAGCAAGCCCACCAGGATTTGCAGCATCAGCACATTGGGCAAAATCTCAAATGGCGTCACCGGCACATTCAACAATTGCAACATCCATTGAGCCATAGCATTGCCCCCATAAGCTCCAAGAGGCACAGCGATCACCAAACTCAGTATGGCATGGAACAAGATGGCTGATAAATATAGGCCCGCGATCTGCCTGCGCAGAGCGCCCACAGCTTTCATAATTCCAATCTGGGGGATCTGTTGAGCGATGAGGGCATTGATGGTATTGATTACCAGCATCGTACTCAACCCCAGGGAGCCAACCGCCATTACTGAGAGCACCATGCCAACGCCGTCGATCATCTCTTGAAGATAGTGCTCCTCAGGGTGGAATGGTTCCGAGAAACCAACGGAGACGCCGATTTTTTTTAATTTGTCGTTAATCCGATCAGCGACTACATGAAAGTTGTCTTCGCTGTAATCTGTGAGCGTGATGCGCAAATTATCAGCACCGCGGAAGCCAGCAATTTTTTGAAAAATATCAGGTGTGACATAGAAGGCAGCATTCTGCCCAAAGGGAAGCGGCCACTCAAAGGGATTCCGCACAACCCCGTTGACTTCCAGGGTGCGCGCCCGTTCGTTGATCTCGAAATAAACCATACCGCCAATCCCTGGCGCACCGAAAGAATCGATATGAGCCGCTTCCACAGCGATCAGTTTGTCGCTGGGCCAATTACCTTCCATGAGAGTGAGCTGGTCGAACTTCTGGTTTTCGTAATCGTTATAGGTGATGATATGACCATCTTGCCACTCACTATCCAGAGAAGATTTCCAGCGGATGGTGGCGTCGGCAAAGCCCTCGATATCGTCAAGACCTTCAACGCGCCTCAAGCTGCGGATGGTGTCTTCACTGGCGAGGCCGGACAGAAACAAAATGCCGTGAGAAGGGTTGCTTTCGAGATGGGATTCCGCCATCTGATCGATAACCAATTGATTGCCGGAAACGACCATCCCCACGGCCATCACCCCCACGGCGATGCTCAAGACAACCATGACGGTGCGGCCCTTATTGCGCCACAAATCACGCCAAACTTTACGGAAGGCAGTTTTCATTGTCGGCCATTCCCATTATCGAATAACTCACCATCGAGCACATCCACAACGCGAGGGATGCGGCTGGACAGATCGACGTTATGAGTTACCATCATGAAGGTTTTACCCTGTTTTACCAGCTCTTCGAAGAGATAAAAAACCTTGTCAGCAGCTTTGCTGTCCAGGTTACCAGTCGGCTCATCGCCCATCACCAATGGAGGATCGTTGGCCAGGGCGCGGGCGATAGCGGCGCGCTGCTGTTGGCCGCCAGAGAGGGTGTTGGGCAGCTTGTAAGCCTGGTCAGCCAGGCCGACTTGATCGAGCAGGTGCATGGCGCGTTCAGGGCGTTCGCGCGGTTTCCAGACGCGGCAAAAATCCATCGGGAGCATGGTATTCTCGATGATGGTGAGGGTGGGCAGCAACTGAAAGAACTGGAAGATCACACCCACATTTTTGCCCCGCCAACGCGCCAACTTGTTTTCATTCAAGTCGTTCAGCAGCACCCCTGCAATATTTACATCGCCGTTCGTGGGCCGGTCGATGCCGGTGATCATATTCAATAAAGTCGATTTTCCGCTGCCTGAAGGCCCCCGCACTCCGACGAATTCACCGGAAGCCACTTGCAGATCCACTGATCTCAGGGCATGGATGGGTCCCGCCGGGCCGTCGAAAGTCTTGTCTACTTTCTTCAAGTCGATAACTAATTCTGATTTTGTCATGAGCGTACACTCTCTACAATTTATGATTATTTCTGAAACACTATCCTATATACGACCATAAGGGCTAAAAGTTTCATTTGGGTGCGTTTCATTCCAGTTGAAGGGATCCCGGAAATAGGGGTATGCGGGGGCGCTTCGCTTTGCGTGCCTCTGGCATTGCGACCCCCCGCACACCCCTATTTCCGGAACTTTTCCGCTCGTTTGAAACACGCCCGTTTCATTTTTAGCAGGAATCAAAAATCAGGTAATCAGGGGATAGCATCCCGATTACCTGATCGTTTTTTCTGCTGCCCAGATACCATCAATACGGCGGGTCAGCAGGACCATAATACCCACACATGCCCAAACGCGGCGAATTTACCAGGGGTGCCGGATCCCCGTATTCAACATGGGGGTGGTCTTCGGCATGTTCATCACATAGATACCCTGGCTCATTATGTTCGATGACGCACTCCATACAAAGCCAGGTGGCCTTCTCTCCACAATCTTGACATTCCACATCGGGCGTAAAATTACGCGCCAGCAAAGTGATAGGATGCTTCGTCAGAGGCTTCCCCTGGCGAACATCGGTAACGGTCACCTTGGTTTCAGATGTTGTCCCGTAATCATAGAGATGTGTCAGCTTCAAACCAGGCTGGAATAACATTCTGGCTTTTGAACTCATCGGCAGTTCTTGTCCACCCCAACCGCCGCCAACCGCAAAATGGCTCAAGTGGCCGCAGCACTCCAACCAAATAGCGCGCAGATACTCATCCAAGGATTTCAGGCTGGCCGAACCGCGCATCTCCAAATACAGCCAAAAATCACTATTCCAGGCGTCCTGCACTTGTAGATGATAAATTGGCTCTACCTTACCGGCCTGTCGGTCGGCCTTCGTTGTAGCTTCCTGGCGCTGCTGACAAGTGTTCAGGTGGCGCGTAAGGCCGCCTTTGGTCATTTCTTTACCACAGAAAACGCAAGCACCGCGAGATTGTTTCTTTCTAGCCATAATTTCATCCTCCAGTGATTATTTTGAATACTAATTGTAACTGCTCAGCCATCAAACGGATTTGCCCGAAAAAAGGGTGTGCTCAGGGGGCGGCCGCTTTGCGCCTGCGCACACCCTTTTTTCGGGAGTTTTCCCGTCAGGCTGAGTAGATACCATTAATTTACCATAACCAACAAGCTGCTAGTGTGACATTGTCAAGGTAGACGCCTTCTCCAAATCTAATCTGCAAAAGAAGCCAGCACAGTTTTCCTGCGGCGCACGACGCTCTCAATCGAATAAATCGACAAAGCCGCCCAAATGATGCAAAAACCGATCACACGATCTTGCGAGAAATCTTCTCCGTAGATCAGCACGCCAATCAAAAACTGGAAGGTTGGAGCGATGTATTGCAGAAAGCCCAAAGTTGACAAATGTATCCGTCGGGCCGCCGCGCCAAACCATAGCAAAGGTAACCCTGTGGCCACGCCCGCCAAGACCATGAGTAATGTTGTTTGGACAGATCCATGCCCAAAAGCGCCTCTCCTCGAAAATTCCAGAAAGAGCAGCCACGCTAAAGCGGGAAGAACGATAAATCCAGTTTCAATCGTAAATCCGGGAATGGATTCAAGGGCAGCGGTCTTTTTAATCAGCCCATAAAACCCAAATGAAAAAGCCAGGCTGAGGGCGATCCAGGGCAGTGCACCGTAACTGACAGTCAGATATAGCACGCCAGCGGTCGCTAATCCAACGGAAATCCACTGCCACAGGCGCAATCTCTCTCGCAAGAAGATTACGCCCAACAAGACATTCACCAGCGGGTTGATGAAATATCCCAGGCTGGACTCGATGATATGCCCGCTGTTGACCGCCCAAATGTAGATCAACCAGTTGCCGCTCATCAACACCCCTGTGGCAATATACACCAGCAAGATTTTTGGGTTGTCACGAACAGGCCGAAACCCGGACCACGCCTTGGTGGCAATTACATAAACCATTACGAAGGCAAACGACCACAATGTGCGATGGCCGACGATCTCCAATGAGGGGACGCTCTGGATCATCTTCCAATAGATCGGCAAAAATCCCCACAGGGTGTAGCAACCAATGCCATACAAAATACCTTTATTCATAGCCTCTTTCTAACCACAGACCGCGTTGTGTTTTCTGATGAATTCGACTACAAAGTGTTATGGGCAACATCAATTTGAACATATCTCACGCACGCCAACGGCGGGCCTACGGCCAGTCGCCAAGGCGCAAAGTTGAATTTTATATGTTTTCTTGGCGTTCTCTGCGACTCTGCGTGCGGAAAGCTTTTGTTCAATATCCATTTGACCAATACAGAATTCGACTACAAAGTTCTTTTATTTTTGATAGCGCGCCGATAGGCTTTTTCATATTCGATTGCGCTGTCATCCCAAGAGAAGCGTTCCCCCATGGCGCGCTGGACCATCTGATTCCAATGCTCGCGGCGGTCGTAATACGCACTCACCGCCCAACCGACAGTGTAATAGATCGAGTGGGCGCTGGCTTCGAAGAATTTGAATCCCGTGCCGCCGCCGGAAGTCTCATCATACTGCTCGACGGTATCATCCAGACCGCCGGTAGCGCGCACCACCGGCAGGGTGCCATATTTAAGCGAATAAATCTGGTTCAGGCCGCAAGGCTCGTAGCGGGAGGGCATCAGGAACATATCCGCGCCCGCCTCGATCCAGTGAGCCACTTCGTTGTTGTAGCCAATAATGCTGCCAGCGCGGCCCGGGTATCGCACCGGGAGATGGGCGAAATATCTCTCCAAATCTTTATCCCCCGACCCCAGCAAGACGAATTGAACATACATTTTTTCCAAGATACGCTCAATGGCCCCGGATAAGAGATCCAAACCCTTTTGATGCGCCAGGCGGCTGATCACGCCGATCAGGGGGACGCGCTCATCTTCCAGCAGATAAAAACGCCTCTGCAACTCTCGCTTACAGGTTTTCTTGCCAGCCAGATCATCACGAGAATAGTTGGCCGGGATCAATGGATCAAGCTCGGGGCTCCATTGGGAATAATCCACCCCATTAAGAATGCCGACATAGTTTCCCCCCTTATCGTTCAGATAGGGAGCCATACCATGCGCCATCTCTGGGGTGCGCGTCTCCTGTGAATAGGTCGGGCTGACCGTGTTGACCATATCCGCATATTGGATACCCCCCTTGAGGTAATTAACTTTGCCGTGATCTTCGAGTTTGTCAGATGTAAAATTGCCCCACTGCAGGCCGATGTATTCATAATGCTCAGCGTCATAGACGCCTTGATAGCCAATATTGTGGATGGTCAAGAAGCTCGCCGCGTCACCCAAAATTAGGTCATCCCAATGCCAGACTTTTAAGTACGCCGGCGCCAGCGCGGTTTGCCAATCGTGGGCATGGACGATATCCGGCTTGAAGCCGATATCGATGCAAAGCTGCAGGGCAGATTTCGATAGGAAAGCAAAACGCCGGGGATTGTCCAAGAAGTCATTAAAATCCGCGTCGTGATAAAGGCCATCGCGGTCGAAATATTTATCCGCTTCGATGAAATATACCCTAACCCCCTCCGATGTCGTTGTGCTATGCACCGCACACCACTCTTCGGTATCCCCCATCCAGACACCCATGGGGCTGAGCGCTGGCTTGATCGCGAACTTATCCGCGTCGATGGAGCGATATTTGGGCATCACTACAATGACCTCATGGCCTATTTTTTGCAGCGCCGCCGGCAGCGCGCCGACCACATCAGCCAGCCCGCCGGACTTGGCATAGGGAACGCATTCTGAGGCTACCATCATGATTTTTAATTTCTTGGGCAAATTTCGATCTCCACTTCGCAAGAAAAACCGGGAAGTTTTTTCAAACACTCACTGAGATAAACTCCGCCCATTATATACCACTTCGATTCCTGTTGTATACTATTAGGGCAAGATGGACTCACAAACGCCTACTCCCGCTTACATCCCCGGACGCACACCGCAAAAAGAACAATCCATGGGAAGATATCTGCCTCCGCTCCCGGAGGGGGTCGCTGCTGCCTGGCTGGAGAATCAGATTCCACGGGAGGGCTGGGTGCTGGATCCCTTTGGGGCTTCACCGCGCCTCGTGGAAGAAATCGCCCGGGGTGGATACCGGGTACTGGTGGCTGCCAACAACCCGGTGATGGCCTTTCTCCTCAAGATGGCGGCTTCGCCTCCCCGCCTGGCTGACCTGAAATCCGCCCTGGCAGCATTAGGATCAGCCAAACTCAGGGATACGCGCATCGAGCCTCATATCCGCTCGCTGTACCGGACGAGATGCCAGGGCTGCGAAGCGGAGATCCAGGCCGAAGCTTTCCTGTGGGATCACGATAGTCCGGTTCCTTACGGACGCATCTACACCTGCCCGCACTGCAAAGATTTGGGAGAGTATCCCGCCACCGAGGCTGATAAATCCCTGGCCGCACAATTCGGGGATGGCGGCCTGCCCCGCGCGCGTGCCCTGGAACGCGTCGCCCCGCTCAACGACCCCGACCGCATCTACGCCGAAGAAGCCCTGGATGTCTACCCCGACCGGGCAGTGAATGTCTTGAGCACGCTGATCAACAAGCTGGACGCGCTGGCCTTGCAAGATGAGCAGAGGAATCACCTCAGCGCGCTGCTGCTGAATGCCTTCGACCGCGCCAACACCCTTTGGCCGCACCCTACTGCCCGCGAGCGCCCCAGGCAGTTGACCGTTCCACCCAAATACCGCGAGAATAATATCTGGCTGGCCCTGGAAGAGGCCATCGATCTTTGGGCTTGTGAGTCCCCTCCCCTGCCCCTCACCATCTGGCCCAATACGCCCCCGGACGAAGGCGGGATATGCTTGTTCGAAGGGCGCATCAGAGAGCTGGTCAACGGCTTGAGCGAGATCCCCATTGGGGCAGTCTTGACCGCCTTGCCGCGCCCCAACCAGGCTTTCTGGACTCTCTCCGCGCTGTGGGCAGGTTGGCTTTGGGGGTCAGAGGCTGTCGATGAGTTCAAGTCCGTTTTGCGCCGCCAACGCTATAGCTGGCGCTGGCACAGCGTGGCCCTGCACACTGCCCTGGAAAACCTGCATGCCGCATTACCCCCTCAGACACCCATCTTTGGGCTGATCGGCGAAACCGAGCCTGGTTATCTGAGCGCGGCTTTGACGGCGGCGCACTACGCCGGCCTGCATCTGCAAGGGGTCGCCATGCGGGCAAAACAGGGCCAGGCGCAGATTTCGTTGACTTCTGGAAAAGCTGATCCAAAGGAGGTCGGCGCAAAAAATACCAAGGAGCTCATCAAGACTGGCGCTCAGGCATACTTAACAGAGCGCGGCGAGCCTTCCGGCTATCTAAACGTGCTGACCGCCGGGCTATCTGCCTATGCGCATGAGACCAGCTCATCTGGCTCCCCTGCTGAAAGCTTCTACGATCTCCAAAAACACCTCGAAGAGGCCATCTCCTACCGGGGTGGATTTTTACGCTTAGAGGCCGCGGGGCAATCGCCCGAGTCGGGTTACTGGTGGCTGCAGACATACGATGGAGAGGCTCTACCTCTCGCCGACCGGGTGGAATTCGAGTTGGTCAGGTATCTACTCAAACATCCCGGCTGCACCCTGGGCGATGTAGATAAAGCGATCTGCGCCGCCTTCCCCGGGCTGTTCACACCGGGAGCAGAACTGATCCAGGTTTGCCTGGAATCCTACGCGGAGCAACAAGCTCCTGAGAGCGGCTTCTGGCACCTGCGCGAGGGGGATGCACCAGCCCATCGCCGTAAAGATTTAACCAATATTGGAGAGCTTATCCAGGAACTGGGGGAGAAGTTAGGCCTGGCGACCCGCAAAGCCGCAGACGACCCCCTCACTTACCAATGGCTTGATGCTGATGAAAAACCCCAATTCAGCCTCTACCTGACCGCCTCGGCGGTGCTGGGCAAGATCATCAACGCCGAAGTGCGGCCCAAAGGCAAAGCTCTGATCGTGCTGCCCGGCGGACGCGCCAATATCGTGGCCTGCAAGCTGAACAATAATCCCCTGCTGCGCAAGGAAGTAGATGATCACTGGGGCTTTATCAAATACCGCCACCTGCGCTACCTGGTCGATAACCCTATGCTGAGTCTGGAGAATTTAGAGGAGCAGTTGGCCTTAGACCCCCTGACGTATTCGGAGCCGCAGATACGATTGCTTTGAGCGGACAACTGCCTGCCCTGAGCATTTTGAAGGATTAGCTAGCAGTAGAGAGCCAATTGCTGACGGCAGTAGTCCTAATCTGACCAAGCAGTATCCATAAACGATCTTGGAGTAAGAATCGGTATACCTCGAAATGGATGTAAAACCAGCAAATCCTTATCCCCACTAACAATGGCTGTTGCAGCGCCACTTACAGCCAACTCTAAAAATTTATTATCCTTCGGATCACGGCATTCGGCTATTGTTTCGGTAATCTCTATAAAAGTTGCTTCTTGAAGAAGGACAATTTGGAATTGAATTCGATCAGCTTCTTTCAGGTACCTATTGAACTTTTCCCGCATCAGAACATCATTCAATTCATCAACCACAGCTAACGAAACTAAGATTTCCCCTTCTTTGACAGCTTTATCAAATGCCTTACGTGGCACTGATTTCTTCGAAAATAGCGCACTGACAAGTATATTTGTATCAAAAACGAATCGGAAACTACTCGTCATCGAGGAGAGCCTCTAAGATTTCGGGAGTCAGACCACGAGCTTGAGCTTTATCACTAATCTCGTCCATCAGAGCCTGAAGTGGCTTTGAAGGCATTCCGAATTCTCGCAACCAGAGACTCAATAACACCTGAATTTTCTTTTTATCTTCTTTAGACGCTGATTGATAGATGCGAGCTGCATCAGCGTCTAACTGGACATTTACTGTTGCAATGGTCATCCTGACTCATCTCCAAATAAAGAAACCTGAAACCGCACAGTTCTATTGTACTTGCTTTTGGAAATTTGAATGGAATAGTTTTCAAAACATTTTCCCCTGACACCAAATTTCCTCCAGCGCGTTTCTGAATAACTGGTTCAACTTTTCCAGGGAAGCTACCGGCTTATCACTCACGATGTTGCTTTGCATCATTCTATTCAGCTCTCGTTCAGTGAAATCAAGCACTGATGTCAGCAAAGGCCCATAATCAGCTTCTTTGCTATTCCGCTTGAGCTCAATAAGTTTCGTAATATCCCCTTTGAGATTTGGTGAGTCAATCATCCGCTCCACCAGCGTGCTAAATTCTGTAGGTACCACCCCAAACCCCTTTTCGATCCACATCACTGCCAATGCTGGACGAAGAATATAGAAGAGTTTCTTCAGGTTGATTTGATTCCCCTGGAGGTAGTCTTTATTGCGCCGGGCCATGTTCAAATAGTGATGCACGCAAGCAGTAGAGGAAAAATACTCTGGACGCAGCGCTCGCAATTGCTCGGCAACAGAAAATTTCTCCACATAAACAATCGGAGAGCCCAGCCATTCGAATAGAGGGCCGTTCGATTTTCGGAACAGATTGAGAGTCTTGCGCAGTTCCCAGCCGGTGATATCCAGGTCACCGCTGATCGGCATCTCGATCACGTCCCGCTTGCGATCTATCGAGAGGTACCACTCGACTGGATGGGCGTATAAAATACGCACATCGTAATCGCTATCGACTGAAGGGAAACCCCAGGCGCGACTGCCCGCTTCACAGGCGTAGAAGATGCGGATGTTTTTTTCGGCTTGGATTTCCTCTAATTGGGCCAGAATCTCTTTCTTCATGATTTCTATGGCTGTTACCCACCTTTCTCCAACTACTAACATCTGATGTTTGCTGTGAATTCTTCGGATTAATTGCTGCGCTTACCCATCCGCTTTCAGTCCTGTTAATTCTTCAATCTCTTGAAGCAACAATGGTAAATTGGGTCGAGAGAAACTTATGCCTGGTGCAGGGATTCGGTTATGTTTGATGTCGGGAGGTACATGCTTATGATGTGGATGGGTTGATGCCAAGCTCTGATCATTTGGATGAGGGAAATCATCATACCAGTATAATCTCTCATCGCCCCGATATACTTCATAGCCATATGATGCAATTACCCCCTCATCAAAATCTATTTCTTCTCGCATACGAAGACGATACTCATCTGTCAAAAAAACTTCCCCTTCAGCGATCCCCGTATATTTACTAACAGACCAAACCGTAACCGTGGAGTTTTCCACCCTCGCATGGTCTAACAACTCAGCGACAAAACGGCTATACCCTTCAATCGTTTTGAGTGGATTGTTGGACATCTCAATAAGCAGGGTGAAAACGCATAGACGAAGCTAAATCACGTTTTTGTATCTGTTCTGAATATGCTTCCTTGCGGCGCAGCCAAGTTTCGTAGATTCCCTTCCACCGGCTAAAATCTGTGCGCGTTTCATCGTAGGAATCATATTCTTCCAATGTACCCGCCATGAGCGCTGCATAGAAATCTTCACTGAGCACGCCATACTTTTCTTCGTAAAGAGTCAAGCGGCGCTCAAGTAATTTCATCTCAATAACTAATTCGTGTACTTCCATCATCTACCTTCTAACAGAATAACGACTAAAGTACTCCAATTGTACTACGAGTTTCATCCCAGGCATTTTCACACAAATCCAATCCTAAAGCGGACTGCCATCACGGCGTGGGCGTCTCCGTCGGCGTTGCGCTAGCAGTTTCTGTCGCGGAGGGGATCAACGTCGGCGTATCCGTGGGGGGGGACGTTGCTGTATCCGAGGGGATCAGTGTATTCGTAGGAGTGAAGGTCGCCGTAGGTGTTAGCGTGGCCGTCGGGGTGAATGTTGGGGTGAAGGTGGCCGTCGGAGTGGGCGTCTCTGTGGGAATGTCCGTGGGGGTTGGAGTCGGCGTGGGGACTTGTAAATCTATGCTGACGGTCGTTTCGGCAAAGGTACCCTCGGAACTTAGCACTCGTAACCTTAGTGTGACCACCCCGGCCTCCATTTCGCTGACATCCCACTCATAGATTTCATCTGCCTGTCTGACAGGGTCATTTTCCTCGCGCAGCAAATCCCAATCCACCGGATCATCCCCCCTGCCCCATTGCAGCCAGAACTCACTAAAATTACTGGTGGCATCTGCCCGCCCGTAGATCGTCAGCGGGCTGGAGGTAATCAGGGCGCCATCATTTGGCGCGTTGATCTCTAAGATCGGGCGCGAGTCCGTCTCGGCGCAGGCGTGTTGGGGGGTGAAAAAGATCGGGTCTGAGAAGCCATTGTCTTTGGCCCAGTTGCGTCCCTGGTCGGTCTCCTTGATCCACTTGATCGCCCAGGGATCGCTGACGTTCAGGCCCAGCTTGTTATCGGTGAAATCTTTGCAGGCCGGAGAAGCCAGCAAACCCGTCCAGGTGTCGATATTGGCTTTCTGCCACAGATCCTGGCCTTTGGAGAGCGGCGGCTGCCCGGCTACGAAATACTCGCTGCGCTGGCTCGGGCACCACTGAGAAGGCTCGGTGCCCGAGACCGTACAGATGACCTGCTCGACGATCCCCGCAGGGGACATGAAAGAGGTCGGGTTGCCGCCGGTCAGGTGCTGGATGGCGGTCTGCATGAAGGAATTCCAGATGGGGGCCGCGCCGGTCAGGCCGCTGGTGCCCTGCATGGGGGTGTAGTCGGCGTTGCCCACCCAGGTGCCCACAACCACATCGGGGGTGTAGCCAATGGTCCAATTGTCGCGGAAATCGTTGGTGGTGCCGGTTTTGGCAGCCACCTGGAAGGGCAGATTGAGCAGCGAGTTAGCTCCGAACATGGGCGTCCGGGCAGCATTGTCCGAGATGATCGAGGAGATCAAAAAGGTGTGCTCGGGGCGCAGCACCTGATCTCCAGGGGGCTGCTCATATTGGTAGACGATCTCCCCAAGATGGTCTTCGATGCGGGTGATGGCCACCGGGGGGATCCTGCGTCCGCCGTTGGCGAAGACCGCGTAAGCGCCGGATAACTCTAAGAGCGAGACGTCCCCACCGCCCAGGGTCAGCGACAGGCCGTAGTCATCGCGAGTCAGCGTGGTGATCCCCAGGCGCTTAGCCATTGCGACCAGGCCATCCTCCTCGGGGGTGGCGGGATTATCGTAAATACCCACAAAATCCAGCGCCTTCACCGCGGCGACATTGATCGAATTCGCCAGAGCCGAGCGAACCGTCATCGGGCCGTGATAGCGATTGTCATAATTAACCGGCACATAAGGGTCGCGCGGATCGTTGGGGTCCCCTGAAGGCGGAAACTCGGAACGCACATCCCATAACAACGTCGCCGGAGTCCAGCCCATTTCGAAAGCAGCCACATAGGTCAGCGGCTTGATGGCTGAACCCGGCTGGCGCGGGCTGACGGCCATATTGACCTGGCCGTCGATATTCTCGTTATCGAAATCCGCCGAGCCGACCAAAGCCAGGATTTCGCCCGTGCTGGGCCGGATGACCACCAGAGCGCCGTTGGTGACGTGCTTATCCGCCAGGGAGTCGACCTGATTTTTGACGACTTCCTGGGCCATATCTTGCAGGCCAGGATCGAGAGTGGTGTAAACTGTGAAGCCGGAGCGATAGATGGTCTGCGGGTCGAACTGGGCTTCCAGAATCGAGCGCACATAATTGACCCAGTGCGGGTAGCGCATCTGCACCTGTGGCGGCTCGAACTCATAACTCTCGAAGGCGCGCGCCGCTTCGGCAGCCTCCCCCGCTTCGATGCACAAAGGCTGCGGAGAATTTCCCACGTAGATACAACCCTGCTCCTGGCTGGTCTGGAACATCAGCAGCAAAACCGTCTGTTGGCGTTCCAGGGTCACATCTCGATTGGTATACACATCATAGACCGACGGCAGCTGCGGCAATCCGGCCAGAAATGCCGCCTGTCCTAAATCCAATTCGCTGGCCGAGATACCGAAATAGGTTTGCGCGGCGGCTTCGACGCCATAGGCCAGGTTGCCGTAAAAATTCTCATTCAGGTAAATTTCCAGGATTTCGTTCTTGGTATAGCGGCGCGTGATCTCCGCCGCCAGGATAGCCTCGCGCAGCTTGCGTTTATACGTGCGTTGGGCGCGCTCCTCGGCCGAAAGGAACATGGTGCGCGTCAACTGCTGGGTGATCGTCGAGGCCCCCGAAATCGTTTCCTTACTGTTCAAATTTTGCCAGAAAGCCCGCACAATCGCCATGGCGTCAAAGCCGGGATGGTTGTAGAACTCCTTGTCTTCCGTAGCGATGGTGGCCGCAACCAGGTATGGCGACATCTCCTCCAGTGGGATATACGTCCGCCGCCCGAAGCTGGGATCCAGGATTTCATAGAGCAAATTGCTGTTGCGGTCCAGGATGCGCGTGGTCTCGAATTGGGAAACCCGCTCGCGCAGATCGCTGGGGTCTGGCAAGTCATTGGCGATTTGCCAGTAGACATAAAAACCCGCCGAGGCAGCGATGACCGCCAGGATCACCAGCATAAAGGCGCCCAAGAGAGACATTCGTAACACGCAGCCCAAGCCGCGTTCGAGTTGAGCCTCCTGAAGTTTGGGTCGACTCCGTTTTTTGGGCCGGGGTAGCGGGGCTACGGGAGGGGGGCTGACTGGTCTTCGAGATGGTACCGCCTCGTAGGCTGACGGTGTGACCCGCGTGGCCCCCATGTCGATCTCGTCGACCCGGCGGGGTAACGGCATCATCTGGGTATCCAGGGCGGGCGGCGCGGTTTGGGGCGTTGTGCCTAAGCTCGGCGGAGGCGGCGTAGTGGCCTCTTGCTGAGGCAAAGTAGCCCTGTTCTCAACAATGTCTTCCTCGTCGACGACCACCTCGTCGATGGGAGCAGGCTCATGCTCAGGTTCCGGTTCCAGCGCCGGCTCGAAACGCGTCCCGTTCAAGGGTTCTTCGGACGCGGGCTTCCCCTCACGACCTAGTAAGTCCAGATAGGTCGAGGGGTAGTCATCCCGCCGGGGCTTGACTGGCGGTTGAAGTTCGTCTTCGCGCATGTCATCCGCAGCGGCCGTTTCCTGCTCGACCTTTTCTGCTTCATCCAATAATCGACGAAAGCGATCGCGAGGCTCTTCTTGTTGGGCTGGTTTCTCTTCAGGCATACAAAATCTCTATTTTTGCGGTTATCATCTTATCAATAAGCTTCTCATATTATGTACAAGAAAAATCTAACCACCAAGATCACAACGCTCGCTATGCGCGCCTTCGGCGTGCGGGCATACGGCCGGTACACGAAGGAAAACAAAGGATTTGGCCTTTCTCTACCATACATTTAGGACGATCCGTGTTCCTAAGAACATAAATAGCGAAAAAAGGCCTGTTTTGAAACCAAAAGTACGCCTGGAGAGATTGTTTCCACAAGGAACACGGATCGTTTGGCAAGAAATTCTACTAAATGTACGGTAGAAAATTTAGCCTTAGATTATTTCTTTGAGCCTCTTGGTGTCCTCGCCGCAGGCGTGCTTCGCATGTGGTAAATCTCCAGGTGTGTAACCTACAGAAAATAAACTGGCAAGAATTTCTGTGCACTCTGTGTCTCAGCGGTTAGAGATGGATATTACTCTTCTTCTGGTTTGCTGACGATCAAGACCTTCCAAACGCCTTTCATAACAACTTCATCGTTTTGGTTCAGCACGCTGAGTTCCAGATCCACCGCGCCGCCGCCCAGGCGTTTCAGGGCTTTGGTCTTGATGATCTCCGATTGCACGTGAACAGTATCGCCAATGAAGACCGGCTTGGTGAATTTCCAAGATTCGATCTCGCGGAAGGCGATCACCGTGCCCTCGATCAGGCCGCTGAGAGCCACCAGCCCGGAAGCAATCGAAGTTACTAATAATCCGTGGGCGATCCGTTGGCCAAAGGGCGTGGTCTTACAGAATTCAGCATCGGTGTGAATCTGATTGTAATCCCCAGATAATCCAGCAAAAGCGACAATATCGCTTTCGGTGATCGTGCGTGCGGCACTGACATAAACCTGGCTAACTTCGAACTCTTCAAAATACAAACCACGTGCATGATGTTTTGACATAGAATACTCCTGGGTGTTAATCTTTTTGGTATATTCTTCGTATTGGTCCAGGACGTAGAACGTCCATGCAAGCGTTCCACCGCGGTACCCCAAGGGTATGCTCCGCGAAGCAGTGGAACGAGCCATTACTGTCTACTCAATGTCAGAAAGTTAGCGAGCGAGACAGGTGCAACGCACTTCAAATTATCCGGCATCAGGTGCGAGGCACATCCAAAACGTGCGTTGCACCTGGGATCAGAGTTGTCACGAAAGTGCATCGCACCTTAACTTACTGACATTGACTGTCTACTGGCAACTGTTTACTGCTAACTGCTAACTGAATACTGATTCTAGCACAAAACCTTTGACCTTTCCCCCAACTGCCCTTACAATACTCTTTTATGAGAACATGGAACCTTACCGCCAATGATCCGGGCGCTTATACCATCGCCGCCGATGCCCGTTGCGGCCCCACAGATTACGCTAACGATCATATCTGGGAACTATCGCTGGCGGGAGGGGAACCTCCCGCTTTAGCATTAAAGACCACCTACGGGCTGCGCGCTCGCAACCTGCGGCTCTTCCCGCGCTTCGTCGAGGGCGATACGGCCGTCTCAGATCCAGAAAACTTCGTCGAGCAGCCTTCAGTTCAACGTTTCTATCCCAATTATTTGGCTTTAACTTGCAGCCCATATACCGGTATAGACGTATCCCTCGAATATTGGGTTCCCGAATCCCAGGTCATCGCCGGGAGGGTGCGCATCAAAAACAGTCGCCTTTCAGCGCGGCAGTTGTGCTTCGAGTGGGGCGCGATGCTCTCTGCTGCTACCGAAGGGGAACGCATGGCCCCTCAAGAGATGGAAGCGGTCACCGTTTTATGCGGGCAAACCGATGGCCTGGCCCCAGTGCTGTTTATGACTGGCGGCCCGCAGTTTGGCTCCGGGCCATTCCCCGCCTTAGCTATCGATATTGAATTACCCACCGGCGGCGAACGCATCTATACCTGGGTGATGGTTTCATTAGAGAACCACGAGGAATCCTTTGCCGCTGCCAGGAGCATCGCCGCCCGCCCATGGGAGAAGGAAATTGCCCGCCTGGATGTACTCAACGCCGGCCTGATCGACATCGAAACCGGCGACCCTGATTGGGACGCCGCCTTCGCCCTAACGCAGAAAAACGCCTTCGGCCTGCTGGTTGGCCCAACAGATCAACTTCCGCAGACCTCTTATGTGATCAGCCGCCAACCTGATCATGGTCACTCATCCAGTGGTGACGGTAGCGATCACGCCTACCTGTGGAGCGGCCAAACCCCGCTGGAAACCGACTTCCTTGTTAGCATGATGCTGCCTGCGGCCCCAAAGATCGCCGCAGGATTATTAGCGAACTTCCTCTCGATCCAAAAACAGAGCGGCTTTATCGATTGGAAGCCCGGCCTGGCCGGTCAACGCGGCGGCGTGATGGCCACACCGATCCTGGCGCATCTGGCCTGGAAGATCTACCAGGCCACAGAAGACCGTCAATTCCTGGATTTGATCTACCCCAATTTGCTCAAAGCGGTTCAAGCCTGGTTCGACTCCGCTCAAGACCGCGATGGGGATGGCATTCCCGAATGGAACCACCTGATGCAATCCGGCCTCGACGAGCATCCCATCTTCTCACCATGGCAAGAATGGTCGCAGGGTGCGGATATCTCTCAAAGCGAAAGCCCTGCCCTGTGCGCGCTGCTCTATAATGAAATCCAAACCCTGGTAAAGATGGCACACGTTCTCGAACGCACAGGATCGATCCCTTCGCTGGTATCTTTAGGTGATAATCTCGTCTCAGCTATCGAAGCTTCCTGGGATGAGTCTGCTTCTATGTATCGCGTTTGGGATCGCGAAACCCACCTCAGTCCCTCCCGTGAAGTACTGGCTGAGCACTACGGGCCAGGAGAAATCTTCCTGCAACGTAGTTTCGATCAACCGGTCAGACTGCTGATTTCAATTACAGGTATCGATACAACCCCACGGCAGATCAATCTCTTCATCCATGGGGCAGGTACATCCGGACAAAATCGGGTCGAACGCATAACCGAAGAGCAATTCCCCTGGCGCTTGAGACAGAGCAGCGCCACCAGTCAGCGGGTCTACGCCCAACTTGAATATATTGAAATCAGGGATATCGGGCCTAATGATCTGGTTCGGGTCGAGGTGATTGGCCTGGCGTGCCAGGATTATTCGCTCTTCTTGCCCCTCTGCGCGGGTATCCCAACTCAAGAGCGCGCCGATCAGATCATCCGCCAAGCCTTACTGGATCCTGATCGCTACTGGCGAAATTTTGGGCTGCCCGTGTGCCCACTGCAGGCCACAGAAGCCGAAACGCATCCCTGCGCCAACACATCGATCCTATGGAGCAGCCTGCTTGGTAAAGGCTTAGTAAATTACGGTTACCGGAGAGAAGCCGCCGAGCTGGTCAACCGCTTGATGACCGCCATTATTTCCAACCTGAAAAAGCACCAGGCCTTCGCCCACAGCTACAATGTCGAGACTGGAGCAGGAGTTGGGGAGCGCAACGCTCTACAGGGTCTGGCACCCCTCTCCCTTTTCCTGGAAACCCTGGGTGTGCGCCTGATCTCTCCCAGCAAAGTCGCTCTTGAAGGACACAATCCCTTCCCCTGGCCGGTGACCATCAAATATCGCGGGCTGACCATCCTGCGCGAGGATAAAAAGACCCGAGTCACTTTCCCGGGCGGCCAGACCGCGGTGGTCAAGAACCCTGATCCCCATATTGTAGAATTGGATAAACTGAGATGAGCAAACCTCTCTTAAGTTCTTCAATAAGAATACTTCGACAACATCACATTCGCGGAAAGTTCCGAAATTTGGGGGTGCGAGCGGGGTGCGCTTTGCGTCCCTTCGGGAACCCCGCTCGCACCCCCAAATTTCGATTTTCTGGCTTGAAATGTATCATTGTCAAGATACTCTTCATCTTTAGCATCCTTTTCCTGCCGCTGCTGACAGCCTGTTCTGGTAGCGAGGCTATCGCCCTGCCCCTCGGCCAGACAAGCGAAACGGACCATTCGGGAGCGGTTGAGGAGGGGGAAGAAGAGGGAGAAAGAGTCACCGTCTTCATCACCGCAGCTATTGGTCTATTGTTGATCGCTGCGCTGGTGGGAATCGTCACCAACCGGCTGCGCCTGCCGTATACCGTGGGCCTGGTGCTGATTGGTTTAGCGCTGTCACTTCGAGGCCAGGAACAAATAGATATCCCTCCAGATATCTTCCTGGGATTACTGGTACCCCCGTTGATCTTCGAGGCAGCCTTTCATATCAAAATCAACGACCTGCGCAGGGACCTGGCTCCAATCCTGGCCCTGGCGATCCCCGGCGTATTGATCACAACCTTTTTGGTGGGCGGCGTGGTGGCCTGGGGAACCGGCTTTCCCATCGCCGTGGCCTTAGTCTTCGGAGCCTTGGTGGCCGCTACCGACCCCGTGGCGGTGGTGAGCCTCTTCCGCTCTTTAGGTGTTCCCAAACGCCTGCAGGTGCTCTTAGAAGGTGAAAGCCTGTTCAATGACGGCACGGCCATCGTGATCTTTCATTTGATGGTGGTGATCGCTGTCAGCGGATCATTCGATCTCATCGAGAGCTTATTCGATTTCATTCTAGTTGCAGGAGGCGGACTCGTGGTGGGGTTCATCCTGGGGGTTTTGATCTCGCGGGTCATCGGCTTCATCGACGATCCCTTGATCGAAACCACATTAACTGTCGTATTAGCTTTTGGTTCCTATATCGTTGCCGAACAATTCCATGTCAGCGGCGTGCTGGCAGTGGTGGCTGCTGGCCTGGTCAGCGGCAATCTTGGCCCCAGGGCCATGTCGCCCACAACACATATCCTGGTGTTCAACTTCTGGGATATGGCCGCTTATTTCGCGAACTCGGTGGTCTTCTTATTAATTGGCCTGCAGATCGACCTGATAGTGTTGGTTGCCAAATGGCAGGTGATCATCTGGGCCATCGTGGCTGTTTTGGTCGCCCGCGCGGTTGGCGTTTACGGCCTCCTGGGGGTCAGAAGTGGTGTGCCGCCGCGATACAAAAATGTGCTCTATTGGGGCGGCTTGCGCGGCGCTATCTCATTAGCTTTAGCCATCAGCCTTCCAGCCTCTCTGGGCGCGGCGCGCGATGACATCCAGGCCATGGCATTTGGCGTGGTGCTCTTCACCCTGCTGGTGCAAGGCCTGACCATGAAGCCGCTGATCAATAAAATGGATCTCATCCAACACAGCGAAGCCCAGGAGGAGTACGAGCGTCGTCATGCCCGCGCCGTGATGGCTAAATCATCATACGAGCGCCTGGAAACCATGTATAAAGAGGGCTTACTCTCTTCCCATCTCCGGGAACGCTTATCAGGGCCACTCAAGAAACACGCTGAGGCTTTGTCCAACGCGGTTGAGGAAGCCATTCACGCTGACCCCAGCCTGGAAATGCAAGAATTAGATTCAGCCTTCCGAGACATTCTACAAACTCAACGCAGTACTCTGACCACGCTGCTGAGAGACGGGATCATCTCCGAGGAAACTTACACTCTATTGGTTAGTGAAGTAGATACCGCGCTCACCGATCAGCAGTCGAATCTGGTCGAACTGTTACGTGTGGATACCAGCCAGACCATAGACGGCTTGATGGCCGTGATTGTTCAGGAAGCTGATGTCGAAAATATAATCGCCAGCATGAACAGATTAGGTTTACCGGTAACCAGGTTATCCAGCACAGGAAGTTTCTTGGGACGCAGGAACATCACGCTATTGGTTGGTACCTTCAAAGGCCAGGAAGACAACCTTAAAAAAGCGATCTCCCGAGCCAGCCAACAGCGGGTGGAATTTCTCACTAGCCCAGCACAAGATCCTGACATCGGCAAATCAGTCACAGTGGGAGGCGCTACAATTTTCGCCTTTGACGTGGAAAGGTATGAGGTGCTCTAATCATGAAGATGATCATGGCGATTATTAACGATGCCAGAGGCGACGAAGTGGCGCAGGCCCTGCTGGATGCCAATTACCGGGCCACGCGGCTGGCCTCTACAGGCGGATTATTACGCGGCGGTACGACTACATTTATGGTTGGGATTGCCCATGAGCAGGTTGAAGAGGCTCTGCGTGTGATCCGAGAGAGCATTCCTCCTCAGGATAATCCCGAAAAGACGCAAGCCACAATCTATGTACTTAACGTGCGAGATTTCGAGCGCTTGTAGGGCGGGTTTCCTACCCACCACTGCTAACGGCAGATATCGAAATCTGCCCTACGCAAAGATTCAGGCTCCGATTCAGGCTTATAAGCCCGTCCTCGGGCGAAGCGTAAAACTGTAAAAAAACACACCAGCGAGATAACTATGAAAATGCTTGTAACCATACTTGACGACGAAGATAGCGGAGGTGTTTACGAAGCGCTGCACAGGGCCAATTTCACTGTCACGCGCATCGACTCGACGGGGGGATTTCTGCGCCAGGGTAACAGCACGCTGATGATCGGCGCTGATGATGCCCGTGTAGACGAAGCCATCGCTCTCATCAATACGCAATGCTCTCCGGCGATTGAACCCTTATCCAGACGGGCGACTGTCTTTGTGCTCAACGTTGAGCATTTCGAGCAAATATAAGTAGAGCAGAAAAATGGGGTGTGTGTTGTGCTGCGCACGACACACACCCCATTTTTCTAGACAATCCGTTCCATAGTTTATTCGTGAAATTCTTCGACCTGATAGATCTCCACCTCTAATTGTTTACGCCGCCAAAGGTCAGGCTGTCTACCCATTTTTTGACACAAGTGATTCAGGAAATCGACGGGATCAGGCAATTTCTCCCAAACCTGGGGCAAGAAGGTCGCTCGCCGGCTGCCCTCGCGCACAACCAGCCCATCTACTCCTGGACGGATTTTGGCTAATAGATCATCGGGGCCGTCGTATTCCAGCGGCTTTGGCACAGTGAGGCGTGAGATTTCGATATCGATTTGGGAAATTTCTTCCGGCTGGACCCGGGGGAAACGGTAGTCGTTCAGAGCCGCGGCGATGGCATGTTCGCGGGCGTCATCAGCCAGAGACCGGTAAGGTTCCAACGTGCCGATGCAGCCCCGCAGTTGGCCCGCCTTGGTCAGAGTCACAAAGGTAGCGCCTGGCTCTCGGAAACGCGCCGGCAACTCATCAAGGGCCAGAGCAGGCATGGGTTCGCCTCTCACGCCAAACTCCAGGCCCTGACGCGCCAACGCTAAAAGAGCAATCCGCTCCTCGGGGGTTAGTTGATCTTCAGACATCAGTTATCCTAAATGGGCCTCAACCTTGCAACAGTAGTATAAAAGGGAAAACCGTACATACCTATTTTACCTAAAAACCTTGTCATCCAAACATCTTTTCGGTACTATGAGGTAGGAAAAATTGAGATGGCTCATCATTCGACCCGAAAGTTGGGTCAGACTTCCGAAGTCTCACAGGCACGGCCTCGGCTCCGGCGGCTTCTCACAGACTTCGGAAGTCTGGCACCCCTGAATTTTGGAAAGATACGGATATGAGTAAAAAAATATTTCGATATGCATAATCCTGATTCTGGGCCTAGCAGAGGCCCAAACCCTGTCGCAGAAACGTTGAAATCCATCATCACCGTCATAAGTGTGGCTTTTGCTGTGGCGACTCTATTCACGGCGGCCAAACCAATCGGCTTGTTCTCAGGAGAGTTTTCAGCCAAACTCGCCGAAGCAGTCAAAGCGCAGGAAACGCCTGATGCCCAATGGCCCACAGCCACGCCGCGCCCCAAACCGCCCATTGGCATTGTTATCGGGCATTGGGGTGACGACCACGACCCTGGCGCAGTCTGCTCCGATGGTTTGACTGAATTGAGCATCAACCAGGAAGTCGCTACATTGCTGCAACAGAGACTCATCGCGGAGGGGTTCGATGTCGATTTGTTGAAGGAATTCGATGACCGTTTGGCAGGATACCAGGCCCTGGCGTTGATCTCGATCCATGCTGATTCGTGTACCTATATCAACGACGCCGCCACCGGCTTTAAGGTGGCCGAATCCAATTTCAACCCGCGCCCCGAGCGCACAGCCCGCATGGTGGCCTGTTTGCGCAATCGCTATGCCCAGGCGACAGGCTTGGGTGAGCACCTGAGCATCACCGCGGATATGACGAAATACCACGCTTTCGACGAAATCAATGAGGAGACGCCCGCCGTGATTATCGAGATTGGCTTCATGAACCTCGACCGCCAACTTCTCACCCAGCACCAGGATGTGATCGCCAACGGGATTGCAGACGGCATTTTATGCTATACCCGCAACGAGAGCATCACCACTGATCAATAATAATGAGCCTTGAGTGGAAACAGGCCCAAGAGGCCCTCCGAAACGCCCAACAGGCGCTAAAGCGAGACGATCACCGTGCCGCCCGGCGCTGGGCCGAACATGCCGCCGCACTGGCCCCCGAACGTGAGGAACCCTGGCTCTTTCTGGCGGCAGTCGCATCCCCGCGCGCCAGCCTGGCATATTTGAAGCGTGCCCTGGAGATCAACCCCCAGAGCGACTACGCCCGGCGCGGTATGCACTGGGCCATTGATCGATGGCGGCAAGAGCCGACGCCCCAAAAATCTCCCCGGCAGATCATCTCCCCAAATATCTCCCCCGATGCGCTGACCCGCCCCAGACCGGCGCTCTTGCCATGGACTCTGATAATGCTGGCCGCTGTGATCAGCTTCTTGGCCTGGTTCAGCACGCCGACCTTTTCCTTTGCCTTCGGCGGCAGAGATGCCATCCCCATGGCGCAAGTCGATGTCGATAAGGCCACCCGCACGCCCACACACACGCCAACCTTCACGCCCACACCGACCTACACGCCATCACCCACGCCAACCAACACCCCTACGCCGACCAACACCCTCACACCCACAGCTACCTTTACCCCTTCGATCACCCCCACGCCCCGTCCCACCAACCCGCCTGAACCAACCAAAAAACCCCAAACATCAGCGAGTTCTTCCAGGCCCCCGGGCGTCGGATCAGACGAACGGTGGATCGACATCGATCTCTCAGAGCAGCGTCTCTACGCATACAAGGGCAATAACGCAGTAAGCTCCTTCGTAATATCCACCGGCACCTGGCAGTACCCCACTGTAACCGGTCAGTATCGCATCTATGCCAAATATCGCTACTCCGACATGGCTGGGCCTGGCTACTATTTACCCGATGTTCCTTACACGATGTATTTTTATAAAGGGTACGGCATCCACGGAACTTACTGGCATAATAATTTCGGCACCCCCATGAGCCATGGCTGTGTCAATATGAGGACGGATGATGCCGATTGGGTATTCAACTGGGCCTCGGTCGGCACCGTGGTATATGTTCACCAATGATGAGCAGCATGAATTCGATCTCCCGCCGTGATTTTCTCAAGCTAGGGGGGTTGAGCTTATTGGGACTGGCGATGGCGCCATTCAAACAAGTTCCCGCCCTGGCTTTAAACCAGCAAGGGCGGGTGATCTACGAACACATCACTGGTTACAAACAGCCGTCATTTTCTGGGGACGTCGTCCGGCAGCATTGGGCGGACAGCGTATTACCCATCCTGGAGGCCACCGTTGGGGATGAAGAGCCAGCTCATAATATGGTCTGGTATCGCATCGGCGACGGCGAATATGTCCATTCTGGGGGCGTGCAGCCGGTTAAAACGATCCTCAACCAGCCCAATTGGGAAATCCCCGAAGGCGGGCAGTTAGCAGAAGTCAGCGTGCCCTATACCGATGCTTATTGGGAGATAGATCTGCATCACGAGGTGGCGTACCGATTTTATTACGAGACCACGCATTGGGTTGTGGGATTGGTATATGGCAGGGATGGCACTCCCTTGTATCATATCCTGGATGATAAGTGGGACCTGATCTATTACGTACCGGCGCGACATTTAAGGTTGATTCCAGCCAGTGAGGTGAGTACTCTTTCCCCAGATGTCCCTGCCGAAGAAAAACGCATCGAAGTAGATACCGCCAACCAGGTGGTCATCGCCTACGAATATGATCGTCCAGTCTTTATCACCAAGGCTGCCACAGGGGCGGAGTTCAGCAATGGCGTATTTTACACACCCTTCGGCCGCTATTACACCAATCACAAAATGCCTTCGCGCCACATGTCGGCTGGCAACCTGGCCTATAACGGCTTCGATTTACCTGGCATCCCCTGGGTGAGCTATATCACTGAAAGAGGGGTGGCCTTTCACGGCACCTACTGGCACAATGACTTTGGGCTGCCGCGCAGTCATGGCTGCATCAACCTCACCTCCCAGGCATCCAAATGGATCTACCGCTGGACACTGCCCGCCGTCCCCGCCGACCAGCGCAGAATATACGAAGAAGTCGGTACAGCGGTAGATGTGGTATAAAATACTTGAACCCGAAAAATGGGTGTGCGCAGGGGGCTACACCCCCGGCGCACACCCAATTTTCGGGAAAATCCGTTCCATGGAGGTTCACAATGCAACCCGCATTTCAATATGACAGCTATCTGCTCAAACGCCAGGTGCTGGCCCTGACCGGCAAATTCCGCGTGTTCGCGCCGGATGGTCAATTGGTGCTCTACAGCCAGCAAAAGATGTTCAAGCTCAAGGAAGATATCCGCATCTTCTCCGATGAGAACATGACGCAAGAAGTACTGAATATTCAAGCGAGGCAGATCATCGACTTCTCTGCAGCTTACGATGTCATCGACAGCGTATATCAAACCAAGGTCGGCGTGCTGCGCCGCAAGGGTTTGCGCTCGATGATGCGCGACGAGTGGGAAGTTCTCGATGCCAACGATCAACCCCTGGGCATCCTCCAGGAAGACAGCGTGGGTTACGCCCTGCTCCGCCGCCTTCTATTGGGATCGCTCCTGCCCCAAAATTATGATCTTCTACTCGGTGACCGGCGCGTGGCTGACTACAAGCAGCGCTTCCGCTTCATCGGCTACCACCTCGAGGTGGACTTCAGCTTCGACACCGCCCGTCAACTCGACCGCCGCCTGGGGATCGCCGCAGCCATCCTTTTGGGCACAATCGAGGGCAAGCAGTCTTCATAAGAAGCATGTTAGAATCGCCTTGAATCCATCTACAGCGCGGTAAAATTTTAGGCGATAGCCTTGTCCAAATAGATGTTGAATTGAACTTTGGGCTGTTCAAAAATGAACCTGAGAAACCCGGTTTCTGCTACTAATTACCAGTGCGCGAGCTGAAAAACCGGTACGCTGAATTCAGAAACTGTCTTTTTTTGCAGAAGAAACCGGGTTTCTGACAAGAAAGTTGCCATGCCTATAAAAATTCTTTTCGAAGGTTTAGTGTACGACGAATATGACAACCCCGTAGGGACTGCCTACGTGGGAAATGAACCCTGTTATGTAGTCGATGACGCTGGCTTCCGGCGGCATATCCCCTCTGAACAGGTCGACCGCCAGGTTCTAGAAGCCATGCGCGAGATGATCACAGGGCACGAAGATATGCTCAGCGAGCAAGCTGCCAAAATGCTCGGCCAGGATGATATTTTCACCCGCGCCATGATCGAAACCCAGCTCAAACAGATGGATCAACAATTCGAGCGCATCTTCGAAGTCGGCATCCCCGAGGAGAGCATTACCTACATGGGCATGACTGGTTTCCGCATCAAAATCAACGTCCACGGCGAGTTGATAGATTTCCACCAGCCGGGGATGATCGACCCCGACGACGAGTGAGTCCAAAAAAGAAGGATATGTCTCAACATATCATCAACGTCACAGAATCAAATTTTGACTATGAAGTCATAGAACATTCCCAGAATGTGCTCGTACTGGTGGATTTCTGGGCTGAGTGGTGTGTGCCATGCAAGACCCTGGACCCCATCCTGCGGAATCTCGCCAAACAAGGGGCCGGTGATTTTCGGCTCGCCAGACTCAACGTTGACGAAAACCAGAAGATTGCCATGCGTTTCAATGTGCGCGGCATCCCGGCGGTCAAAGCCTTCCGGGAGGGGGCCATCATTGGTGAGTTTACAGGATTGAAGCCTGAAGAAGAAATCCGTGGATTTTTACGGAATATCGTGCCCAGTCCGGCGGATTTATCGCTCGATAAAGGCCTCAGCTTATTGAATATGGAACGGTGGGAAGATGCCGCCGGGGCCTTCCAAACCGTACTCGATGAACGCCCAGATCACCCCCGAGCGATGGTCGGCTTAGCCAAAAGTCTGATCGTCCTGGGCCAAAACGACGAGGCGCTAGAGATCTTGGAATCAGTCCCTTCCAGCCACGAATACTCGACGGCAGAGAAATTGCGCCCTCTGGCAACCGCTCTCAACAGGCTGGATGATCCCAGCGCGGGCACTCCATCGCCAATCGAAGCGACTTATCAACACGCCTTACGCCTGGTCAAACTGGGCAACTTACCCGCGGCGATGGATGGCATCCTAGCCGTGTTACGCCAGGAAAAACACTATCGCGATGACGAAGCTCGCCTGGTTATCTTAGGACTCTTCGAAATCCTGGGGGACAACAACCCGATCACCCGGCAGTATCGCAACGAACTGGCCTCGATCCTTTTCTAAATTTCCGCGAATGTGCCATTGTCAAACTACAAATCCTAACCAGAATCTCAAACTACAGGAAAAAATCCCATGAACAGAAACACGCTCTCGGTTATCATCGCCCTCAGCTTGATGCTCCTCACCAGCCTGGCTTGTGGACTAGTATCCCAATTAGCACCCGAAGCCGCCCCCGCCACTGAAGAGCCCGCTAACGCGGATGCCGAGGATGCCGAAATATCCCCAGCCGAAGAAGCAGTTGTCGAAACATCACAAGACGACGCCGACGCGGTCAGCGACGCCCTCGTCCCGCCGCCGCCCAGCGATGGCGGCCCTTGCGCCAACACCTTCTACCCCATGATCCCCGGCTACCAATGGATCTATGAAGTCACCTCAGAAGGCGAGACCAGCCAGATCAGCCTCACCGTCACCGAGGTCAACGGTAATGAAGCCACGTTGAATGCGCTGTACCTTGAATCGGGCGTTACCACCGAGGCTATCGTTGAGTGCCAGGATGGCGCCATACTCAACTTCCCCGTGATATTATTGGGATTTATCTTCGGCGACGTCAACGGTGAAATGGTTGTGGAATATGTCGATGGCGTTTTTGCTCCAAATTACGAAACCATGACCAGGGAGAATTGGGACCACACTTGGACAGGTGAATACGTCGCTTCGGGCGTCATCGACGCTGAAATCGATGGCGATCTCATCACCGGCAGGCTGGAAGAGAGTCCCCTGGATATGGAATGGAACACTTTGGGCGCAGGCGAAGCCATCTTCGACTCTATCACCGTCAGAGCTGGCGAATTCCCCCGGGCTATCAAACTCGAGCGAGAAACCAAATTCGACTTCACCGCTGAAATGGAAGAAGAAGGCCAAACGGTCTCCCTCTCCGCTGTCCTGACCCTGCACAACAATCTGTGGTTCGAGCTAAATATGGGGCAGCTCAAACAAGAGATCGAGCGCGCCAGCATCAAAGTCTACGGCGTCAGCTTCCCCATCGAGATGACAGGAATCGTTGAATTGGTCGAATTTCGCACAGAGGAATGAGCTTTCCTTATGCAATCAGGATTGAAATTACTCAGCAAGACAGGGAAGTTCCCGAAAAAGGGTATGCGCAGGGGGCTGTGCCCCCTGCGCATACCCTTTTTCGGGGTAATCCGTTCCATGGCCGAACAGTAACTCAGGATTTACCCAAGAACCATTATTAATTTTCATAGCACATATGTTAAAATATAGGCATAGAATTGGATTATTACTTTCCAAAGACCCGAACATGAGGGTAGTCTTATGACGAAAGTCCCCCTACGAACATATTTGCGCGAAATCGAGGATGCCATCGAAGAAGGTCAAACCGATGAAGCCGTCGCACATTGTCGCCACATCCTCAAGACTTTTCCTAAACACAGCGCTACATACCGACTTTTAGGGAAAGCCTATCTCGAAGCCCAAAGATACGGCAGCGCGGCCGATATCTTCCAACGCGTGCTCTCCGCCATTCCAGATGATTTCGTTTCTCATGTAGGTATGAGCATCGTCCGCGAGGACGAGGGCAACATCGATACCGCTTTATGGCATATGGAGCGCGCTTTCGAAGTACAGCCCTACAACCCTGCCATTCAGGGTGAAGTGCGGCGATTGTACGGTCAACGAGATGGCATGGAGCCTGCCAAAGCCCGGCTGACCCGCGGCGCGCTGGCGCGCATGTATGCCAAGGGAGGCCATTACGATCAGGCCATTGCCGAACTGCGCGCCGCCTTGGCCAATGAGCCTGACCGCTCAGACCTACAGATCATACTCGCCGATATGTATGTCCGCAGTGGGGAAAATGTAAAAGCCATCGAGACATGCAGCACAATCCTCCAGAAACTGCCTTTCTGCCTCCCGGCAAACCGTTTGCTCGCCAAATTACTCCAGGGCACCGAACGTGAGGATGAAAGCAAAACCTACCAACAGCGCGTCCATGCGCTTGAACCCTATGAGGCGCATATCTCATCCCATGCGCCCACAGCCCAGGATGTTCCCGAACAAGCTGTAACCATTGATCGTTTGAGCTGGGATGCCGCCTTGCTTTCAGCAGAACCGTCAGAGCAGCAGCCTGAGTGGGCCTCGTCCCTGGGAGTTGAGCTGGAGCAACCGGACTCCTCCGGGGATGATCTGCCCGATTGGCTTTCATCTGCCTCCGAGGATTCACCTGTTTCTCTGGGGGATGATGACTTTGCGCCAGCGACCGCCAGCGATGATGACGATATCCCCGCATGGATGAAAGATGCCGGCTGGGAAACCTCCTCTGGGGAAGCCGAAGAGGGCCCTTCGCCCTTCGCATTCGATGATGCGGATGCAGATGACGCCCCCGACTCAGCTGTCGCCGTAGATTTGCCAGACTGGGTCAAAGATATGGCCCCAGCCGCGACAGCTGCGGCCGCCGCAGAACTAACAGACGATGACAGCGACGATCTCGATGTCATATTTGATGCAGGCGCTAAGCCCGCCGAAGAGATGGCCGCACAGCCCGGAGATGCCCCAGATTGGTTAGGAGAAACCGGCCAAGAAGCTAAGCCCGCGCCTGCTGAAGCCCAGGCTGCTGAAGATATTCCAGATTGGCTAAAGGGCGTTGATGACGACTCCCCCATCGTAGCTGCCGATAAAGCTGAAACAACCGGGGTGACAGATTTTCTCGTGGGTCTAGGAAGAGATCAGGAAGCGGAAGAAGATCAAGTAGTTGAAGCCCAACCCCTGGCCGACGATGCGATACCTGATTGGCTGAAAAGCCCTGAGGGTGAAGCCGGCACGCCCGCCGAACCTGTTGACGAGCCTGAACCACGGCCGGAAGCCGCAGCCACTGACGCGCCTGATTGGCTGCAAGGTTTAGAAGCGCAAGAACCTGCGCCCCAACCCGCAACTGAAGCTGACGATATCCCCGACTGGCTCAAGAGCGTTGACGAAGAAACTCCAGCCGTGGCCGCCGAAGAACCTGCGCCGCAACCCGCAGCCACAGCCGATGGTGATCTTGATTGGCTGGAAGGCCTGGATGAGGAAGCGCCCGCAGCGCAAGTGGCGGAACCTGCCCCAGAGCCCGCAGCCGCAGTTGACGATGTCCCCGACTGGCTGAAATCCCTGGATGATGCCGAACAAAAAGTGGAAGCTGAAGAATCGGCTCCCGCACCCGCGGCAGAAGAATCCGCCATCCCTGACTGGCTGGATGAGTTGGCCGAAGCCACGCTGGCTGAGGAAGGCGCTGAGGAACCGGCTCCCGCAGCCAAGCCGCAAGCATCTGATACGCCAGATTGGTTGTCTGAGATCAGCGAAGAAGAGCCCACCGCCAAGCCAGAGAGTGAATTCCGCCCAACACCAGAAGCCAGGAGAGATGCGGCTGCCACTGCCTTGGAATCATACGGCGAGCCCGAGATTACTTTACCCGCCTTTGATGGCATGGGGTCTGAACCCCAGTCTGAACCTCAGCCTGAACCCGAGGCAGAATTCCCTGAATGGCTGGCCTCACCGGATACTTCCGATGCCGCGGCAGAACCCACCACAGAAACTCCCGCAGAAGATTCTGAATTCCCCGAATGGCTGGCGCCCCCCAGCGAAGAGAAACCCGTCGAGGAGCCTGCAGCAGCCGAATTCGAAGACGCCGACACCGCTATGGCCTGGCTGGAAGGTCTGGCAGCCAAGCAGGGCGTCTCCGAAGAAGAGTTGATCACCCAACCTGAAGATCGTCCTGAAACGCCCCCAGATTGGGTAGGGGAAGCCACGCCGGAACCTGCGCCTGAATTTGAGCCAAAGCCCGCGGCGGAGCCAGCAGCCGCAACTCCACCGGATGACGATACACCTGATTGGCTCAAAGATATCGGACCCGCGGATGCCGATACCGTACCAGCAGCAGTTGCTGATACCGAGGCGGACGCTGATGCGATGGCAGTTGAAGAGCCTGCCGATACGAAAGCAGAACCGGCGCCAGCGCCAACGGACGAATTCGAAGATGCCGATGCGGCTATGGCCTGGCTGGAAGGCCTGGCGGCCAAGCAGGGCGTCTCCGAAGAAGAGTTGATCACCAAACCTGAAGAACGCCCCGAAGCACCCCCCGACTGGGTGCAGGATATTGCGCACGCACCAGAAGCCGAACCTTCCGAAGAACCATCAACGCCTGATCCCGTTGGCGAGATCGTTCCCGAAGATATCCCTGAATGGCTTCAGGATAGCGCCTTCGCCCCAGCCGAGACTGAGGCAGATAAGACCGCCCCTCCCGCAGAAGAAACTACCATCGAGCCTGAGCCCGTTGATGCCGGTCAGGCCGATGAGATCCCCGATTGGCTCAAAGATACCGTTATCGAACCGCAATCCCCTGAGCTGGCCATCGAACCAGAAGCGACTACCGAGGCCGAAGATACCGATAAGGCAGATGATTTGCCCGACTGGTTGAAGGATGTTGATGTAACGGCTGAGCCGACTGAACTCGCAGCAGAACCAGATGCGGACGCGGACGCCGAAACAACGACCGTTGAAGCTCCAGCCGAAGCACCTGCCGATGAAAGCGCGGCCCTGCCCGAATGGCTCCAAGATATTGATACCGACCAGGTAGAGCCAGATGCCCCGGAAGACGCTACCTGGATCCGCGAATTCGGCAAAGATGTGCCTTCCTTCGAGCAAACTCAAGAAGAAGGGGGCGCCGAAGAAGAGCAACCAGCCGAAGCCGGGGAGCAAGACCAAGACCTACCCGATTGGCTGCAAGACTACGACGATGAGAAAGATCTGCCCGCCTGGGCCACCGAGGAAAAGCAGCCAGATGGAGAAGAAAAATATACCTGGCGTCCATCCGAACCGGAGCAGCCAGTTGACGCGGATGCGATAGCACAAGAGAAACTCGATCTGAACGAAGCTTCCCTGATCGAATTAGAGCGCCTGCCCGGTATGGGATTCCGCAGGGCGCAAGCTATCTTCAGCCATCGTGAAGAGCACGGGCCATTCAATCAACTTGATGATTTATTAGTGCTGGGTATCGAAGCGGAAACCATCGCGGGCATAGAGAATCTAGTCGAGGTCAAAGCCGCCTCAGGGGTTGAAAAACCCGTCCAACCAGAAGCACCCATGGAACCCGCTACGCCAGCCGCCCTTCCCCCGGTCATCTCACCAGAAGACGCTGAGGACGAGTATCACGCCAAACAAATCGGCGCGCAGAGCAAATTCTCCCAGGGTGATATCTCCGGGGCCATGGCTGACTACGATCAACTGATCAAGAAAGGCAAACGCATCGACCAGATCATCGCCGACCTGGAAGCCTCCGATCAAGCCAGGCCTGACGACCCCGAAATCCTGCAAGCCCTTGGCGACTCCTATATGCGCGCTGACCGCCTGCAAGAAGCCCTGGATACCTACTCCAAAGCGGAAAAATTACTGCAATAAGGTCGCTGGTCTGGTAAAATCCCGATGCAAACAACCAAGGTGACAGTCATCTTCCGGAGGACTTTCGAAGGAAGCGAGATGACTGTCACCTTTTGATGAGAATATCCTGTTACAAAAACACGCCACAGAGAACACAGAGATCACAGAGAGAAAAATCTTTTCTCTTTTTTCTCTGTGATCTCTGTGGCAAAATCATTTGGGCGCGTTTCAAACGAGCGGAGAATTTCCGGAAATAGGGGTGTGCGGGGGAGTACCCTTCCCCCGCACACCCCTATTTCCGGGCTTACTTCCACTGGAATGAAATGCACCCGAAACATTTATTTACAGTGAATCTGAGAATACACGGAGAGAACATTATGGAAAAAACTTTTGTTATGGTCAAACCCGACGGCGTGCAGCGCGGCCTGATCGGCGAGATTATCGCCCGCCTGGAACGCCGCGGCATGAAAATGTCCGCGGCCAAGTTCATGCAAGTCAGCCAGGAATTGGCTGAGACGCATTACGGCATTCACAAGGGCAAACCCTTCTACAAGCCGCTGATCAACTACATCACATCTGCACCGGTGATGGCCATGGTCTGGGAAGGCCCCAACGCCATCGCGGCTGTGCGCCAGACGATGGGCGCCACCCGCCCCACCGAGGCCGCCCCCGGCTCCGTGCGCCACGACTTCGGCCTGGAAGTTGGCCGCAACCTGACGCACGCCTCCGATTCGATTGAAAATGGTGAACTGGAAATCGGACTGTGGTTCAAGCCCGAAGAGCTGGTTGAATGGGAGCGGGCTATTGATCGATGGGTGTTTGAGTAAAACTCATCTGTCACTGCGAGGAGCGCTCTTTGTGACGAAGCAGTCTCCCATTTAGCTAGGAGATTGCCACACTCCGCTACGCTCCGTTCGCAATGACAGAAAATATGTATTATTGATGACCGGGTTTCGTGACCCCAGCGGGGCGCTACGCGAAAGCCCGGTTTTTGATTCCGGTGTCTGGATTGCTAGCGTTTTTTATTGCGACAGAAATGCTCCAATTCATTGTCCAAATCTGGTATAATCGCCCCGCTATGCTGACCCCACAACAAATCCAAGCAAAACTCGAACGTGTCTTACCCACGGTGCAAAAACCCGGCCGCTACACCGGCGGCGAGCTCAACCAAGTGGTCAAGGATTGGGACACTGTGAAAACGCGCATAGCCCTGGTCTTCCCCGACATCTACGACCTGGGCATGTCCAACCTGGGGCTGGCGATCCTCTACGATCTGCTCAACCAGCGCGATGACGTGCTGGCCGAGCGCGCCTATGCCCCCTGGACGGATATGGAAGCGGTCATGCGGCGGGATGACATCCCGCTGTATTCTTTGGAGACCAAACACCCCCTGGCTGACTTCGATGTTATTGGGATTTCTCTGCCCTATGAAACCATCTACACCAGCACGCTGAACGTACTTGATTTGAGCGGGATTCCGCTGTTCAGCGCTGAGCGCGGCCCCGGGCATCCCCTGGTCATCGCCGGTGGACACAGCACCTTCAACCCCGAGCCGATGCACGCCTTCATCGATGCGTTCGTGATTGGGGAGGGTGAGGGGGCGATACAGGAAATTGTGGATACCTTTCAAACGTTCAAGCGGGGAGCGGGGAGCGGGGAGCGGGGAGCGTTATTGCGAGAGCTTTCGATGATTTGGGGGGTTTATGTACCATCGCTTTACGAAGCAAAATACCATGAGGATGGCACCTTTGCATCGATTGAGAAATTAGTCGACGATGCGCCGCTACCCATCGACAAACGTATCGAGCCAAAACTGCCGCCACCGACGACGCGCTTTATCGTGCCCTATGTGGATACGGTGCACAACCGCGCTCCCATCGAGATTATGCGCGGCTGCACGCGCGGCTGCCGCTTTTGCCATGCCGGCATGGTTACGCGGCCGGTACGCGAGCGCTCCGTCGATGAAGTCATCCAGGCCATCGAAGAGACCATCCGGCATACCGGCTTCGAAGAGATTGGCCTGCTCTCCTTGTCGTCTAGTGACTATACGCACGCCGTTGAGCTGGTCGAGGCGGTGCAAGAAAAATATAGGGATGAGCATCTCTCCATCTCATTGCCCTCACTGCGCATCGAAAGCGTCTCCGTGGATTTGATGGATGCGCTCAAAGGGGGCCGCAAGGGCGGCTTCACCCTAGCCCCCGAAGCTGCCACCGAGAGGATGCGCCAGATCATCAACAAGCCCGTCAGTACTGAGCTGCTGCTGGAGACGGCGCGCGAAATCTACTCGCGCGGCTGGACGACGATCAAGCTTTATTTCATGATCGGCCACCCCTCCGAGACCATCGAAGATGTACAGGCCATCGCCGATTTGTGCAAAGCCGTGCTGAAAGAAGGCCGCAAGGTCATCGGCGGGCGCGCCAAGGTCAACGCCGGGGTGAGCACTTTCGTGCCCAAACCGCATACCCCCTTCCAGTGGGTTGCCTGCGATTCCATCGAGCAAATCAAAGCCAAACAGGCCTTGCTCAAAGAGGCGCTGCGCGGGCGCGGGCTGAAGCTCAACTGGAACGATCCCCGTGAGACCCAACTGGAAGCCTGGCTCTCACGCGGCGACCGCCGATTGGCTGAAGTGGTCTACCAGGCCTGGCGAAACGGCGCCAAGTTCGACGCCTGGGGCGAGCACTTCAACTACAAAACCTGGCTGGAAGCCTTTGAAGTTGTTGGCCTCGACCCGGAATTCTACACCCATCGCCAACGCCCATTGGATGAAATCTTCCCCTGGGAGCATCTCAGTACCACGGTGAGAAAGAAATTCCTGACTCAAGATTATCTCTGGAGCCTGGAAGGGCGCATCCGCATCGACTGCCGCGAGCAGTGTTTCGCCTGCGGTATCTTGCCCACGTTCGCAGATATCCGGAGCGAGCACCCTGGTGAAGGCTGGAAATGCCCGGAAGCCGGGTAGTCAGATAGTCTAATAGTCAAGTGGTCGGGTGTTCCACCACAAGTCTACGCGACCACAGGACTACAAGACTACAGGACTATGCGACTATAAGACTACAGGACTATGCGACTACGAATCATCTTTTCCAAAACCGACGCCATGCGCTACACCAGTCATCTGGATTTGCAGCGCACCTGGGAGCGTACCCTGCGGAGGGCGCGGCTGCCTTTAGCCTACAGCCAGGGCTTCAACCCGCACCCTAAGATCAACCTGGGGGCGGCGCTGCCCTTGGGCTTCACCAGCCAGGGGGAGATCATCGAGGTGTGGCTTGAAGAACAGGTACCTCTTGGGGAAATAGAAGCCTCTCTGACCCCCGTCCTGCCGCCCGGACTAAACGTGCATGATATCCGTGAGTCAGAAATCCGCAGTCCGAAAATACAAACCCTGATTCAGTCCACACAATATTCAGCCAAATTACTAGAACCAATCCCCGATTTGGAAGCGCGAGTTGGTGATTTGCTCAGTCAATCCAGCCTCGTGCGTGAGCGGCGCGGTAAAGAATACGATCTTCGTCCCCTGATTCTGGCGCTGAGCAATGAAGGAGAGCGACATCTCCATATGCACCTGAGCGCGCTGCCGGGTGCTACTGGCCGCCCGGACGAAGTGCTGCTGGCGCTGGGCATCGACCCGCATGATGCACATATCCAGCGCTCAAAGATTATCCTAAAGGACGAATAAACATGGGCTTGATGCTTTCTGTTTTCTTCGGTTTCACTCCAATGCTTTTCTTCGCCTGGATTTTGAATTGGCTGGATCGCTACGAAAAGGAGCCCAAGGTTCTTTTAGGTTTGGTATTCATTTGGGGGGCAGTCGTGGCAGCCGGGGTGGCCTTTGTAGTCAACACGCTGCTGGGAATGGGGGTTTATATTTTCACCGAGTCAGACGCCATCACAGAATTTGCTACCGGTTCGCTGGTTGCGCCGCCCGTGGAAGAGACCCTGAAGGGGTTGGCTGTGCTGCTGGTTTTCTTGTTTGTCCGCAAAGAGTTCGATTCGGTGCTCGACGGGATCGTTTATGCGGGGATCACGGCCCTGGGTTTTGCCGCCACGGAAAACACCTACTATATCTACAATTACGGATTTTTGGAAAATGGCTTTGAAGGCTTGTTCACGCTGGTCTTTGTGCGGGTGATCCTGGTGGGCTGGCAGCATCCTTTTTATACCGCTTTCATTGGCATTGGATTGGCTGCCACGCGCTTGAACAAAAATGTCTTGATCAAGCTGCTGACCCCGGTCAGCGGATGGGTGCTGGCGGTCATGGCTCATTCAATCCACAATACTTTGGCAGCCCTGCTCTCCGGTTTGACTGGCCTGGCCATTGGGGCGCTTTTCGATTGGGGGGGCTGGTTCTTGATGTTTATGGTGATTCTATGGGCCATACAGCGTGTGCAGGGACGCATAAAAAAGTACCTGCGCGAAGAGGTTGACTCCGAGATCATCAGCAAAGCGCAATACAAAACCGCTTGCTCGGCCTGGTCGCAGGGTTTTGTCAGGCTGTCGGCGATCTTCTCCGGGCGCTACCGAGATACGCGCAATTTCTACCAGCTCTGTAGTGATCTGGCGCACAAGAAATATCAATTGGATTATTTTGGAAACGAAAGCAACAACCGGCAGATCATCCATAAGACCCGCCAAGAGATCGCCGGTCTAGCCCGACGAGTTCGGGCGTGGTAGAATCATTCCCGTTGCCCCCATAGCTCAGTGGATAGAGCGCTACCCTCCGGAGGTAGAAACCTGCGTTCGAGTCGCAGTGGGGGTACTATTTTATTTCCCACAACAGGGGATTTAACTCACGCAAAGACGCCAAGATCGCTAAGAAAAACAATAAAAATCTTTGCGCCGATTCCTGGGTTCCGTATGAATCACTACGCAGATAAGCCGCATGTAAACTGGTATCCCCACGCTACACTGCTATGCTAACAGGAAGTAAAGAATAATGATGCAAAGAAGGGGGAACAGCAAACTAAAAATCCCCCACAGTAAGATTTTTTCTGGCTCATAGATAACCAGGACTCGCAAGAAATTTAGACCTGTTAGAGCAATATATTGCAAAATATGTTTTGACAACCTGGACTTGCGCGTGGGAGGATTTGTCGAGATTGCCATCCACTTGATGTTGATGCCTTTTTTTGCGGCCTGGACCAAAGTCTCCAGCGTATAAGAATAGCTGGTTGTCACATGTAGTTTTTCCAACGCCCCTCTTGAATAGGCACGAAATCCCGATACCGCATCCGGAGAGTCAATTTTCAAGAGTATTCGGATAACACCATTTCCCACCCACTGCAAGAACCGCTTCAACGGCGAAAAATGCTCCACCTTCCAGGGTTGACGATCCCCAATTACAATATCGGCTTCATTTTTTAGTATTGGCTGAATGATATCTGCAATATACCTGGCCGGGTATTGATTATCAGCATCGATGTTGACGAAGATATCACAACCGCTATCGAGCGCAACACTAACCCCCGTTTGAAAGGCGTATCCTAACCCTAAATTGCGGTCATGCTTGATCACCCTGCAACCGAAGCTCTCTCCCACTTTGGCGGTCTCATCTATCGAGCCATCATCAACGATTTGAACAATTATCTCTGAAATATCAGGGAGATAAGTTGGCAGTTCTCCCAGGACTAAAGGTAAGGTTGGTTCTTCATTGTAGCAGGGGATGCTGATGACCAGCTTCATTTTATCGGGAAATCACAAAAAAGACTGAAGCGCGGGGATATTGACCAACACCCAATAAATCCCCGCCGACACTAATCCTGTTGCAGGGATCGTGATAATCCAGGCAACGATAATTTCCTGCGCCACCCCCCAGCGGACTTTACTGAGGCGTTCCGATGAACCGACGCCCATGATCGACGAACTGACTACCTGGGTTGTACTGACAGGCCCGCCAACGAGAGAAGCTCCCAGGATTACAATCGCGGATGTCAGTTGCGAGGCGAAACCATGCACCGGTCGGATTTTATAGAACTTACCGCCCAGGGTTTTGATCAAACGCCAGCCGCCGAAAGCTGTACCCAAGGCTATCGCCCCGGCACTGATTGTGATCACCCAGAGAGGCACGCTAAAGCTGGGCAGGACACCGCTGATCACCAAACCCAAAGTGATAATCCCCATTGTCTTTTGAGCATCATTGGTGCCATGGCTGAAGGCTAAAGCAAGCGCGGTTACAATTTGGGATCGTCTAAAAAATGTATTGACCTTGGGGGTCGCAGCTCTGGCAAAAAAGTAAATAACGCGCGTGACCAAAAATCCAAAAACAAAACCGATAATTGGAGAAGCCAACAACGCAATCAAAACCTTTCCCAGCCCAGCTAATTTGATCACATCAAACCCCGCCCCCACGATGACCGCTCCGACAATGCCGCCAATCAGCGCATGAGATGAGCTGCTCGGAATGCCCAAAAACCAGGTCAGCAGGTTCCATAAAATCGCTCCAAGCAGGGCAGCGAAGAGAACATTCATGGTGATGGATTGCGCCTGAACAACTTCATCTCCGATGGTTTTGGCAACAGCTACGCCGAATAGGAACGGGCCTACAAAATGAGCGATGGCAGTGATTCCTAAAGCCGTCTGCGGCTTGAAAGCGCGCGATGAGATCATCGTAGCAACAATATTGCTCGAATCATGCAGACCGTTGAGAAAATCGAAGATCAAAGCTAAACCGATCAGAGTGAGTATCGCGGGTGTCATGCTCAGATCTCCAGGTTAGGTTATTTTTACAACGATATCAGAAATAACATTGGCCGCTTCATCACCGCGATCAGCCGCATTGCTGAGGTGGCGATAGACTTCCCTCATCTTCAGCATTTCGACGACATGATGTACGTCTTCAGGCCCGCTGAACAAGTCTGCCACGGCCTCGCGGTAGACACTTTCTACGCGATTTTCTAGGGCTTTGGCGCGTTGGGCATGATCGATGGCCACCGTAGGGTGCTTTTTCAGTCGCTGCACAGCCAACCAGATCTCGTAAGCAGCATCACGTAACAACGAAGCAATTCTCACCATATAGGATGTCGGTGTCACCTGTAAGATTTCCATCTCATCGACAGTGCTGTAAGCATAGTCAAGCACATCATCGATGGTGCGAGATAACGAGAAGATATCTTCGCGATCAAAAGGGGTGACGAAGGTGCGGTTCAACTCAGCGATGAGTATCCGGCGGACTTCATCAGCCTCCTTTTCTCGCAAAGTCAGTTTTTCTGCTATGGCATGATCTTGCGATTCCATATATTTCACCAACAATTTGATGCCTTTGTATGTCAGATTAGCCTGCTCTTCTATTAGTTGGTGAAAGACATCATCTTTACTTTTGAATATTCGAAACATGGGTACCTCCCCTTAACAATAAGGATTGATTATTTTTAGAACTTACGCAGATCGATAAAGACTATTCCGAAATTGGGAGTGGGTGGACTGCTTCGCAGTCCA
>JADHXE010000128.1 GCA_016783125.1 Anaerolineales bacterium
ACGATTGCGCCATCGATGGCGCGCGTGCCGCAAGAGATATTGACGCCCTCGAAGGCCGGCCCGGCCGCGGTGGAGGCGGTCAGAATGCGTTCGCCATCGGTGACCATGACTTCGCCATTCGTGCCCAGGTCAATCGCCGCGATGGGGCCGGGCGGGTTATCGAACTGGAAATACGCCAGACATGCTAAAGCGTCAGAGCCGACAAATCCACCGATCATAGGGGGCAGGGATACCTTTACCCCTTCAGGGAAGATGCCTCCCATCAGGTGAGTAGCATCTTTGATGGCCTCAGCGCTATGGGGTTGGAAGGGCATCACAGCCAGAGAATCCAGCGGCATTTTTGCCAGCAAATGGTGCATGGCCACATTGCCAACGATGGTCACTCGCTCAATGCGTTGGCGGATGCGTTCCGACAAACGCAGAGAGTCAACCGCCTGGTTGATAGACGCCAGGGCTAATCTTTGCAGCCGCTCGGCGTTGATTGGTTCATCGATGGCAGCAGCCAGCCGTGAAATCACATCCGCGCCGTAGACGGTTTGCTGGTTGAGACCACCACCGCCTGCAGCCACCTCGCCAGTGTCGAGCATGGTCAGAAAGGCGGCTACCGTGGTAGAGCCTAAGTCAATGGCTATCCCCAACGGAACATCGCGCTCGCGTTTATAACGAGAACTGCTTTTGAAGATCTTATTGGAATAAACTACGATGGGAGATAACACCACCCGCGCATCTTCGTCTACCCTGGCGCGACAGGCCAGGCGATTGTTCAACGCCAGCTCACCAGGGGTCAGGTTTTCTAATTCGATTTCATCTGGTGGTCTCACACCTTCTTCAACCAATACTTTGCACTTCCCGCAAGTGCCTCGCCCCGCGCAGGGTTGTTCCAGAGGCAGGCCCGTTTTTGCGATCACATCTCCGAGCAGGCTTCCACTTTGGGCTGAGATGGTTTTTTCTTGTTCTCCGTATACAATGGTGACTTGGGGCATTTTCTATCCTTTGATACCTGATATCTCGCAACAGGCATCGAGTAACATATTTTCGGACACGGACGCCACAGGCACGCCTGCCCGTAGGGCCGCACGCCAGAGGCGCGCATAGCGAGCGCGGCGACACGGATTGAACGGATTTTTTTATGAATTCCATCCGTGAAATCCGTGTCCTATTTGCAGATGGCGAATTATTATTTTCTAACCGTGCTCTGTATAATTTATTTGGGTGTGTTTCATTTCAATTGAAGATGTCGTTGTGTATTGCGTACTGCCTACGGCATATTACGTATTTGGGAAGGCTTACGAATTACGGACACCTTTCATAACTCATTTGAAATGCGCCCAATCTATTTAGTTTGATGATCTAGTGTATTGATTGGTTACATCCCTGGCGCATAAACATTCCTTGTTTGATTTTGCCATCGGGTCGTCAGTATATCACAAATATATCAGACAAAATAGCGAAAGCCGGGGCACGTTTTCGGAGAATCCTGCTCCGTGTCTGCGAGCTCACCGCGAATTTGTACACGGATTTTTCGGCATGGTTCATTTCGTACCTTAAAAAGAGAGAAAACTGGTTGACAAATTGGCGTACGTATTCGCGCAGCAGACACGTTGAAGGATTCCTGAGTAGGGGCGAACGAGGGTTATTGAGTTGCTGCTTATGGGGACACGCTTTTTGATCTCCCCATGCGGGTGGCGCGTGATGCCCACAAATTACCGGCAGTAGCCATGAAGTGAAGCACCGTCTAGGGAGTGGGGAAAACTAAATGATAGCTTGTGCGCCAAATCGAGACCCCGCTGGCGATGTTCTATATGATATAATAAAAGACATCAAAAGGAGGTTGCCATGTCGCGTTATCCATTGAATTTACCTGGTCAGTTGAAAAAAGAAGCCGAGCAATGGGCCAGCGAGCAGGGCGTATCGCTCAACCAATTCATTATGTGGGCTGTTGCTGAAAAAGTCGGGGCGCTAAACCAAATACTTGATGATCCGGGATTTCCTCAAATTACCTACCGGCGCGGGGCAGCAGGAACCCCCACGCCTGTTTTGCGCGGCAAAGGTATACGAGTGCAGACTATCGTTGGGGCAGTACAATATTGGGAGTTATCTCCCGAAGAGATCGCTTCAGATTATGATCTCACGAAGGCTCAGGTACAGGAATCGCTTGATTTCTACGAAGCTCACCGGGCAGAGATCGACGCAGCTATAGCCGCCGAAGAGAACTTAGAGCCCGATCATGCCTGAGCCAAGTCTGCATCTAGATGCCGATACTTCTAGCAAAGCGCTCTACAAAGCTTTGTTAGAACGTGGGCATGATGTCACTCGCACCCCCAATGATTGGATGCGCCGCGATGCCAGCGATGAGCGACAACTCTTGGGTGCCACAGCACACGGACACTGCATCTTCACTTTCAATATCCGTGACTTTATCATTCTGGCGCGGCAATATCCCCGGCATGCGGGTATCGTCTTAGCTGCTCAATCCAGTTGGAGCCTCCCGGAGTTGATCGAGGCATTGGATCGCATACTCATCGAGACTGATTCCGAGGACTGGATAGGGCAAGTACGCTGGTTGAACGATTGGCGGTAGCTGGTTTTTCGTCTAATACGGGCGGCACACTATCGCTATGATATCTCAAAGTAGGAAAAATCCTCGCCCAGTTCTGACCTGGTGCGGCGCGGCCCAAGCGTGCGGAAGTCGCTTCGACAATTGCACATTACTGAAGGGGTTCTTCCGATGCAAGGGGATGAAATTCATTCGGGGCAGTCATGTCCAAATCATCTAACCTTTCTCATATCCTCGACCGCATCGCAGATAACATCCGCGCCAATACTGACCTGGCTACCTCATGCCGCGCAGTCAATGCTCATGAGTAGATAACAGCGTTCATGACCGACCCGTACTATACAAATACTTCAAACTGATCGATTTGCGACAAAAATGAGCGCGGCCAAGGGAATTTGGCCTAAAACGAGTTTTTCGGATTATCCGCCATTCCTGTGTGAGTGTACCGTTTTTCTAAGCGTATGCCCGATGGAGAATCTGTTCCAACCTTTGCTTACAAGTTTTATTTTGGTATGATCGACAATATCCACCAAACCACATCCGGAGCATCCAATGTCCAAAGACCCTCTCGAAAAAATCCGACGATTAAAACAAACCGACGAAGTGTGGGAAGGAACTACCCGCCTGGCGCGCATGTGGATTAGCCCCAAGAACGCCGACCCCTACCGGTCTTACCATCTCATATTCGTGAGTGATACCGACCGGGTAGTGCTTACGAAAATCAATAATGAGCTTCCCACCCCCGATCAGGTTTGTGAAGCGCTGTTCAAAGCCATGCGCCGCCCTGCTCTGGGTGCGGGACGCAAACGCCGACCGCGGGTTTTAGCTTTGGATGACAAGGAACTTGTGCAAGCCATCACCCCGCGGCTGGCTGAAATTGGCGTCCTTTGTGAGTATCGAAGCGAGCTCCCATTTGCAAGCTATGCCCTGCAAGAGTTAGAGCAACATGTAAACCGCAAATTCCCAGCGCCCCCCAGTTTGCTTTCGATCCGGGGAGTTACCATCCCCTTATTGGGAAATATCTTTACTTCGGCTGCGGATTTTTACCGCCTGGCGCCCTGGGAACAACTGCAAGACGAAACCCCAATTGAAATTCGCTATCCAGCCGGTGCAGCATCACGTTTTGTAGTCGTGATGGGCGCAGCTGGCGAATCCTTTGGTATATCTGTCAACGACACACGGGCTGATTTGAATCGGATGTTCACCGCTGCTTCTCCCCGACAACTGATAAAAGAGATCAGTTGGTTCACGCTGACCTATGATGTTGCGCCATACTTCTCCTTTGACGATCTGGATACCATTTCCCGTTATGATTGGCCAGTAGTCAACGAGTATGCTTACCCTTCAATGGCACGAGTTGGGCCGACCCCTGAATTTTATCTACCAACCCGGCAGGATTTGTTCTGGGTGGAGGGTGCCTTACCGGTCGTCAACTAAGCACCCCCCATATATATGGCGCTCCCGGTGCGACTCGAACGCACAACCGTCGGATTAGAAGCCCATCAAGATAACCGTCTACCCCGATAAATAGCGTCTTTTCTGTCTATACCGTCTATTTTAAAGGGGTTATGGCGTCTATATTTTCTATTTTGTCCAAGGTTTCTATGTTATTTGCAGCTAACTGCAGCAAGAAATCACTTATCAAAAAGGCGACTCGGTTCACTAATTTATTTATCAATATTCATTACTCAACAATTGTTCCCGTCTGAAAAGAAATAGGAGTAACTTTAGGAAAAAATCATACCAAGATCATTGGTTGATCAGAGATGATTCTTCCTTTATAATCAATCTGTTGAACTCGTTGGTCCACGGTTTACGTCACAGGCAATAATAATACAATCACTACCATCATTATCCCGTGGTTAGCTTTCAAAACTGCTGATTTTTAGCAGTTTTTTATATATTTAGGACGACAATTATAGAAGGCAGAGGGAAGTGATTCATCAAGCCGATGGTCTTCAGGCTGGGTGTTTCGTGGTTATTTACACTTCACTGTCCAAGGATGAGTTTTCCCTATGCCTTTTCCAGGGAGAGAAAAACAAGTGTGAATCAAGTTGAACAGCTTCTCAAATGGAAAGGAGAAATGAGATGTGCACACACTATCGAAAATCTGGATATATAATCGTTTGCTTTATGTTTATGGCTGTTTTGATTTTCGGCGCGGCTTCTTGTGGTGGTGATGGGGAAGACAAAAAGACAGAAACGGTAGAGGTTCAAATAAGTCCTACACCCACTGCCGTTGTTATTGAGGGGCCAATCACAGTGAATTACAGCTACGATGAAATTGGTCGCCTTGTCCAAGCCGAATACAGCGACGGCACGACGATAAGTTACACCTATGATGCTGCTGGAAATTTGCTGAAGAGAGAGATAACAAAGCCATAAACGTAGCCTATTAGGTTTCAAAATACCGACAAATTGTAAGACTGACTAAAGAACTTGGAGGGTAGGGCCGTGAATTCAAAAGTACCAAAACAACTGCTTATTAACACATTACGCATCCTGGTGGCGATATCAATCGCTGCTGGCGCGTTGGCGATAGATACAAGCCCTGCACTGGCTGTAGAAGGGGATAGTGATGGTGATGGCCTCAGCGATGAAAGGGAAAAAGAACTCGGCACCGACCCTAACAACCCGGACACAGACGGCGATGGCGTCAATGATGGAACTGAGGTTGAGAATAGAACCAACCCCCTCGACTATACTAGTAAACAACATGGGGATTCGAGCACCCACACATATCACGATTCTTATACGACGACCCTCTCAACCGGTGACCCCATCAGCGCGGCGACCGGCGAATACTATTTCTACATGGATCCGTTCGATCTGGGTGGGCCATTGCCACTCAGCTTTCATCTTTACTATGGCTCGCAGGTTGACGCCAAGCGTTTTGGAGATGGTCTCCCGAAGCGTTTTTTCTACAACCATAGAATTGCCCTGATCCAAGCTAAACAGCTTGATCCCCAAGCCATTTTCATCGAAGGACGACTCGGTGAAGAGATCGGCTTCTATCAAACTGCCACTGGATGGGAGGTTCGTGAACGTGAAAGCGTCCGCTATCAACTTCAGGAGACCGCCGATTACTATTACTTCATGGACCCTATCGAGCAGCGTGTCTACACTTTTAAAAAGTATTACGTGAATTCGAGAATAAATGTTGGATTCCTTCTCCATGTCCAGGATCGAAATGGCAACTCACTGACCTACGAATATCCCCGCTCTATGGACGACATATTCTCTCGAGGACCCGACCGGGTCTCCGATGGTTTTGGACGAGAACTACGCTTTTCCTATGAACAAATGAAAGGCGGAGCAACGGATGCCGACTTCCACTTCTCCTACCTCACTCGGGTCGAAGATCAGAACGGGCGAGCGGTGACCTTTCAGTATGAAGTGGCGCCAGAAGATAATCCACTTAGCGATCGCTCTGACGGGATCACGCTGCGTGCCATCACCGATCCCATGGGCAACACGACCATTTTCCAATACGGTGATCATGATCGCATTACCGCCGTCGAACGACCGGCCGGCAACATACCCTACAGCCAGACCTACGCCCCCGATTCCGATTTTGGAGTTGTCGAAACCCAAACGGACGCCTATGGGAATACGACCCAGATCGACGCCGGGGATTTCTATGTTGATGTGCACCAAGCCAGCCCGCAGAGTCAATTCACTGTCGCCTATCCAGACGGTACGCAGCGGGTCTTTCAACATGACCGTCAGTCACGCGTCGTGAGTGCCACCACCGACCCTGAGGGGAACACGGCGGAATTCGAGTCAGACCGCACCCATGACTGGATCACGGGCATAACCGACCGAATAGGGGATACTACCGTCATGAGCTACCATCCCGAGAGCGGCAAGCACGCCTCGATCACTAACGCCCGCGGCGATACCCTGACCTTCACCTATGAACCCCAGGAGCAAACCTTCAGCAGTCCGGGCACAGACGAACAGGTTACCTTCACTTTCTACAACCTGGCGCAGATCAACTATCCGGACGGCAGCAGTGAATCCTATGCTTATGATGAGCAGTGCAATGTGGTTGCCAGGACCGATCCCGGCGGGGGAGTCTGGGCGTACGAGTACAACGAGCGGGGGCAGCTTCTCACGGCGACCAATCCGGCCGGGGGCGCCAGCGAGTACGCCTACAACGATGACGGAACGTTGGCGTCCAGCACCAGTTCCGACACCAGCCTGTTTTTCTACAATTACGATGAGTACAAACGTCTGGTCGAGATTACCCGCCCCGACGGCAGCACGGTTGCCTACGTTTACGATTTGATGGACCGCATCACGGCTTTCGCCGACGAGAACGGAAACACCACAACCTTCGATTACGACGCCAACGGCAATCTGGTGGAGGTCATCGACACGGCTGGCGAGCGCTTCCAATACACCTACGATGAGATGGACCGCGTTACCCATGTAACCGACAGGTTGGGAAACACGAGTGAACTCGAGTACGACGCGCTGGGCCGCTTGGCGGTCGCCACCAACCCCACCGGTCTGACTACACAGTTCGGTTACGACTCGCGCGGTTGGTTGAACCAGATGAGCGTGGGCGGCCAGGTCTGGACGGTTGGCTACGACAACGAGGGCATTCCAACCTTCTTAAGCGCGCCCTCCGGCAACGCGCTGGTGTTTCAGAGCGACGAACTCGGCTTCCTGAGGACGCTGACGGATCCGCTGGGTGCGACCTGGAGCCTTGCCCGCGACGCGCTGAGCCGCGTCACTGGCATGACAGACCCCTTGGGCAGGACGACAACCTACGAGTACGACGAGCACGGCCTGCTCACCGGCGTCGAATTACCAGGCGGCGAGGCAGCGCGCTATACCCGGGATGAACTAGGGTTGCTGTCCGCCATCAGCGACCTGAATGAACAGGTGTGGACCTTTGACTACACGCCCATGGGCCGGTTGGCTACGACGAGCGATCCCCTGGGTAACGCCTGGGGGCACGACTACGATGATCGCGGCTGGCGGGAGCAAAGCGGCTACCCGGACGGCAGTACGCTAAGCTATAGCTACGACTCCGCTGGAAATCCCACTGCGCTGCTGTATTCGGATGGCACCGAATTGCATTTTGGCTATGACGAAATGGACCGCCTGGTCAGCGCGGATGATCTAGAGCTTGAGCGCGATGCAGCTGGGCGGGTGGTCAACACCCAGAACCTGGGGGCGGACTTTGGCGCTGCGTACGACGCCGCAGGTCGCCTTGAAACCGTGACTTATGCCGATGGCGCTTTTAACGTCACTTACACCTACGACCCGGACACCGGCTTGCTCGCGAGTGTGTCTGACAGTCTGACCGTCGCCCAAGTGGAATTCAGCTACGACGATGACTTCCAGTTGGTGGGGATGTCCCGCTCCAATGGTGTGCAGGCGAACTTCACATTGGACGACGCTGGACAATTGGTCGCCATCCAGGAGGGAGACTTCCTAAACCTGCAATATACCCTCGACGCTGCCGGTCAGGTGGTCGGCGCGAAAATAGAGGCTCCCCTATACCCCGCGATGGCTTTGGCGCCAAGCAGCGACAGCTTCGCCTACGATGCCGCCTCACAGGTGTCCAGCCAGGGCTACACTTACGACGAACTGGGTCGCCTGACGGAGTCCCCAGAGCACACATACAGCTGGGATGCAGCCTCCCGCCTGGCTGGCATAGATCAAGATGTCGTCTTGTCCTACAATGGTCTGGGCGACCTTGTAAGTCGCAGCGCCGGGGGGCAGACGACGAATTACCACTACAACTACGCCCTGGGGCTGACGCCTACCGTCGCCGAGCAGGACGCAGCCAGCGGGAAATATCTTCGCTACTATGTCTGGACGCCCGGCGGGCAATTGCTCTACATGATAGACGCGTCGGATGAGAACAGCGTTGGTTTCTACCATTTCGACCAGGTGGGCAGCACCCTGGCCCTGACGGACGAGAGTGGCCAGGTGAGCGACGCCTACGCCTACGATCCTTACGGGGTGCTCCTGGCTCATCAAGGCCAGAACGAACAACCATTTACCTTTGTGGGGGCTTGGGGGGTGCGGCAGGAGGGCTCAGATGGGAATTTGTATCACATGCGGGCACGGTATTATGATGCTAGGTCGGGGCGATTTCTTTCTCGCGAAGTGCTTTGGCCTCAACTGAGCAAGCCGCAAGAGTTGAACCCTTATCTTTATGCCCTCAACAACCCCATCTCCTACATTGATCCTAAAGGCACAGTAACCTTGTTCACAACCTTAATAAAGAAGATGATTATAAAAGGAGCAAAGGCGATCGGACTTGATATTTTTCTCCCAACAGTAGATGAGATCGTGGACACACCGATTACCGAGATGCCTTGGGAGGATCCGATAGGACATTTCGGAAGAATGCTAATCGTAGGCTTGAGCGCTGACGAGACTGTAGTATATATAATTGGGGAAATCAATGCTTTGTATACAGTGGGGAAATATAATAAGGAGCTTGAAGAAGATTGGAAAAGAGCTGAAGCCCAAAGGTGGCAAAGAAAATGGGACAAGCTCTCAGAAGAAGAAAAGAAAAAAGCCATAGCACAAGGTATGGCAAACCTAGCGAACCTAGGCGGTCAAATTTGGGATCTCGCAGCCCAGGGATTTCAGGTTTTCTTCGGATTACACCCAGAACCCGCTCCCCCAGAACCCCTCAAGCCCTTTGTGCCCCCAAAGCCCATTGAGCCTCCTAAGCCCTTCGAGCCCCTTGTGCCCCTACCTCCAGCTAATGACCTCGAAGAGGTTGTTGGAAATCGCGAATCTGTAAAAAAGGTATTGAGATAGATGAGGTTGTAGATTTAGGCTATGCGAGGATAGTACGGGTAGTCAGGAATGGGTTCTTCTACCCGGAAGAGAGTATGCTAAGGGTCCATGGTGATAGCAAAGGCGAAATCATATTATGTAGATTGACGGCATACTTCATAGAGCCAAGCTCTACCTACGTATGACCAAGATAAAGATGGCTTTTGATTAATTTAAAAGGGTCCAAGTAGATAAAATCAATACTTCCATCGGCATATTGCGGCGCAATAATTAGTCGCCCATCAAAAAAACCGTCCACCCCTATATATGGCGTCTATTGACCCTGAGTGTCTAAATGCTATGTAATGCGCTTTGGACACAAAAACTTTGCCACATATGTGGGTTCAAACTTCATTTTTAGCTGTTTTAGGCCACATCTACCCATAGATTATTTGCACCACATAGCGAAAAGACAGTCAGGGGTCTATTGAGTCTATTATTTCCAATTTATAGAGGTAACAGGTAACGGCGACTATTAATTCAATTTTGTCCATTGTGTCCAGGCTAACTGCAGCAAGCAACTTATCAAAAAGGCGACTTGGTACTATCCAAGAATATTGAACATCCAACATCTTCTTTGTAAGTGGGGTCGAGAAAACGTCTATTATGTATCCCCCCTATATATGGTGATATTTGATCCTTATCACTTTGTGTTACGCTTGATCTCCGAGCGCAACCGCAAAGGTGTCATAATACGTCCCTGCTCCAAAACCATCAAAAAGGATGTGATCACCGGGTTGTATCCTGGGTAGTTGTCGCAAGAAAGCGATCATATTGGATGCTGCGCTCACATTGCCAAACTCACTAAGCATCCACGGCATCGGGAGATGTATCCCACTTTTCCTAAGACGCTTTGCTTTTAACGAATTGATTTTCAAGTTGGCATGGTGCACAATCGCTACCGTGATCTCTTTAGCCATTCCCATTTCATCCATTAAGGCTTGATACTTACTAAAGACATCGCACACCACCTGGACACCCGTACGCACAAAGAGTTTTACCATCCCCATGGGGCCGGCCATCACTACTGGTGCCCCGTCTTCAGGTTCATACATCAGTCCGGCGAATCGGAGATGGTTATTCCCAGCTTGGGAAACTTCGATCATCGACTGACCCTTCTGCCTTTGCCCAGAGTGTGGGTAATACATGGTAAGTGCTAACACGCCTTTTTCATCATACACTTCATACGACTTACCCACGAGAAACTTCATGGTTTGCCCTGGAATCACACCAATAACACCACCACCATTCCCAAACAATTGCAACGCGCTTATATCCCGAGACTTCATGACGAACCTACTTAGTCCCTCAATACCCCCAACCAAAACTTTCTTTCCATACATTTCCTTTGCTATATTCCTTTTTATCCGATGTTGAACAGCTAGATCTGGATTCAACATCAGATGTAATGCGCCCATTGAGCTATCGCAGGCTTTGTGAACGCTGATTTTCAATGCGCTTTCAGGAATACCAGCCTCTTTCGCGATCCTTTCCGTGTAGTCATCTGCTACGGGCCCGGTCATACCGATGAACACCCCCTCCACCTCCTCAGTTTTCCACCCATTTACCTTCGCGGCTTCTCGCAAAAATCGCGCCCCCACTTCAACCTCCAACTCGAGGTGCTCTTCATCCGATAATTCGGGAACATGATGCCTGTGGACGAATCCTAATGGTGATAGATTCATCCGGTCCTCCTCGCGAACGAGCTCGCCAAAGTGACGTTCTAAGAAACGAAACAGTGCTTGGTTATCATAACTCTCCCCCCATGTTCCGTAAGCTCCGCCGATACCAATCCCTGGATGGAAAACACACTCAACACCCAGCGGCACCCCCTCTCCGACAGGAATCAAATCGGTTTCAACCTGAGATTGCTCAAAAAATGAGAGCACCGAGTCAGGGGGAAATTTCAGATTGTTTTCCATTTCTCTTTCCTCTTTATGCGATATAGTCGTTCCCTAAAGGACGAATGAGATCAATCATGATACATAAGATAAAACAACGAAATACTCACTTCGTCGCGAATTGACATTGATCATAATAACCATTAACCTTGAAAGCAGCACACTTCAATCACACAATCAGATATACTCCAACGGATAAATATACACCACGAAAACCTGCCCGAAGATAAATTCAAGCGCGCCTTACATAAAATCCAGGACGGGGGAAGGAAGATCATGAAGACCCTCGAAACTTAAGAGCGAGAGCGTTTTCTACTCGCTCTCACTCAATCACATCTCATGAGAGATGTGGCGAACAATAAAACTCTCAACCATCATTTGCACCCGAAGGTGCTTATCTCAACTAAATGGGCAGAACAGGACTCGAACCTGGGACCTTCGGGTTATGAGTTACAGTCCTATAGAAGACACCTTGGACGGAAAAACTCGTGTCATCAGCTAACCCGACGGTCTACAATTCAATGAACTTACACTTCTCTGATTAGAATGATCCAAGTAATTCTACCACCTATTTTAGCCAGCATCGCATCCACATTTCGCTGCTAAAAGTATAATCAGAGTCATTCCCCACACCTGAATTTCACGAGGAACAAGTGACAAGTAAAACGGAAGTAGATCAGCTAATTGCAGAAGCAGAAGAAGAATTAGCAAAACTAAATGCTGAACGAGCGAAAGTAATAGAGCGTCTGAAAAAGCTACGGCATGAACGATCCCAAATCGATCACCATCCTTCCCAATTGCCGTTATCTTTCAGCACATCTCCATGCACGAATGACTCCTCTCAGGAAGACAAAATAACTCTTTTCCGCACACTCTTCAGAGGAAGAGAAGACGTCTACCCAAGAAAATTTGAAAGTGCAAAGACTGGAAAAAGTGGCTACCAGCCAGCGTGTCAAAACGAATGGGTGAGAGGGGTGTGCAAGAAACCCAAGATAAAATGCAAAGATTATGATAACCACAGCTATTTGCCAGTTACCAACGATGTGATACGAAATCATCTGAT
>JADHXE010000129.1 GCA_016783125.1 Anaerolineales bacterium
TACAAAATCACGCCATAGGTATTCTCCAGCAAGGGCGCCAGCGCTGGGTGAATATGCTCGATTTGCTCACGCCCAAGATGGCGCTGCACAAAGGCATCTTTGAGACCGCCGGTCAATGGGCCAGGACGGTAGAGCGCCAATCTCTTTGAGCGTAGCCCGCATGCCAGGGCTTTCGATGGCGAAGCAGCCAATCGTGTTTGTAGTGCGCACCAAATCAGCGGCAGCGGGATCATCTTCGGGGATATTTTCCAGTACATCCAAACCGTTCTTGAATTCGCGTCTACGCCAAGAATGAATGCTGTCGGCGACGTTGCCAAGCACAGTCAAGCCACGCGTGCCCAGCAGGTCGATCTTAACCAGCCCCATGCGTTCAATACTCTTCAAGTCAAATTGCGTGATCAGCAGGCCTTTACTGGCCAGGTGCGTTGGAACTAGGTCGGTCATTGGGCCAGGGCTGATGACCACGCCGCCAGGGTGTACGGATAAATGACGCGGGAATTTCAGTACCGCGATGGCATCTTGAAAAATAGCCTGATAATTGGGATTTGGAAAGCGTTCTTTCAGCGCCTGGTAAGGGAGTTTGCTGCCATTGCCCCGACGACCCCAGCCGCGAGAGGGCAACTCGGCCACCAACGTTTTGATTTACCTGGATGATAGGCCGTGCGCTTTGGCCACTTCTCGCAATGCCGAGCGGCGGCGAAAGCGGTTGATCGTAGCCACCATAGCTACCTTGTCTTGACCATATTTTTCGTAGACATGCTGGATAACACGATCCCGCCGGATAGAGCATAAATCGGTATCAATATCGGGCGGTGAAGAACGGGCGGGGTTAAGGAAACGCTCGAAGTACAAGTTCAACGCCAGCGGATCGGGGGATGTGATTCCCAAACAATGCGCCACCAGAGACGATGCCGCCGAACCGCGCGATGATGTGGGTACATTGGTGCGGCGGGTGTACTCAAGAATTTCCTGCACGATGATAAACAGGGGTGCGTATTCTCTTTCTGCGATGACGGTTAGCTCATAATCAAGCCGCGTCTGGATTTCAGGCGTGATGGCGCCATAGCGTTTGACCGCCCCGCGTTCGGCTAATTTGCGCAGTTTACTCAAAGCTGTTTCATCCGTCGATAGGCTGATTTCAGGAAAGTGGGACATCCCCAGGGGAAGTGCTAGATTGCAGCGCTCGGCGATTGCCTGTGTGTTGGCGATGGCTTCGGGATAATCAGCAAAACGAGCGATCATCTCTTGACCGGAGACAAAGTGAGTGCCCAGTGGCGCTGGAGCATCGGATGGCAGCTTGTCCAATGTAGTGTTCAGGCGCATGGCGCTCAGCGTGCGTTGCAACTTGGTCTGTTCGGAAGAAATATAATGCACGTTATTGGTGGCGACAACGGGAAGATCAAGTTGTCGTGCTGCCGCGGCTGTTTGTTGCAAAATAGGCTCATCTTTAGGCTGTTGCGATTGCAGTTCAATATAGAACCGTTGGGGAAAGATGCTATGCAATTCGTCCCAAAAGCTCTGCACCGATTCGGTCTGACCGATCTCGATCAGGTGTTGCCCCAAGCCGCGTTTCCCCCCGCTCAAGCAAATCAATCCGGTAGTTTCTTCAGCTAGTTGTTCAAACTCAATACCTTGGCTTGGATCACGATGGGGCGCAGACTGCACGACGCTGCTCAACCGGCATAAGCTAGCCCAGCCTGATCCATCCATGGCCAGAAATATCAGGTTGCCTCGGCCCAGACGGTGATTGACAACCAACTCTATCCCCAAGATTGGCTTGATCTCTGCTTTGTGGCAAGCATCATAGAACGCAATTGCACCGGTCAGCCCGTGATGATCGGTCAGCGTCAGGGCATCCATACCATGCTGAACAGCGGCCTGCACCAATTGCTCAGGTGAGGGTATGCCGTCCAGAAAAGAGTAGTATGAGTGGGCGTGCAGGTGGGTGAACATCTTGTGCTGATTATAGCGTACATTTGTTCTGAATCGACAGTGATGGAACATGTATTAATGAAACAAAAAAACATTGCCCAACTTGTGCTGGCTGCTTATCTCGTTCATGGGGTTTTGGATTGATTCGCGGTTGGCTTTCGTCGGCAGGCCAGCCAAACACAGACAGGCCATCAACAATTCGTTGAAGGCAATCTGTTTAGATAGCGTGTTTATTGGGTTACACATTCTCGAAACATGATTTGCAATAAACCAGGCTTTTTTGTTACTTTTTCGTGATAGCCAGCGACTAAAAAGGCAGCAATCAAAAAAACTATTCAAACAGGAGAAAAAAATGTCCAAGCACACTCGAATTTCCCACAAAGTATTCCCCCTACTGGCGATCATCGTCATCTCGATCAGCTCCATTGCAGCAGCGCCCGCGGGCGATTTTTCCGCCGATGTGGCAGTGACCGACATCTACCCCGGCAATCAGCCCCACGGCCAGTTTTTCGTGCGCATCACCAATCATGGGCCGGGCAATATGCACAACGTGCATGTGGACGTTGTCTGCGGCTACGACAGCCAGGATACCAACACCGGCAAGAAAGGCCCCAGCCAGCAGCGCAACTTTGGTGTCACGCTCAACCTGAACCCGGGTCAGACGCAAGCCGTTGCCACCGGTCTCAACCTGGACACCAGTGTCTTCGAGTACCAGGTTGGTTGTCAAGTCAATGTTGGCTTCAATGACCCCAATGGCGGCAACAACTCCTACAACAAATTCTTCAAGGGCCAGGGCGGTGGTGGGGCACCCTCTGGCGGTCAATTCACCGCTGACATCGCCGTGACGGATATCTACCCCGACAATCAGCCCCATGGTCAATTCTTCGTGCGCATCACCAACCACGGACCGGGCACGCTGTGCAACGTCAATGTGCAGGTATCCTGTTCAGTTGAGCGTTCTGACAAGAGCAATGGGCAGTTGAGCAGCGGCGGCAATCGCAACTTCAACGTCAATCTGAACCTGATCCCTGGCCAGACCCGAGAATTCTCCACCGGCATCAACTTGGACACGAATGTCTTCGCCTACCTGGTCGGCTGTGAAGTGCACCCCGGCTTCAACGACCCCAATCCCGGCAACAACGTCTACGGTGAGAATATCCAGTAAAGAAAAACGCGTTCTAAACTGCACCAGCCCGGTCTCATTGGCCGGGCTTTTTGTTACTTTGGATCGAATATCCTTGTAAAGCGTCTAAGTATCTGCCATAATTAAGATGCCCTGCACAGGGTACCCCCTCGCTCTGGGCGGTTCTTTTGGGGGCCATATAACGAACAAGCTCAAAAGTAAATCATGAACGTCATCATCACCGACCTCGAAGGCACCCTCACCACTGGTTCTAGCTGGCGCGGCTTTCGTCGCTACTTCAAGCAGCATTACAGCGCGCTGACTTACAATCTGTTTTTCGCCCGCTTCCTGCTGCGCTTCCTGCTGATGAAGTTGGGTCTGCTCGATCGAAAGAAAACAATGACCGCCTGGATGCAAGCAGAGATCGGCCTCCTGCGAGGATTGCCGATCAGCGAAGTCAACGCTATGGCGGAGTGGATCGTATTCAACGAAATGTGGCCCAAATGCCGCTCAGATATATTGTTGGAGCTTGAGAAAAAGCGATTGTCAGGGGCGCAGATTGTGGTGGTCTCCGGCGCTTACCAACCTATTGTGGAAGCCTTCGCCCGGAAAATGGATGCTAGAGCCATTGGTACACAGCTTCGATACAAAGAAGGCAAGCTCAAGGGGATCAATCTGCCGGTCAACTCCTATCAGCACAAAGCTGAAAAGGTGCGCGCTTTATATCCCGATTCCCACATCATGGCCGCATATGGGGACACGCTTTCTGATCTGTCGATGATGGAGATGAGCGAGCAGCCAGTTGCGGTGTATCCTGATGCAAAGCTGCGCCGCGTTGCCGAGGAGCGTGGGTGGCGCGTGATGCCTATAACTTCATGAACCAAATCGGCGAGTTGAACGAACAACCTTTGCACGCGGCGTTGAAGACATGGTACGCCGGGCCAGATGATCGGGTGGAAGTATCAGTCGATGGCGGCCAGCGTGGTTATGTGATTGACCTTGTGCGGGACGATCTCTTGATAGAAATCCAGACAGGGAACTTTTCCAGCATCAAGCGAAAGCTGGACGATTTGGTGAAACAGTATCCTGTGCGGCTGATCTATCCTATTGCGGCTGAAAAGTGGCTTCTCAAGCTTCCCAGGCGAGTCGGGGATCAACCACAGCGGCGCAAGTCGCCCAAGCGGGGTCGCATCGAAGCAGTGTTTGCTGAATTGGTGAGTTTCCCCCAATTGCTCTTGGAAGATAACTTCTCCCTGGAAGTAGTACTGATCCAGGAGGAAGAAGTGCGACGTTATGCGGGGGTAAAGCACTGGTACAAAAATGGCTGGGTGACGGTAGAGCGGCGGCTGTTGGACGTGGTAGCGCAGCGACTGTTTGAAACCCCGTCAGATATGAGCGCCTTGCTGCCTGTGGGGCTGCCTCAGAAATTCACCACCTTAGACTTGGCAGAAGCCTTAGATAGCCCGCGTTGGCTGGCACAAAAGATGGCCTATTGTCTCCGGGAGATGGGTGAGATCCTCCGGGTGGGGAAGCGTGGCCGGTCGCACTTATATTCTCGGAGCAATGCGGTAGGAAAACGCTAGCAAGTGGATTAGAGTAATGATCGGCAGTGATTGGGGGCTTGGATTCCAAATCGAATATTGATGAAAAGGATGTGTTGCACAATGCAACCACTATGGTAGAATAGGAGTGTAATCAACAAACTGGAGGTAATATCCCATGCCTATTCTCCATGTCAGAAACGTACCTGAAGACTTGTACGACCGTATCAAGCAGCGGGCCGCAACGCGTAATCGTTCTATCAGTGCCCAAGTCATCACGATGCTGGAATACGCAACCGAGCAACCCATACGATCTCAAAGTAAAATCCTGGCAGGCATTCAACGCCGACGCTTCTTCCACCCTGCTGCTTCTGGCGCGCCCGATAGCACAACCATGTTACGTGAGGATCGCTCGCGATGATCGAGTCCTGCGTAGTGGACGCCAGTGTGGGCATCAAGCTATTTGTAGATGAAGATGGTTCTGAGCAGGCGGATCGACTCTTCCAGCAATTGGCAGAGCAGCCTGGCGTCCGGTTCTATGTCCCCGATCTGTTTTTCGTGGAATGCGCCAACATCCTTTGGAAGTATGTCCGCCATTTTGACTATCCTGCTGAAAACGCCCGTCAGGATGCAGATGATCTGTGTGCACTGGCCTTGCGCTCGGTCTCTACAGCCGATTTAATCGCTTCAGGGTTAGAACTGGCGCTTGAATATAAAATCACCGCTTACGATGCCTGTTATGCTGCGTTGGCTGGGCAAACTCAATTACCTCTGATCACCGCTGACAGGCCTTTAGCCCAAAAGCTCCAAAATAGCGGGATCGATGTTATGCTCTTAACGGATTATTGATTTTCTTTCCTAGAGGAAGATACGAGATGAGATATTGCCATGGGACGTAAACCAATCATCCCCCACGAAGTACGTACCGAAGTCGAACGCATCGTCGCTGACTTCAATCGCAGAACATTCCGAAATTCTGGTATTGCTTACTCAGCGCATTACCGGGGAAAATATATCTATCTGAAGCGCAATGAATACGGCGATCCAACCCCCATTTGCCGCTTGACTTACACCGGGGAAATGGATGCCTGGAAATTTGCCATCTACAAATACTCTGACGAACGTTACTCCGACCACGAGATGTTCCCCGGCATGGGTGAAGTGGGCGGAACTGTCGAAGGGGCTATGCGGGCTGGATTGGAAGCTTATCCGACATAAACAGGTGGGAGATTGAATGACATCCAATCAATTGAACAGACTGCGCAAAATGCGCCAGTTCCCCATCCGCAATGCCCGTTTTGTAGATCAACACACCCAAGATAAAGACCCCGCCAAGAACCGCATCCAGATAGATTGGTAAAAAAGGTGGTATACTGTGTAAAATACGCAGTTTACGCGTAGTTGGAGGCAAGCGATGGAATATATACAAACGGTTCCCCGAACGGATTTAGCGCGCAAGACCCGTCAGGTGCTTCTTGCAGTTCAGCGCGGGCAGACGGCAATTGTAGAAAACCACGGTCAGCCTGAAGTGGCAATTATGGACATCGTGGATTATCATGTTTTGCGGGCCGCGACGAGCTACTATCGAAATCCCCCGAAGATTGACCCCGAAGCTGGACTATCAGACGAAGAAGTTACCGCGCTGGAAGACACCCAGGCGCGTTTCAATTTGGTGATGACCTACTATTTGGGGCAATCGATCAGCTTGGGACGCATGGCTGAATTATTAGAAATTCCCTGGATAGACTTACGGACGCGTTTTGTGCGTTTGGATGTACCAGTGTTCGTTGGTCCCGAGACGATGGAAGAAGTTCGAGCTGAGGTTGATGCTATTTTGGAATGGCGTAAAAGAGGGGAATAATGCTAGAGTATGCCGACAATTCTGAGCCTGTATTCATTGATAATACGGTGCTGACTAATTTTGCATGCGTTGGGCAAATGGCTTTAATTAAAGATGTGTGGGGAGCAGCTGCCCAAACAACCCCTGCGGTGAAAAAAGAATACCAGCGCGGGGTTCATTTGGGGCAAGTTCCCCCGCATGATTTGGATGATCTAACGAGCGTCAAGCTGACAAAAGAAGAAATGGAAGATGCCTTGGGGCGATTTTCTCATCTTGGTGCTGGGGAGCGTACATGTTTGGCCGTTGCGCTGCATCGCCGAGGCCTTTTAGCCACCGATGATCGCCCGGCGCGCAAAATAGCCGCTCGCTTGGAAATTCGGATTACGGGGACAATTGGTATATTGGTTCTCGCAGTTGTAGAAAATAAGTGTACGCTGGCAGAAGCCAATGCGCTCTTAGAAACCATGATTTCTCTTGGGTATTACGCGCCCACGAATCGCGTGGATTCTTTTTTACCTGAATAAGCAAAGATAAATCAAAGGTTGCTCAAATGCCCAAATATAAAAGACTTCTTTGCAAAGAATCAGGACGCTTAACACGAAGCCAGAATGCAGACCATAATTACAGATAACCCGCGGAGAAAAAATCATGGGCATGTTTGACACCATCTACGCCGAGTTGGATTGCCCGTTTTGCAGCAGGCAATACCGCCACACCCCGCTGACCTGGGAAAAAGCTGAACGGGAGGTCAAAGAGCACAAGCAAGATCAACTCGATCGTCGTCAGTCAGACGAGTCGGGGGAGAAACCTCTGCTTTCGATTATGCAGCCATCTTGGGCGGAACAGGACGGATTCGACGACGTGGACGCCTGGATCGCTCAATTGGATACACAAGAAAATATCGAAGCGCATCGTTCCCGCCCCCATCTGGGCTTGGCTGAAATCCAGACTAAGGCTTTCGAGCGTGTGCTGCAAGATTATTATATTGGTGATGAGTTGCCTGCATACCACGGTCATTATTTCATCCCCGAATCGTTTCACTGCCCGGGCTGTAGCAACGATGCGGAACGCGTGTACGTCAAGGTGTGGATCGAAATCGAAGATCGGCAGATCAAAGCGGTACACACCCGCAATCCAGAAACGGGAGAACCTGAATCAGAGATATTTCCCCGCCGATCATGAGATGTTCCCCGGCGCTGGTGAATTGGACGGCACCGTCGAAGGGGCCATGCGGGCGGACCTGATGGCGTACCCGGTATAGCCTTAATCTATGGAGATGGGGAGAATTAAGAAGACTGATCCCATTCTTGAGTATTTTGATGCCATAATCAGTCTGGGATCGAGTAAAATTAGCCGTTGTTCAAGATATCGTCAGTGCTATTCGAAAAACCAAATGTCACGAATGGATTGGCGAGAGCGAAAGAAAAATCAGAATCATTCAAGGAGCATAAACATGGTTCATGTACAAATCGTAGACAAAGCTACTGATGATGAATGGGGGTTCAGAAATATGGAACATATTCCCAACATTGGTGATGATTTCACCTTGTTCGATGATGATGGAGAAGTTCTCTTGACCGGCATCGTCGAGGAGAGAGACTGGGCAATGATACCTGGCGAAAATGCTGCTACAGTGATTATTATCGTTGCGCCATCAAGTTGAGTAATTATTGTCCTCACAGAAAACAAAAAGAGCGAGGCTTATGACCTCGCTCTTTGACTGAAAGGGGATAACCTTTAAGTGGTTCACGTTGCAACAAGCTTTCCTCCGTCAAACCAGGCCCTTCGATTCCCCGTTGGGGATCAGGACAAGCCCTTCGATAAACTCAGGATAAACTCCGCAACATATTACCCAACTTCTCCGGCAGCTTCTCCCCGCTGGTGATTACCAACCGGGGAAAGAGCGCTTCAAGCTGGGCTTGGTTGCAGCTCTCGCCGAGATACAGTCCGATGGGGGTGATGCCCTGCCGTTCCAGACGGCGCAGCCGTGCAAGCGACAACTGGTAATCGTTACCCAGCCTGCCGTTGTAGACCGGCTCGCCATCGTGCAGCATCAGGAGCACCTTGCGACGCTCAGGGCGCGAGAGCAAAGCCTTCTCAGCCAGAGCCAAAGCCCAGTCGAGGAACTCCGCGCCAGTCACGCCTCTGAATCCGGCGATCAGGGACTTGGTCTCCTCAGCAGCGCGAGCGCGCACCGGGGAGACTTCCAACACCAGATCGTCGATGATCCCATCGCTGTGCTCACCGAAATAAGCCATCCCCAGGGGGATACTCAGTTCGGTGGCCGCCAGGTAGAGCGTCATCAAAGCTAATCGAACCGGCTTGTTAATGACGCCCATCGAGCCTGAGCGGTCCACCAATACGTAGAAGACGACATCATCTTTCTCCCTGCCGATCCCAGCGCGCCGCAGGTGCGGCATCGCCGGAGTGCGCACTTCCTGTCGGAAGCTGTAACGCCCGCGCCATTCGTGCGGCATCGGGCGTACGTGCGGTTGGGGGATTTTCAGCGCATCCACCAACTGGCAAGCCAGCGGGGTGGCAGCATTTTCCAACTTGGCATAAGGCGCCGGTTGGGTGATGTCATCGCCCCTGGGCGCAGGCACCGAATCATCATCGAAGTCCGTGCCCTGGCCCGGTGAAGCACCATCGAAGGCGGATACCGGGAAAGGCAGCGCTTCTCCAAGCCGTTCTTTATGAATATCGTCACCCGCACCCATCACGATCTGGAAGATCGGCAGGTCGGGCAGCGCATACCCTTCAGGGAGTTCCAGGATGGCCAGTATCTCTCTGGCGATCTCGATCACCCAGCTGGTGTTCTCAGCCGTCCAGGATACCTCGACCAATGGCTTGATCTCGTGCCACATGCGGCAGCAGATGGCATCATCAGCTTTGATGCCCAGACGCACGAACATCTTCGCTTCACCCTCGCGACTCTGCGCCCAACGCCATGATAGGCAGCAGGCCAGAGCCATTTCTGCGGGGGTGCTGTTCAGCAGCAGTTCGGTTTCCTGATAGATCAGGTCGCCGAGCAGCCGGATCAGCGCGGCAATGCCGGGATAGTAGATGCTGATAGCACGCTCCATTCTTTCATCTTCGAGCGCATTCACCAACCAGCGCAGAGTTTGCTGTCCGCTTTCGGTAGGCCAGGCATCTGTGAAGAAAGCGTGGCCGACTTCGTGCGCCAGTATCCCCTGGGTGGCTCGGAACTGGGTCTCGACAGACTCGCCCGCGAAGAACCGCGGATTGACCACGATGACGCGCAATTTTGGGTTGTGATAACCTGTGCCCGGTTGGCCTCGATGTTGATAGGGTTCGACCTTGATCGTGTACCGACGGCCTTGTAAGAGCGCCTTGGTCCATTTGATCAAGCGCTGACGGGGGCGCTGCCACCACCACCAGGTCTGCTTGGGGGATACGGTCATAGTGGTCATGACCGCGCTCCTTTGGGCAGAAGGCCCAGGCTTTCGAGATAATCTTCGAGCGCATCCAGGTTGCCCTGGTTGACGCGTCCGGTATGATCCCGTCCGCAGACCAGATCAGCCCAGGTCAAGCGTGCTTGCTGCATGATCTGCTCCACCAAAATGGCATGTTTCCGCTGACACTTGCCTGCCCAATTGAGCAGGGATGCGGTGTCAATTGCGCCGGGCAGTTCACCGTTCTCCATCATGCGGCGGGTTTCCCCGGCCAGCTTGACCAGGGCTTCGGCGGCCTTGCCTTTCAACCCAGTTCGATCCCGCAGCAGTTCGATCTCCTGCTCGTATGGCAGGTACTCGAACTCGATCACCGTGTCGAAGCGGCGGCGCACGGCGGGGTCCAGATCGTAGACGGCGTATGCCCGTCCGAAGTTGCCCGCTGCCACAACCCGCAGATGCGCGCTGGGACAGAAGACCAACTCAGATGTCATAGGGACTTCGACCACGTAGAACGGGCCGTCTCCTAAGACATCCAAACCCATGTGGCGGCAGACGTCTCCGCTCTTAGGATTCATCAATCCCAGCAGCAGGTTGATATGCTCGCGCGGCACGCGATTGATCTCGTCGATGAAGAGTAGCACGGGGTTGCTTTGCGCCGTTCGCATGGCTCGCAGCAGCGGCCCGTCCACCCATGTCCGGGAACCATCTGCTTGGGGCAGGATGGCGCCCAGGAAGTCCAGATCGACCAGACCTTCCTTGCCTTCGATATTGACCAGCTCGTATCCAGCATCCAGGGCGACCAGCTCGGTGAGCATGGTCTTGCCCGTGCCGGTGGGACCGGCCAGCAGGCAGTTCTCGCCGCAGGCTACCGCGCTTCGCAGTGCAGGCCCCTGCCAGCCCTTGAAGCCGCCTAGATTGACATCATCGGCAGTAGGAGTGGGCGTGGGTACAGGCGTTCGTTTGCCTGGTTTATCCAGCTTTCCCCTGATGAGATCAGGGTCGCTCAGGAAGTCCAGATCGAGCGGCGACTGGCTGCCCGCTACAAGTTGTGCGAAGTTGTGCGAGTGCGCTTCGGCGGAATGAAAGCGATCATTTCCCGGACTTGAAGGAGAAAACTGGTAGCGCAGCAGATAATACAATTCATCTGACGCTTTCAGGAATTCGTCCTTGATGTCGGGCGAGAGACCCCAGCCATTGAACGCCTTGATCAGATCGGCGTAGGCCAACCAGAAATCGCGGGCTTCCTCCATGTGATCGAGCGCTTCCAGTATAGGCAGGATGCCGACATGGTAGGTGATATTTCCAGCGCCCCCGAAAGGGAACCCGTATTTATCACGGTCTTTCGTAATCCAGCATTTATGTGATTTGCCGGGTGATGAGTGACTGGAAACTACAGCATGGTAGCCTACGCGATTCTTGTCAACAATCAGTTCGCAGGCCATCGCTGACTGCACGCTGCCGGTTAGAACAGCGATCAGCGATTTAGCCAGAGTCCCTGAGAGTGACGCTTTTCCGGTGGCGTTGCGGGCGGCCAGGTGCGTGTGCTCCAGGCCGCCTTTCAGCCAGCCAGCGCCCCAATCGCCTAGCGATTTTTTAGACCCAAAAAGGGCGTGTACGTTCATAGGTTTACCTCCGTTGAATTATGTTTATTTACTCATTGAGAGTTTTGCATTCTTGACGATGTTTTTTCTCAGCCATCGTCGTAGCGGTAACAAATACTCGCTTGTTTCATAACGACTGATTTGAATCGTCTCCCTTCCCAGAATGTCAGCGACTGAACCTTCGTCATCCGGCAGCAGACCAAACTTCTGAAGTACGCGGTCGCACAGCCAGAATGTGACGTTGGCCCACTCGTGAGATAGCGGGAATTCCAGGCTGGCAGTCGAAATGTATCCCAGGGCTTCCAGTTCGCTGGCATAACCATCTTCACCGTGAAGCGCCTGTTCGATGCGCGCCTGGGGTACGAGTTTTCGCAGCCGAGATGGGAATTCCCAACTGCCTGAGCGATATTGAATGATTGGCCCGTGAAAGTATTTGAGTTGCTCCTTGGTGAAGCCGCTCAGAATCACGTCCAGATCATCGTCTAAGCCTGGCGAGGCGAGAAGCTCCCAAAAGTCGAGTTGTTGAAACATGCTTACCTCCGTTGTGCCGCGCACAGCACGGCAAATAGATTTTCTCCGTCAGGGCTATACGGCCCATTCAAAGGCTGGAGATTTCTCCAGCGCTTGGATGGACAGTAAAGTTTCCTGTTACCAGAGCGGGGGAAAAGATAAGAGAGAGGGGGTTATCCTCTCTCTTTGGCCTCCGTCGAAAAGAGGTATTTTTATTCCCTGACCATTTCCAGTGATTGGTACATGTCCAGGTTGCCATCTTGATCTTCCACGACGGCAAAGATGTCGCTGGCTGTCCA
>JADHXE010000130.1 GCA_016783125.1 Anaerolineales bacterium
CCCCCACCCCTATATATTCCAGCGAAACTTCTACTTGCAGCCTTTTTGCAGTAGAGTCAAAAATATAAAAGGAAAAAACATGGATTTGTCAAATCTCAACCTCCGCCAAACCATCGAGGGGATGCCGCTCACCTTTAATGCTGAAGCTGCGGCTGGTCTGAACGTCGCCATCCAGTTCGATGTTTCTGGCAACGAACCCGGCGTTTACCATCTATCCATCGCTAATGGCGAATGTACCTTCCACACCGGTCCCGCCAAATCACCGACTCTGACCGTTGCCACCCCCTCCGATGTCTGGCTCAAAATCAGCCACGGAGGCCTCTCCGGTCAAGACGCGTTGATGGGTGGTTTATACTCCGCCAGCGGCGACCTGAGCCTGATGCTTAAAATGGATGCGCTCTTCAAGAGTGCCGGCGACACAACCTACGAAGCTCCCGCCAGCCAGCGACCTGCCGGACCAATTCCCCTGCCGGGCATGGCCTGGATGACGGTCGCCTTCATCCCCTGGATCCTCCACTGGAGCACCTTCGACATCCCCGGCCTCAGCCACTGGATCAGCGTTGGGCTGCCGCTATTACTCTCAATCATGATCGTTGGCTATCGACTGGCTTTCGACCGCCCGACCTGGATGGAATGGGGAGCACTCGGCTTCTTCACCTTTTCCGGCGCGCTGGCTCTTACCGGAAGCCCCGGCCTTGCCCTGAGCCGTGCCGAAGGGTACGCCCATTGGGGTTCAATCGTCAGCACTCTCGTCATGGCTGGCTTATGGCTGAGCAGTTTGCAGTTTTCCAAAACCCCGCTCTCTGGCGAATACTCCAAATGGGGCTTCATCAAGGGATTGTGGCAGAATAGCATGTTCCTCTATCCCAACGCCGTCATCAGCCTGATGTGGGGCTGGCAATTCATCGCCGCCTCCGCCTTGGGGATCGCCGCGCTACTGCTCCCGGAGCAAATGCTAATTCTCACCCTCACCCGCTACCTGCTGCTCGTTCCCGCCTTCATCTTCACCTCTGCCTATCAAAAGCGCGTCCCGATTTCCAATCCCAAGTTGACAGATTCACAATTCCGCTTTTGGGCTGGGATGGGACTCTCAGCGGTTTCTGGATTGCTGCTGACCGCCACGATGCCGGGGTTTGATGTTCCATTTATTGGATGGATCGCGCTGGTGCCGCTGTTGATGGTCATTACAACCGCACCCGTCAAGCAACATTATGTTCTCGCTCTTCCGTTTGGCGTGCTCCTGTCCATTGGGGTGCATAACTGGTATCCAAACATCTTCCTGCCAGCTTTGGGTTATTTTTTGATCCTCGCTGTAGGGACATTCTACGCTGGTGTGCTACAGTTGGGAGCCTGGCTTCAATCGCGTCTACCCGGCGCGCTCAAATTATTGGCTTTGCCCGTGGCCTGGTCAGCGGTAGAGTTTGTCAAATTCATTGCACCTGTGGTTGACGACTGGTGGTTTGTGCTGCTGGCCAAGAGCATGTGGCGATTCCCGCCTGCACTGCAAATTCTCGGCATAACAGGTTTCCCCGGATTGAGCTTCCTGGTCATGCTGGCGAATGTGTCGATTATGGGATTAGTGATTAGGCAATTGGGGATTAGGAATCAGGGTATTCCAAAACGGGCGAGTATCACGGCTTTAGTGGTCGTCGCCGCTGTGCTGATTTGGGGTACGCTCACTATTCCATCCGCGCCAGCCAACACATTCACCATTGCCGCGCTGACCGATATGGTCGTTCAAGACGAGGCTATTCGAGCTACCGGAGAATTTTCTGATGAAGATTTCGGCACCAGCGCAAATCCCCCAGAGACATCACGAGCCATCTTCGATGTTGATGCCGCGTTGACTCGCGAGATCGCTGCGCAGAATCCAGATTTCATCGTCTGGCCCGAAAACGAGTTCGCCGATGCGGATGATGCCCAATTCATCGATCAACTCAAGGATTTGGCCGTTGAGGCCGGGAGTTATATCGTCGCCGATGTGGTTTGGAACGCGTCAACTGGGATGCACGACACGGCGCTGATGGTTTCTCCCGCGGGCGTAGAATCAGGCCGAAGGGCAAAGATCAACACCACCGATGGGGAAGAAAATGTCGGCTTTGTGCCGGGGCCACTTGAGTATCCCGTCTTTGAGACTCCCTACGGCAAAGTCGGTCTTGGTGTCTGCTGGGATAGACATCGCCTCTTCATCACCCGCGAGTTAGCCCGCAGCGGCGCAGATATTGTCCTGATGACCGTCGATGACGACTTTGGTGCCAATCCCAACTTCCCGCCCTTCCACGCCTCGGATGGCGTCTTCCGCGCGGCAGAAAATCGCGTAGCCTATGGGCTGGGGACAATCAACGGGCTTTCGATGGTCATCGACCCCTACGGTCGTATTATGGCTGAGGGCGAGATCAACGAGCGCGGTGTCATCATTGGCGAAACATTCACCGCACCCGGTCAAACACTCTACACCCGCTTTGGCGATTGGTTTGGCTGGTTGATGGTGGGGATTTTGGGCATGCTGGTTGTGGTTGCAAAACGATGACTCTTTTATCCGTACGCGATCTCACGGTTGAATACCATACCGATTCCGGTGTTTTCCGTGCTGTAGAGCAGTTGAGTTTGGAGTTGGAACAATGTGAAACTTTGGGGATGGTGGGCGAATCCGGATGCGGCAAGACCACCGCCATGTTGGCGCTGATGCGCCTGCTGCCGGAAGTCGGCCGCATCTTGAGCGGCTCGGTTCACTTGGATGATACTGACCTGCTGCGCATACCGCTGGCGGAGATGAGGTAAATCCGTTGGGGGGCAGTGGCGATGGTCTTTCAAGGGGCCATGAACGCCCTCAACCCGGTGCGCACCGTGGGATCTCAAATCTGCGAGGCCATCCGCCTGCACAATGCTGTGCCCAAAAATCAAACAGAAAAGGAAATCGAAAAATTACTAGATTACGTTGGGGTGGCCTCATCTTATAAAAACCGCTATCCTCACCAATTTTCAGGCGGCATGCGCCAGCGCGCCATGATCGCCATGGCTTTGGCCTGTCAGCCACAAATATTGATCGCCGATGAACCCACTACCGCCCTGGATGTAATGGTGCAGGCCCAGATCATGGATCTGCTCGATGAGTTGAAATCCGAATTCAACCTGGGCATTATCATCGTTACCCATGACCTGGGCGTAGTGGCAGAATATTGCGATCGTGTATTAGTGATGTATGCGGGGCGCATGGTCGAGTACGGGGAAGCGGATCAGATTTTCAATAAGTCCGTGCACCCCTACACACAACGCTTGATGCTGGCTTTCCCTGACATTGAAAACCCCAACGCAGAGTTGGTATCCATCCCCGGGCATCCGCCCCCCTTGGACGATCTGCCCCCAGGCTGCAACTTCGAACCGCGCTGTGGCGTTGGCGGCCATCGTTGTGCGCGGGAAACACCGGGGATATTCACCGTTGAGCCAGGGCATTTGTGCAGTTGTCTGCTGGCCCAACCCAAAGGGAGCGCGGCGCATGAGTGAAATCGTTTTAGATGTAAAAAATCTCCGCAAACTCTACCCTATCCCACGGGGACTCTTTGGCGCTTTACGCCGAGACCCCCAGCAATGTGTCCATGCGGTGGATGGGATTTCTTTTCAGCTTAGACAGGGAGAAATCCTGGCCCTGGTGGGAGAATCCGGATCAGGGAAGACGACCACCGGGCTGTGTACTTTGGGGTTGATTCAACCTACCGAGGGGGGGGATTCAGCTCGATGAGAGAGATGTCTTCTAAATGGCGGGCAGTTCCCAATGCAAAGAACTGCGCCGCAAAGCCCAGATGATCTTTCAAGACTCTTACGAATCGCTCAACCCGCGCCAGACCGTTTACCAGGCCGTTGTTGAACCCCTGAAAGTTCACCGCCTGGCAGCAGATCAAAGTGAAAGACGGGAAAAGGTCCCAGCTGCCCTGGATGACGCCGGACTAAAGCCCCCTGCGGACTATCTGCAGCGCTACCCGCAAGAGTTATCCGGCGGGCAGCGCCAGCGGGTGGTCATCGCCAGCGCGTTGGTGATGAACCCGCTCTACCTCGTGGCTGACGAACCGGTCTCGATGCTGGATGTCTCCATCCGGGCTGAAATCCTCAACCTACTGCTGCGTTTGCGGGACGAACACCAAATCACCATGCTTTACATCACCCATGACCTGGCCAGCGCGGCCTATATCGCCGATCAGGTTGCTGTGATGTACCTGGGAGCCATCGTGGAAAAAGGCCCTGCTAAGGCTGTGTTGAGCAACCCTCAACATCCCTACACCAGGTCGCTGATGTCGGTGATTCCGTCTCCAAACCCCCAGCGGCGTAAAAAGCGCATCGTCCTGAAAGGCGAGACTCCCAACCCCATTGACCTGCCCTCGGGCTGCCGCTTCCACCCGCGCTGTCCGCAAGCCATACCGCTCTGCTCACAGAATGTACCCAAATCTGAAAGTGTTGGCGAGGATCATCAAGCGGCCTGTTTGTTGTTGGAATAGAGAATGTGAAATCTGATCCATCCCAAATCTACTCTCAGGCCCCCCCAGCCCCATAATAATCTGGATCAGTTGGAGTTTCACCGGAGGGATCCCAAACGTAGATCCAATCTCCAAGATTTGCCCAATCGAAGAGCCAGCGTGAATCCCCAACGGAGAGATTGACACAGCCGTGCGATTGGGCAAATCCCAGATTAGCGCGCCAATACGCTCCGTGGAGGGCGCGGGCCTGATCGAAGTACATCGTCCAGGGCACATCTTCCAGGTAGTACGCGTCAGAGCGGTCGGTTTCGAAAGAGCCGCGCATGGGTGTGCTTTCGAGCTTCTCGAAGATTTGAAAAAGGCCGGGGCGAGTCCAGAAAGGGTCAAGGCCGGTGGCGATAAGTGTCGCGAAAACTAATTCATAACCTTCGTAAACAACGATGGTCTGCTCAAAGAGATTGACCTCGATCCAGCGGTCACCGGGTACGCCTGCGGGCGGGGTAGTGTTGGGGATCACGCGGGCGATGACATTTTGGGGTACCCATTCATCAGGGCCGATCATATACCATTCGATGCCATCGGCCTCGGCAGTGTCGTAAACCCAGACAAGATCGTGGTTGCTGTAATAATTCCCTGTGTAATCTTCCGGTTGGTAACTGGGGGTGCGTTTAGTCTCGACGTAGCCACTAGTCTTACTCAGATAACTCAACACCCATCCGAAAGTTTGCGCAGGGGTGCGCGTGAAAGTCAAGCCCTGGAATCTAGGCGGCGTCACGCGGCTGACATCAATGGCCGTCATCCAGTTACCGTTTTCGATCTCGTAGAAGCGAGCGCCATCAACCATGGTGTCCTGGTAGTAGGATATGTAGCTGAAGGGAGAATCGATCCGCCGGATGGCTGTTTTGTCATCACCATCTATGGCTTGGGGCAAAGAACCGTATACCGGGGCGTTATCCGTGCGCACCTGGGCGTATTGATGATCTACATAGGTCAAGGCGAAATTTGGATATTCAACGGGGAAAGGTTCGGGGGGGAAAGTAATGCCGGTTTGGGCCAGTTCGGTCAAATATTGCGATGGTCCTGATGCCAGGCAATCACTGACCGTGTTCATATAAACACCAGGTAAGCATATCACCGCGCCGTCGTCGGGCTGTGTGTCGTCAGAAGCGAAGGCGGGTTGTATGAAGATCGACAGGGTGACAAGTGTTAGAGAGAATACCAACAGGTGATGTTTTTTCAGCATAGTTTATTGTCACCTACTAAGAAACTTAGTGTAGTGTCATTGCGAGGAGCGTTCTGTGCGACGAAGCGATCTCCCACGGCCGAAGGCCCGCATAGCGTAGCGAGGAGATTGCCACACTCCCGCCGGAGGCGCGCCGTTGGCGAAGCTCCATTCGCAATGACATGGCAAAAGAGTTTCTTTCGGTTTGAGCAGCGCCAATCGCGCTGTGGGTTTACTCGGAAGCAGCTTATTATCGGACAAATTATATCAAAATTCATTCCCAGGTTACATCGCCTTGCAAGTCGTCGGGCCAGCCGCGGGCGACGAATTTCTCGAAGGCGGGACGTTCTACGCCGATGATACCGCTGGGGCCGTGACCAGGGAAGAATTGGGTTTCGTCCGGCCAGGTGAAGACGATCTCTTGCATGGTTTTCATGGTGGCACTGAAATCATCAGGTGACCAGGTTTTGCCCGGGCCGCCAACGAAGACGGTATCGCCCACAACGATGCGGCCATCGCCCAGATCGAAACAGATTTGACCGGGGGTATGGCCGGGTGTGTGGATGGCCCTCAGGACGAGATTCCCCACCGGGATCTGCTGACCACCCTCAAGGGCGACATCGAAGGCCAGGTCAAATTCCTGGGCATCCGCCGGGTGCAGGTAAACACGTGCGTTTGTGGCTTCTTTTACCTTTTCGAGGGCTTGAACGTGATCGAAGTGTCCGTGCGTGAGTAAGATCTTATCGACGCGCGTTCCTTCAGTCATCCCCAGGATTTTCTCAGCATCCGCGCCGGGGTCAATGATGGCGCTTGTTTTGGTCTCTTCACAGATGACCACATAGGTGTTCATGGGCCAGGGACCGACCGCTTGGGCGAGTAATTTTGCCTTCATTGGCCTTTCCTATTCATTGCGAAGACTTCGGAAGTCTTACAAGGTAACTTTGTGAAAAGACTACCGGGTAAAACGAACTGATTTTGCTTGGAGATGCCATCTCGGAGACTTCCGAAGTCTGGATTAGAGATGTAAGGCTGCCGCTTCGTCAATCAGCCAACGCAGGTGGCCTCGTGACGGTCGTACGATCTGCGCCGGTAGAACTTCGGGCTGATAAGGCCCAACCAGCACTTGACGCAGTCGCCGGGCTTTACGCTCACCAGAAACCAGGAAGGTGACATTCTTGGCGGCGTTGATCAGCCGAGGGGTGAAGGTGACGCGCCAGGCTGCGAGCTTTTCGACAAAATGGGCCATCACTTGAAGCGTGTCTTCGTGGACAGCCATTGTGCCGGGAAAAAGCGAGGCTGTGTGGCCATCGTCTCCCATGCCCAACAGAATGAGATCGAAGCTGGTTGTGTGAGGGTTGAAAAATTCACGGATAGTGCCCTCGTAGGCTCGGGCGGCATCTTGCGGCTTGGCCTCACCCAATATGCGATGGATATTGTCCTTTGAAATGGGGATAACTTTGAGCATGGCATCGGCAGCCAAGCGATAGTTGCTGTCCTCGTGTTCGGGGGAAAACATGCGTTCATCTCCCCAGAAGACGTGCACACGCTCCCAGTTGACTTTCTGGGCGTATTCGATGGTGGCTAAGATTTCGTAAGTGGCGCGTGGTGTGGAGCCTCCAGCCAGGGCCACAGAAAAGTGACTGTGATTGGCGATGGCTTCCTGGGACAGCGCCGCAAAGTGATCAGCTGCCGCGCGGGCCAGTTCATCTGGTGTGGGATAGGTTTGAATGATGGCCATGAATGCGAATAATCAGTGCTGCACGAATTTAGGATCGAATACCCGTCATCGGGTCGCCCGGGGCTGGGCTCGCTCGCTTTGCTCACCTTCGGTGTGCGTGCCTCTGGCATGATCTTTTTCGTAATCTATTGATTATACCTGCAACCCGACTTCATGGTCATGGCATCCGCAGCCTACGCGCCAAACCCGGCCATCGCGGGCAAGTCGTTCGTCAGCTTCGGAGGGCCCCCAACTCCCTGGTTTGTAGATCGCTAACTCACCGGATTTCTCATCATTCCAACCTTGGATGATGGGGTCAATCAGTCGCCAGGCAGCCTCGATGCCATCGCTGCGGGTGAAGAGCGAAGCGTCCGCCTCGATGGCCTCTTGCAGCAGGCGCTCGTATGCGTCGGGGAGCGGTTCACCTTCGAAGGCAGATTGATAGTGGAATTCCATATCTACCGAGCGCATATCCTGGTCGGAGCCGGGCGTCTTGGCCTGGAATTTGAGATGGATGCCTTCATCGGGCTGGATACATAACGAGAGGATATTGGGAGAGAAGTCGCTGGCATCGCTGAGACCAAACATAAGGTGGGGTGGTTTCTGGAATTCGATGATGATCTCAGTGGTCTTGCGGGTCATGGCCTTGCCAGAACGTAGATAAAAGGGTACCCTTTTCCAGCGCCAATTATCGATGTTCAGTTTCAGCGCTGAATAAGTCGGGGTGCGCGAGTTGGGGGCGACGCCCTCGGCCTGGCAGTAGCCATCATATTGTGCGGCGACGGTGTCTGACAGCCTCACAGGGCGAACCGCTGAGAGCAATTTGGCTTTCTCATTCCGCACGGCGTCGGCTTCAAAGGAAGCCGGGGGTTCCATAGCCACGAGAGCGAGCAATTGCATGAGGTGATTTTGGAACATATCGCGCAGCACACCAGCGCCGTCATAATATCCGGCGCGATGACCGACATCCACACTCTCGGCTACAGTGATTTGGACGTTGTCAACATAGCGTCGATTCCAGACCGGCTCGAAGATGGTGTTGGCAAACCGGAAGAAAAGAATGTTCTGTGCGGTCTCTTTGCCGAGATAGTGATCAATACGGTAGATTTGCTGCTCTTCAAAGATAGTATGGACGAATTGGTTCAGTTTCTGGGCGGAGGCAAGATCATGCCCGAAGGGTTTTTCGATCACCACGTGCCGCCAGGGAGATGCCTTGAGCTTATCTTCGTGAGCTAAGCCCACCGCTCCTAAATACTCGATGGCGGGTTCGAAGAACTCTGGCGAGGTTGCCAGGTAGTAGAGGCGGTTTGCGGGAGATAACTCTATCTCCTCGATGTATTTCCCAAGTTCGACAAAATCTTCAGAGTCTGTCAGGTTGCCCTGGAAGTAAGTGATCTTTGGGGCGAATTCTTCCCAAAGCGCTGGCTCGTAGGTGTTCTCGCTGAACGATTGTATTCCTTTATGCAATTGATCGCGGAAAATCTGGTCATCATAGGCACGACGGGCGAAGCCAATGATCTGGGTCTGCTTGGGCAGGCGGCCTTTGCGATAGAGGTTGTAAAGGGCAGGGATTAATTTTCTACTAGTCAGGTCGCCCGAAGCGCCGAAAATTACGATGGTAGTGGGAGTCGTATCCAAGATGATGATCCTTATGGGTGTGGATAAAAGTAACTGCTTAGCTACGGAACGGATTACCCCGAAAAAAGGGTGTGGGCAGGCGCAAAGCGGCAACCCCCTGCCCACACCCTTTTTTCGGGAACTTCCTCGTATGGCTGATTAGTTACGATAAAAATTAACAAAAATTCTCGTTTGCCGGAGGCACGCAGAGTGCGTGTCCTATTATTCTCGTTTTACTGCGTGGCCGCCAAACTGGTTACGCATAGCAGCCAATATCTTTGCCGCGAAACTCTCTTCCTGGCGGCTGACGAAGCGCGCTTGCAGCGCTTGCGTGATCACTGGCGCGGGCACATCCAGGTCAATGGCTTCGAAGACTGTCCAGCGGCCCTCGCCGCTGTCGGCGACCCAATCTTTGATGCCATCCAGGTCGGGGTTTTCGCTCAAGGCGTTGGCAGTCAAATCCAGTAACCAGGAGCGCACCACGCTGCCGAAGCGCCATATCTCTGAAATATGATGCAGATCGAGACCGAACTGCTCTTTGGCGCGCATGATTTCGAAGCCCTCAGCATAAGCCTGCATCAGGCCATACTCGATACCGTTATGCACCATTTTGACGAAGTGCCCGGAGCCGGAAGGCCCCACGCGACCCCAGCCCTTCTCTTTTTCAGGTGCCAGACTCTCCAGTATGGGGCGGATAAACTCAACGGCCTCATCTTCTCCGCCGACCATCATGCTGTAGCCCTCTTTCAGCCCCCACACGCCACCGCTGGTGCCCACGTCTACAAAGAAGATGCCTTTACCTTTTAGCATCTCAGCGCGCTGCATGGTTTCTTTGTAGTTGCTGTTGCCGCCGTCGATGACGATATCACCCTCGCTCAGCAAATCTCCTAGAGCTTGAACGGTCATTTCGGTCGGCTTTCCAGCCGGAACCATCACCCAGGCTACCCGCCGTCCAGAGAGCTTATCAACAGTTTCTTCCAGTGAAAAGGCTGGGATCAATCCTGCCTCTTCTGCCAGTTGTTGAGTCGGTTCGGGCTCCAAGTTATATCCGACGACTTCATGCCCATCGCGGATTAAACGCCGGGCCATGTTACCCCCCATTTTTCCTAATCCAATGATTGCTAATTTCATCGTTTCCTCATTTGTTGAATTGTATTTTCGGGGTTTTCCCCTAACGGAATACTGATCACTCGCCGATCTGCATCACCCAAGGCCTGTGCATCCCCCAACGCCTGGGCCATTTTTAGGGTGCCGAATGTCATCGTTGACTTTGCCCCCCCAGCTTCGTCGGGGATATCAATATCTTTTTCCTTGGAAGCTTGCGAAGTGAACTGGATGAACAACCCGTTGCCAGCATCCCCTTTGTGGATCTGCCCGGTCGAGTGCAGGAACCTCGGACCAAAACCGAGGCTGGTTGCCACTTTATAGCGGTCGCGTGCCTCCAGGCGCAGTGCCTGTAAAGCGGACTCGACCCCGGGGGTGGGCTGAACGTAGGCCTGGAAAGCGATGTAATCTCCAGGATTCGCTGAACTTAGAAACTCGGTGAGTGCCTCGGTGCTGGGGTCAGTGGTCTCGCCCTCAGGGAGAACGCCAGTTTCACTGTAAGCCGTCACCATCTGGCGAGCTAACACCTTGGCGCTTTCGACGTTGGGCTGGTCAAAGGGGTTGATCTTAAGGAAGTAGCTGGCAATTGCAGTGGCAAACTCCCAAACGAAGAACTGTCCGCCTAGATCATGTACATCGCTTAATTGTAGATAGAGAACAGGATGCCCGGCATCCTCAAGCCTATTCAGATCAGATGTGTGCGTAGAATCATCACCAACTTGTAAATACACAAAGACGCGGTCATCACCATAGATATCTGGGCTTCCCAAGGGTTCGCCCGCGACTGGCAAAATGCCTTTTCCTTCTTTGCCGGTGCTCTCAGCGATGAGCTGCTCGACCCAGTTGGGGAAGTCAGCGATGGATGGAGATGATGCGAAGGTAACCTTGTCCTTACCAGATATGGCCAGTTGCCCAAGTACCGTTCCCAAAACCGCGCCGGGATTCTCGTTGACGGGCACTTGAAGGCCACATTGGTCGGCCATGGCCTGGGCACGCTGCAAAAGTTTGGGAACATCCACCCCGGTCAGGGCGGCAGGCACCAACCCGAAGAACGACAGCACCGAGTAGCGTCCACCGATGTTGGGGTCGTTGAGGAAGGTCTCTCTGAATTTATAACGGTTAGCAATATCTACTAGCTTACTGCCCGGATCGGTGATGGCGATGAAATGCTCGCCAGCTTTCGCTTCCCCCAGGGCTTCCGCAACCTGGTTATAAAAATATTTAAAGAAAGATAGCGTTTCCACCGTGCCGCCGGATTTGGTTGCCACAATGAATAAGGTTTTCGCCAAATCCAGTTTTTCCGCGGCAGAAAGAACCGCGCCAGGATCGGTGCTATCTAACACGGATAATTTCAAACCGGCAGATGTATCGAATGTGCGGCTGAAAACCTCCGGGGCCAGGCTGGAGCCGCCCATGCCTAACAGCAAAACAGATTTGTAGCCTTCTCTTTGGAGATCGTTTGCCAAAGCCTGCATACGGGGGGATGCTTTGTGCATGGCCTCGATGATGTGTAACCATCCCAAACGGTTGCTGATCTCGGCGGGGTCAGGTTTCCAGACGGTGTGGTCGTGATCCCAGATGCGGGAGATAATGTTATGCTCAACTAGTTTAGTAAAACCCGCTTTGATTTCAGGTTGATCGGTGAGTTGAAGTTGGATTGATTCTTTCATAGCGTTTCTCTTGTTTGTGGTTGTGGTCAGTTTTTAGATAGGTCAGATAACTAAATTCTTACCTGGGGGAGACTTCCGAAGCCTCATAGGCATATTATCGTCTCCGGTGGCTTCTCTCAGACTTCGGAAGTCTGGCACCCCGGCATTTTGAAAAGATACTGTGATGTATCCTGGTTCAATAGCCAGTAAATTCGCTTTATTCTAAATCCGCTGTTGTGTTTTCTCGAAAGGCTGAGATAGGATGAGAAAGTCGGTTCTCCAGAAATGTGATATACCAAAGGTAGTCACAATCAATTAGCGCACTCGATTAGGTGCAAAGGAGAACCGACTATGAATAAGGATAACACAAATTATGTAGGCATAGATA
>JADHXE010000131.1 GCA_016783125.1 Anaerolineales bacterium
CTTTACGCGCCGTCACCACCGAAGATTTCATGACCGCCGACTGGGCGCGTTTGCCCCATGAACTATTAGCACGCGTGGCCGGCCGAATCGTCAACGAAGTAGCCGGAATCAACCGCGTAGTGTATGATATTACCAGCAAACCCCCAGCGACGATTGAATGGGAGTGAAAAAAGCCCCCGAAAAAATGGGTGTGCGTAGGGGGCTGCGCTCGCCCCTACGCACACCCATTTTTTCGGCTACCTCATGTTGATAATCTAACTGAATAAAGGAGAAATCAAATGGACATAGGTGAAGTACTCTCCCGAGCCTGGAAAATCATCTGGAAGTACAAAGTGCTCTGGATATTCGGCATCTTAGCCAGTTGCGGCCAGGGGGGCGGCGGTGGAGGAGGAGGCGGCAACTCCAGCTATCGCTACTCGCAAAACGACCCTAATGTATCCCCCGAGATAGAACGTTTCTTCTTCGGCATCGAGCGCTTTTTCCAGCAGATCGAGGCCTGGCATATCGTTGGTTTCATTGCCATCGCCATTCTCATCTTTTTGATCATCTGGTTTATTACGCTTATTCTGAGCACTATCGGCCGCTTAGGACTCATTCAAGGTACCGTGCAGGCTGACACGGACGCGGAAGCGGATGCTGACGCCGAACAGCTTACTTTCATGGCGCTTTTCGACAACGGCAAGCCCTTCTTCTGGCGGATATTGGGCTTGAATGCGCTGGTTGGGTTAGCGATGTTCGTTCTGGTCTTGGTACTCGTCTTGCCCATGATTGGGGTTGCCGCGCTAACCTTTGGGATTGGGCTTATTTGCCTCATCCCGCTGATCTGCTTGCTGATCCCTGTGAGTTGGGGGATCACCATCATCCTGGAACAAGCCAACATCGCCATCGTTTTAGAAGACCTGGATATCTTCTCCGGCATCCGACGCGGTTGGGAAGTCTTCAAGGAGAATCTTGGCAATATCCTCGTGATGGCCTTGATCCTGGGCATCGGCGGAGCATTCGTTGGCTTTATCTTCGCTCTGCCTTTGTTCTTACTCGTCTTCCCCGCGGCATTCGGCGCCATCCTGGGTGGCGTGACCGACTCGGCATTGCCCCTTGGTGGTGGGATCGCTGTAGCAGGCTTATGCTTTGTTGGCTATCTGCCTATCATGATCATATTGGGCGGCATCCTGCGCGCTTATATCCAATCCGCCTGGACGCTGACTTATATACAACTGACACAAGCATCTCCCTCCGAAGATGAAGTTGAAGAGCTTGATGAAGGGTAATTGCTCAGGCTAGGGAGAGGTGCTCCGAAAAAAGGGTGTGCGCAGGGGGTGGAACTCCCTGCGCACACCCTTTTTTCGGGAACTTTCTCTCTATGTCTGAGCAGTGACGATGAAAGTTTAATAGAAAAGTAACCATAAGAACGTGCGATGTTAAACTTTCTAACGTTCTTATGCTAGAATTACGCCATGTTCAAGCACCTTAGCCAGGTTATCCTGCTTGGCCTATTGCTGTCTCTTGTCTCTCTCCCAGTGGGAGCGCAAGAGGCAGCTTGGGCTAAACTATCCCCCCCAGACACAGATTCATTTCCTCTCATCTCCACCTATCTGAATGTTTATGATGGTGAGGGAAATTTCGTGCACGATTTAGGGGCACAAAACGTCAGCATCATCGAAAATCAACGCTCGATTGCCGTCAGCGAAATCACGGCACTGCACGCTGGAGCCCAGTTTGTGGTCGCCCTCAACATGGGTCCAGCTTACGCGATCAAAGATAGTCAGGGCACAACTCGCTACGAACACATTCAAGGGGCTATGAGCGCCTGGATTGATGCCTATCCCCCTGAGGCCACAGATGATCTCAGTTTCGTCACCAATGATGACATAGAAGGCTTGCACCTTAACCGCCCGGTGGCCTGGCTCTCCAAATTTCGATCTTATGAGCCCAATTTCGATACCGCGATCCCCAGTCTGGATGTCTTAGCCCGCGCCATTACGACTGCCGCTGATCCTACAACCCAATCAGATTTAGGACGAGGGGTATTGCTGATCACCCCCTTACCCAACCAAGATAGTTTGGCAATCTTACCAAGTTTGGAATCGATGGCTCGGCAAGGAAATGTGCGCGTCTATATTTGGATGGTCTCATCCCGAGCATATTTCGACAGTGTGGGCGCCGACCTTTTAGCTGCCTTCGCGGCTCAGACTGGTGGTCAGTTGTTCCTGTACTCGGGGGATGAAACTCTCCCCGCGGTTGATCCCTATGTAGACCAGTTGCGCCATGCCTACTTCCTTACTTATAATTCGCAGATTTCCGGTGGAGAGACTCACCAAATCTCTGCACATATCAACACCCCTTCCCTGGAAGTCGCCAGCGAGCCTGTCGAGTTTGCACTGAACGTCCAACCACCGAACCCGATATTTGTCTCCCCGCCTCTAGAGGTCGTCCGCACCGAGCAAACTACCCCGGAAGAGCCATCCACGGAAATAGCTGAGTTTACGCCAAACAAACAGCTTATTGAGATCCTCATCGAGTTCCCCGACAACTTTTCTCGATCTCTCAAGCGCACAACTCTATTCATTGATGGTGAGATCGCTGCCGAAAATACTTCTCCCCCTTTCGATGAGTTCACCTGGTTCCTGGAAGATTTTGTCAGCGACGGCTCTCACCTGATCCAGGTCGAAGCGGTAGACGATCTGGGGTTGAGCGGCATCAGCATCGAGCACCAGGTCGATATTGCCATTCAGCGCGCGCCCTTCAACTTTTTGAATTTATTCAGACAAAATATTCCCATCCTCATCGGGATCAGCGCAGCTATCGTGGTCAGTATCTTTATTTTCGCGCTAATCCTCGGAGGCAAGATTCAGCCAAAAACGACTGGCAGGCTTATCTGGAGAAGGCGTCCCCAGCGCGCAGAAGAGCCAAAACCCGACAAATCTGAACCTGCGCCTGCGGCACAATCCCTTCCCCCAGAGCCGCAACCTACTCGGGAACGCCTATCCCGTTGGATGAACCGTTTCTCCTGGCCTGCCAAAAAGGAGCAATCCCCGGTAGAGGAAGCCTATCTAGAGTTCTTAGCCGCCAAGAATGGGAACGGCCATGATGAACGCATCCCCATCGTCCAGCGCGAACTGACCTTTGGAAATGATCCAACTCTTGCTACAATAGAACTGCTTGATCCTTCCTTGGATGCGCTCCATGCCCGCCTGCGCAAGGATGAGCATGGCAGTTTCATCATCTCCGATGAAGGCTCCGTGGCTGGAACTTGGGTAAACTACATACCTGTTTCAACCAAAGGAATCAAACTTAGTCATGGAGATATCATCCACATCGGACAGATAAGTTTACGGTTTGCTTATAACGATATCCAAAAAATCCCCAAACCGAAAGTTACCCCCCAGGAGTCACCGTGATCCCTAAAGAGCGCGCTCATATCAATATCACAGCCATAACCCATGAGGGGATGAGTGGTAAAAATAACGAAGACCGCTATGGTGTTTCAGCGCACACACTCAGTGAGGCTGACTCAACGCCTTCTTTATTGGCCATTGTTGCTGATGGCATTGGCGGCCATCAGGCGGGGGAAATTGCCGCCGAGATTGCCGTTGAGACCATCAGCCGTGCTGTTGCTGCCAGCGATGCCAGTGACCCACTTGCCGTCCTGAACGATGCCATCATCCAGGCCGGCCTGTCCGTGCACAAACAATCCAGTTCAGACCTGGCGCAACATGGCATGGGTTCCACCTGTGTGTGCGTTTGGATCATTGGCGACCAGTTGTACACAGCCTCTGTTGGGGATTCCCGGATTTACCTATTGCGCGAGGGAATTATCAGAAAAATCTCTACCGACCACACCTGGGTGCAGGAGGCCATTCAATATGGCATCATCACGCCAGACCAGGCGCGCGGACATCCTCAATCTCATATCATCCGCCGTTATTTAGGATCCGAAAAACCAGCCGAAGTGGATTTCCGCTTGCGGCTCGACCCCGAGGAGACCGACGAACAAGCCGCCGCCAACCAGGGCATGGCCCTGCTGTCCGATGATCAACTGATCCTTTGCAGCGATGGTCTGACTGACTTGGTTGAAGATGGGGAGATTCAAACAGCCATAGAAGAAAGCGGGGCCGAAGCCGGGCTGCAACGATTAGTGGACCTTGCCAACCAACGCGGCGGGCACGACAATATCACTATCGTCGCTCTACAAGTCCCTGACGAAAAGCATAAACCGGAGAAGGAAAAACGATCCTCATCCAAGGCCGTGTGGGTAGTCGGTGTCATCGTGGCTGTTTTGGCTTTGATCATTGTTGTGAGCATTGGATTCTTCGCCTGGCGCTTTACTCGTCCCGATGTTACGCCGACCCCCATGCCGCAGTTGACTGTCCCGGCAATTGTTGAAACCAGCATTCCCCCTACCGATGTAGTTACAGAATCTCCAGCAGCTCCTCCGCCCACAAAAGAACCCCCACCCCGGGCCACACATACGGTCTGGCCCACCGATACGCAGAGTCCCTAAATACCTTGACAATGCCACATTTCGAGCAATAAATGCGAAATTTGGGGGTGCGAGCGGGGTGGAAATCCGCTCGCACCCCCAAATTTCGGAACTTTCCTTCGACAAGCTCACGGCAATAGCGCAAAATACACCTGATTCCCGATAGCCAGGAACACCTGGTGATTGGGGCCAACAGCGAAGGCTGTCGCTTCCCCCGCGGGCAAAGGTATTTGAGAATGGTACTGGCGCTGATAAACTAGCTGCAAGCTAAAATGATAGATGGAACGTCCACCTGAATCCAACATGTAGATCGATGGATCGGGTGGGGGGGCAAACTGAATCTCACTGAAAACGGCATCCGCTATTGTGACACTATCCACATAGCCATCACGGGGATCCTGATACATGGCTGGATCAGTGAAATCATCTCCCTCAAAATAGCTGGTCATCAGATGGCCATCCGCATAAAGCAAGTACAACTTTCCAGCACTCACAGTTAGATCCACAACATCTTGCATTGAAGGAACTTGATCGCCAAAGAAGAAATCAGGTCGATCTCGAAATTCATTCTCCCCGCCATAAACCCAAACCGAACTCGTCAACGGGTCGAGCACAAACAAATCCCCGCCGTCCAGAGCAAAAGCTTGCGGGGTGCCCCAATTCGAATCGGGTGGAGCCATAGAATAGGAGAGCTGTTCGGCACCGCCAGGAATGCACTGCACTAGGTTGCCATTACTATCCATACCAATAGCAGTCGCACCTTGTGGATACCCGGGTGGCAGCGCAGCGATATCTACCAGGGGGCCGATGATCAGCGGTTGCGGCACTGGCCCACAGTAGAATTCGGAATCCAACTCAAATCCATCCCCGGTGAAGACCGCCCGATATACGGCCCCCTCAAGACCATCAAGCAAATAAAGATCATTTTCTATTGTTGATACAATGCGCGTGATCTTTACTGTCGCTGGTAGCCCATCGACAATCGCTGGATGGTAACTAATTCGCACAACTTTATCTAATGTATCCAAGGCTACTGTAGCCGCGTTTCGCAGGTTCTGAGACTCTTCGGTTACCTTATAGCCTTCAGCCAGATCCAAGTAATCGAGGGTGGCCTTCCAGGCGATGCGCTGCTCGTTGATGTGTTCGAATTGTTGAGCTTGTTGGGTTGCAAGATTTGCTTCAAGGATATAGCTATCGTAATACCTTCCGCGTCCGTTTTGGAAATACACCACCGCAGCAACCGCCACAACAACTAAGGGGACAGCTACTGCAATAAACGCCATTGTCGATCCTGGCAAAGCCACCATATTCTCATCAGGCAGCATGCGCTCGATCAGAGTACTGGTGGCCTGAGCAGCCTGGCGGAGTGTAGAGCCGATCGCGCGTCCAATTGCCAGTAAATCCGGCCCGATTGTCGATGACCATACCTGACGCAGGCTGTTCTCTCGAGGCTTCTTTTCCGCCTCACCGCTCGGCTCAGGAGATGTATGTTCAATGGCCGGAGATACCTCCACACCGGAAACCTCAGCCATGCTGGATATCGGCGCGGTAGGCAATGGGAGTTCAGGTTCGCGCACAGGCTCTTGCCTTGGAACCACATCTCGCCGAGGTTGTGTGTCTTCAACTGCCGCATTGCGTTGTTCCTGTGGGAGTTTCGGAGTTACCAGCCGCAATCCCCCTTTGCCGCGCTTGGTCAACAACAACACAGCTTCCAAATCACCGGCTGCGCGTCGTATCAAGCGATGATACAGATCCCCTAAGGAAAGACCATGCATGTTGCGCAGCGTGGTTGTGTTCCAGGTCATGGGTGGGTTCGGAGAAACCAGCAGCACATCACCAGGGTCAAGCTCAGCCTGGTGGAAGCGCAACGTTGTCGCCCGGCTGAGGCCCAAACCACGCCCAGTATCCGAGGGATCAAAAAATTGTTGCGCGCTTTCGGTTTTTATCAAATAAGCATGTGATGAACCACTTTGCAGCAGGTAAAGATGATCAAATCGCACCACACCCAGCGCTAACATCCCAATGGCCTGCCGCCCCCGGTTGACAGAATTTAAATTCCGCTTGAGCAATAACTCATTCAGCGTTTCCGCCACTGAGCGCATGGCAGCCGTCGATGAGCCAGTCGCCTTGTAATATGCCTCCGCCATCTGCGCCAAGAGCTTATCCAATTCCTTGGGTGACAAAGGCAAATTGCCCTCTAGGGATAGATAAATAAAGAGACGATCTGAGTACCGTCCTCGGGCTGCTCGACGAGGAGGATTAGCAGTATACAAACCTGGCAGCTTCGGCCGATCTTTGCCAGCATGCCGCACCAGGGGAAGTAAGACCAAATCAAGGGATGTTGTCATATGCTTGATGTTCTAAACCTACAATGTCATTAGGGTGTGTTTCAAATGAGTTGATGCGCTGAACGCAGGTGTCCGTATTCCGTATTGCGTATAGCGTATTCCGTAATGCTTCCCAAATACGCCATACGCAATATTCAACCGAAATGAAACGGGTGTGTTTCAAACGAGCGGAAAAGTTCCGGAAATAGGGGTGTGCGGGGGGTGTCCCCCCCCCCGCACACCCCTATTTCCGGGATTACTTCCACTGGAATGAAACACACCCATGTCATTATCATCTACACCATTATACTGGTAAAATGGCAAAGACAATAATTTATCCAGATCCATCTATCAAAAAAATTATGCGGCTAGAAATATTACGCACACTACCTGAATTAGAAACTATCGCCCACGAATGGAACCAACTCCTGGAGAACAGCGCCAATAACGTGCCCTTTCTACGTCACGAGTACCTGACCACCTGGTGGGGGACATTGGGCGGCGGAGAATGGGAGCATGGAGAGTTATATATCGTTACCGCCAGGAATGATGCCGGAGAACTCATCGGCATTGCGCCGTTATTCCTCACTAAAAACCTGGATGGCAAACAGGCCCTGATGCTTTTAGGCAGTATCGAGATCTCCGATTATTTAGATTTTATTGTCTCTAAAGATAAGCTGCCCGCTTTTATGGATGCGCTGCTGGAACATCTGACTGGGCCGGATGCGCCTCCCTGGGATGTTTTGGACTGGTACAACATCCTGGATGATTCGCCCACGCTGCCGACCTTAGAGGCTGGTGCCCAAAAATTGGGTTTGAACTACTCCCTGGAGCAACTCCAACCAGCCCCCCGTATCACCCTCGCCGCTGATTGGGAAGAATACTTGATGGGCATCCAGGGCAAGCAGCGCCGCGAGATCCGCCGCAAGCTGCGCCGCTCAGAGGGGTTTTACGCTCCGGTGAATTGGTATATCGTCGAAGACGAAGAGGTACTCGACGATGAGATCGATGCCTTCCTCGATCTGATGGCCTATGACCCCGAGAAAGAGGCTTTCCTCACCGATGTGATGAGTTCACAAATGCGCGCCTCGGTGCACACCGCTTTCCAGGAAGGCTGGCTGCAGTTAGCATTTATCACCGTTGGGGATGAGAAAGCCGCCGCTTATTTCAATTTCGACTATGGGAACCAGGTCTGGGTCTATAACTCCGGGATCAACTTCAAATTTCAGGAACTCTCCCCCGGCTGGGTGCTGCTGGCATATCTGATCCAATGGGCCATCGACCATGGCCGCGAGCACTTCGATATGATGCGCGGCGACGAAATCTATAAGTACCGTTTCGGGGGCGTTGACCGCTTCGTTATGCGCGCCCAAATTAGAAAATAATTCTCTACCGTACATCTGGTAATCAGCCACAGATAAATTGGATGTAAAGATAAAAAATCGGTGTTCATCCTATTCATCTGTGGCAAATTCTCAACACAAATCACGCCATGTGGACTTTCTAGAGCCAAATGTACGGTAGAAAAGAAAATAATAAACCACTAAGGGCACAAAGGTACACAAAGTTTTTCTTAGTGTTCCTTGGTGTCCTTAGTGGTTAAAAACGAAAGCTACCTCAAGAAAAAACTTCCAAATCTATAAAACTACACTCATATCCAGGCCGCGCGCCGCGGCGCGTTCTTCCCGCCAATCATCCTCTGTGACTGGGATGGGCAGCACGTCTTCCTCGGGTCTGCGCACCAGCACCAAAGCCTCGTCTGGGCAAGCCGGAACACAAACGCCGCACCCCACACAACTCGTCTGGTTGATCTCAATCAGCAGGGCATCGTCAGCCAGGGAGAGCGCATCGAACTGACAATACTCGATGCAAGTTTCACAGCCCTCGCACAAATCCTCATCAACTGTATTGACAAATGCTGATCTTGCTACCACATTGGCAATGCCCATCTCAGCCATGCCGCGCAGGATGCCGCACGAACAGGTGCAGCAATTGCAGATATAGTAAATCCCCTCTTTGGTGTTGTTCACAGAATGCACTAAACCTGCCTCAGCGGCCTCCTTCAATTTCGCATGGGCTTCATCTTTGGTCAGCGAGTCGATATAAGGCACATTCTCGAAAGCATCGGGGCGCGGGTGGAAAACCATACAGTTGTCCACGGGATGATCGCAAGGGTCATCGATCAGCGCTTTCTGTTTGCGGCAGATGCAATCCTGCACGCCCCAGGCATTGGCATTATTGACGATTTCCGTGGCGCTCTCGAAGGGGCGCACTTCCATGCCCATCTTGACAGTCTCACCGATGGGGATCACGCGGTGAACCGAAGGCTCCATCGATAACATACCTTTGAAAGCCTGCTGGTAATAATCCTCGAACAACTGCGCCAATTCCCCATCGATACGGCCGATCTGGTATTCATAGATCCCCACCACGAAGGGCATCAACCTATAGGCCACCCCGCCATCTCCTCTGCCTGCGCTTATCAGACCCCTGCGGACCATCCCTTTGAGTTGTTTCTTCAAATCCTGGGAATCACCCCCGATGCGCTCAGCCAGTTGTTCGGGAGTCTCCAGAGTCAGGCGCAATTGAGCCGCCAGCGCCGCCTGCTCAGGGGTGAATATCTTTTCCAGCAGGCGCAGCTCCGCGTTATCCTCCGTAGGGGGAAACCCGTTGGGCAGTGCATCTAATCGTTGTGCTAAGCGTTGATAGGGGTTGTCATTCAAAGTTCACCTCACAGGTCTAGGGAACCCAGGTCCGCCGATGCGCACCTGGGCAGGCTGGTCTGTCCAAATTCCAGGTATCATCGTACCACATTGAGAGCACGCGCCTTCGGCGGTCAGATGATACGAAAGGATAACATAACCATAGCGTTCGATTAATAGGGCTTTGCATTTGTGGCAGTAAGTATGCTCATACTCAGAGAGGCTTCCGGGCAGGTTGCCTGAGTAGACATAGCGCAGCCCGGCCTCCTGGCCGATCTCCGCCGCTCGTAGCAAAGTTTTCACTGAAGTGCGCGGCGGATCGGTCATCTTGTAATCGGGATGGAATGCAGTCACATGCCAGGGAATCTCCGGGGAAACGGAGCGAATATAGCGGGCAGTATCCATGAGTTCATCGGTGCTGTCGTTGAAACCAGGCACCACCAGCGTGATAACTTCCACCCACAAACCCAGATCATGGGCACACTGGATACCGTCCAGCACATGTTGGAGCACGCCTCCCAAACGGCGATATTGCTTGTCCTGCATGGTCTTCAAGTCGATCTTGTAACCCACCAGGTAAGGGCGCAGGTAATCCAAGACTTCGGGGGTGACGTTGCCATTGGAGACATAAACGCATTTCATGCCCGCTGCCTGAGCCAGTTTAAAAATCGAGACCGCCCACTCCGAGGTGATCAACGGTTCGTTATACGTTGAAGCGACTACCGCCGCGCCGCCGCGCACGCCGTAATCCACCAAATCTTCCGGTGTAATCCGCCGGACATAACGCCCCGAGGCGTCCGATGCCGGGTCGCGCAGCGTCTGAGAGCTAAGCCAGTTCTGGCAAAATCCGCAATGAAAATCACATCCCAGCATACCGAAGCTCAAGGCATCCTCGCCGGAGAGCATATGATAAAGGGGTTTCTTTTCAATGGGGTCAACTTGCAAAGCAGCCACATACCCCCAGGGCACCATCAACTCCCCGCCCTGATTGAAGCGCACTTTACAGATCCCCCGCCGCCCCTCGCGGATCAGGCAGCGGTGCCCGCAAGCATAACAACGCACCGCATCATCCGCTAAGCGCTCATAGAGTTCCCCCTGCCGGGTCATGGCATCCAGTTTATCAGCTACCGTAAGCATATATCCATTATAATCGTTATTATGTATTAACCCGTTATTCGCTAGAAAGCCAGGTGCGCCGCACTTGCGAAGTGCACTGCTCCTTTAGTGGCGGATGGAGACCGCACTATGCTAACTGTTGTGATACAGGCCGGCGGCCATTCCAGCCGCATGGGCCAGGATAAAGCTTTGATGCCTTTTCTGGGACGCCCCCTGATAGAGCGAGTCCTGGAGAGGGTGTCATCCATAGCTGATGAGCTGGTGATCACTACCAACCTTCCAGAGGGATTCCGTTATTTGAACATCCCCCTGTTCCCGGACGTGATCCCGGAACGCGGCGCCCTTGGGGGCTTGTACACAGCTCTAAAAGTGGCACACAACCCAAAGGTCGCCCTGGTGGCCTGCGATATGCCCTTCGCCTCTGCGGATATCCTTGCCGCGGGACGAGATATCCTGGAAGAAATCAATGCTGACGCGGTCATCCCCAAAACTGAACACGGGCTGGAACCCGTTCACGCAATCTACAATCGCAGCACTTGCCTGCCAGCCGTCGAAGCTGCTATCCAGGCTGACAAATGGCGCATGACCGCCTGGCACGGTGATGTGAATATCCAATATCTCTCTTACGAGGAAATCCATCATCTTGATCCCGATGGTCTCGCTTTTTGGAACTTGAACACGCCCGAGGATATCCACGAAGCTGAGGAACTAGCCCGGCGGCTGGATCAATGACTGGCTCACCGCACCAACAGCACCGGGCATTGGGCGTGTGCTACAACTTTCTGACTGACACTACCCAGCAGCAGGCCAGAAAGCCTCCCCAAACCGCGCGTTCCAATGATGATAAGATCGTTGCCGCGCGTTTCCGCAACAGCTAAAATAGCTTCAGCAGGGGGGCCTTCCAGAATCTCAGTCTTTAATTCCTTTGGAATCTTACCGACATGCTCTAAGGCTTTTTGCAACACAGCTTCTGCGTGCCTCAAACGAGCCGAGACAACATGCTGAAAATCGGGCTCTCCCAGATAAGCTGGCAGCGGATCATATGCAACAACAATTCGTAGTTCAGCATCACTGCTGCGGGCCATCTCCCCCGCCAAACGCGCTGCCTTCAAAGCATGCTCCGAACCATCGAAAGCAAGTAATAGATTCTTAAACATCCTGCACCTCCTTACCATTCCTAACTCGGACAAGCCGCGCCCGCCACAGGCGCGCAGAGCGAGGCGGGCCTTGCTATACACGCCTGTGGCGTGGCCAACCAAAAAGTAACGGGGGGAGTAGGGAGTAAGAAGTAATGGGAAATACACCTACTCCCTACTCCCTGGTACTTCCCGGATAAGCATAATTTTCTTGCACAAAAAGCAAGGTTTCAATTGATAAGTTCCTACGCATCGTCCGAGACTACGCCCGGAAGATGAGGCCCCTGCGGGGCAGTTGACAAAAAAAGTATTTTACGATTATGCTCATTTCATATCCGCAAATGGACATGGGAGCAAAACAGATGCCAGACGAGTTCAGCAAGT
>JADHXE010000132.1 GCA_016783125.1 Anaerolineales bacterium
CGACCACCTTTCTTGTAATGTGACATTTTGTATCATGGCAACACCTAATGATAAAAATTTTCGGACGCTATGGTCAATCGTCATCCTGCTTATCGGGGTGGGGATATTCTGTTTAGGCTTTTCCATTTTTTCGCAAGCGTTTTCTGCTCCCTACGAAGGGGAATATGTATCCGTCCCCATAGGATCAGATGAGCAGGCAGATTACAGCGCGGAAATAAAACCACCCCGCCCGCCTGTTTCAATCGAGGTAGTCATTGATGTTTTGAGAGACCTGCTGCCCTCCGGCACGGATATCGCCGCTCGGGTAGCTGCATTTCGCGATCAGTTGCTGACCCCGGTTCCCATGGTGACTCCTGCTCCTGGCGCTGATGCCGCAGGAATTCAGCAGGGTGAGCAAAGTGCCGACGGTCCAGCGGCGGGTGAAAGTGCGCCCTTAGACGAGACAACCACAGAAGACACATCTCAGGAAGACGCACATGCTGGAGAGGATCAACCCCCAGCATCGGACAGCGCTACAGACGAGGAAGACGAATCGTCTATACCCCAGTATGTGCCTCCAGCCCCGACGGCGACAACAAAGCCTGAAGATGAAGACGAGGATGAAGCACCGCCGCCAGCCCCGCCACCACCGCCTACAAATACGCCTACGCCTACTCCTACGCCCGTTGCCGATCTGGCTGTGACCAAAGATGACGGTGTTGCACAATACACGCCAGGGGGTATGGTCACATACACGATTGTGGTTACCAACAATGGCCCAGATGATGTCAGCGGCGCGCAAGTTGGCGACAACAAACCTGCCCAGGTGTCTTCATGGACGTGGACATGCAGTCATGCTGGCGGCGCCAGCGGCTGCGACGGCGTGACCAACAGCACAGCCGACTTCAGCGACACAGTTGATCTACCCAATGGCAGCAGTATCACCTATACAGTGACGGCCAACATCTCTTCGGGAGCGAGCGGCAACTTGGTCAACACAGTCAGCGTTGCTCCCCCGGCCGGGACAAGTGATCCAACCCCCGGCAACGACTCGGCCACAGACACCGATACGGCCAACCCGCAAGCTGATCTATCGGTGACCAAAGACGACGGTGTCACCGAATACACGCCAGGGGGCACGGTAATGTACACGATTGTGGTTAGCAACAATGGGTCTAGCGATGCGGCCGGAGCGCAAGTCAGCGACAGTAAACCCGCCCAGGTGTCTTCGTGGACGTGGACGTGCAACCATGCTGGCGGCGCCAGCGGCTGCGACGGCGTGACCAACAGCACAGCCGATTTCAGCGACACAGTTGATCTACCCAATGGGAGCAGTATCACCTATACAGTGACGGCCAACATCTCTTCGGGAGCGAGCGGCAATCTGGACAACACGGTCAGCGTTGGTCCCCCTGCTGGTACGACCGACCCGACCCCTGGCAATGACTCGGCTACAGACACCGATACGCAGTCAAGTTGTAGCAATCCCGACCCTACGACTGGTTTTGTGAGCAGTATTACCCCAGCAGACGGCAGCACTGGAGTCCCGGTAACCGTGAATCCGGTGATCCGGTTCAACCAGGCTATGGATGCATCCACGCTGACATACGGGGACAAAGACTATATTGCCCTGTGCTCCAATAACGGCTGCGGCCAAATTGTATCGGCTTCGGTTACAATTTCTACTACCACATATACCAATGATACAGTCACCATTGCGCCAGATGCGAACTTGAACGCCAGCACAGACTATTGGATAAGCGTGGGCGTCGCGGTGAAGAATGCTTGCAGCACTGCCCAAGGAATAACTGTGCAGACACAATTCACTACGCAATAGGTAAATACTTCGACAGTGTCAACTTAGCAAAGATTTTCCGATATTTCGGGGCTTTGTCTGCAAGTTGACATTGTCAAGATACCCATCTCAGGAGCAAAAATAATGGCTCTCAAACGAAAAATTCTTGTACTGTATATTTCTGTCGGCTTACTGATTCTAGGTTTGGCCGGGGGATGTGAACCTCGGTATCGTGACAGCTCTCCTAGACGAAAATGAGCAGGTTTATGGCGTCGTTGGGACCGATATCACCCGAATTCTCTATTGTTTTTCGGTATACTTGGAATAAAATGAATGTGATGCAATTGGTAGTAAAAACCATGTTCCTGAAGCAGTGGCGCTATCTAAGGAAGAGAACGACAACCTGATGGGGGGCGTTCTTTTTGGTTGGAGAATGGGCGTTATGAGTATGAATGAGAATATTCGTAAATATGAACATCAGCGGGCGCTAATTTTTTGGAGTTTGGCCATAGCCTGGACGATTGTGGTGGCTGGATCCCTGATTTTAAATATCTGGCAAGTTCGAGGCAATACAGCAGATGCGGCGCAGATTCATGCCCGAATTGCCCACGAGAAAGATGTGCTCTATCGCCGTTGGAATGCAGGTCATGGTGGAATCTATGTGCCTGTTACCGAAGAGACAACCCCCAATCCATATCTGAGTGAATTGCCAGAACGTGATATTTCGACCTCCAGCGGCCAGCAGTTTACCCTGATGAATCCGGCTTATATGACCCGCCAGGTACATGAGTTACAACTGGATGTGGTCGGCCTTCGGGGCCATATCACCAGCCTCAACCCAATCCGTCCTCAGAATGCCGCCGATGAGTGGGAAACCAAAGCCCTCCAGGCATTCGAACGTGGAGAGCTTGAAATCAGTTCGATTGAAATGCTTGAAGGCCAGGAGTATATGCGCCTGATGCGCCCTCTGGTCACTGAAGAGGGTTGTTTGAAGTGCCATGCCGCGCAAGGATACCAGGAAGGAGATATTCGCGGCGGCATCAGTGTTTCGGTTCCGATGGCGCCTCTTTGGGAAATCGAACGTGATCAGATGCTGGCTTTGTGGGCGGGGCATATTCCCTTGTGGTTTCTCGGTTTGGGGAGTATCTATTGGGTGGGCAGGAGGTTAGTACGAGGGGAGCAATCTCGCCAAAATGCAGAACTGGCTTTGGCGGAAAGCGAAGCTCGTTATCGGGCTGTCGTCGAAGACCAGACGGATTATATCTGCCGTTGGACACCGGACGGAACCCTAACCTTCGTGAACGAACGATATGCAGAAATTATAAAGAAATCCCCTGAGGAACTGATTAATAATACCATCTTCACTTTGTTTTCCGAAGAAGCTCTGAAGAGAATCAAGCAGACCATCAAAATACTCTCTCCAGAACAACCTTCGATAACCGAAGAATACTACGCTTCCGAAGACGGCGGAAAAGGTCGCTGGTATATATGGACTAATCGGGGATTATTTGATGAAGATGAGCAGCTAATAGAGATCCAATCCGTCGGCAGGGACATCACTGAACGAAAAGAAGCCGAAGAAGCTCTACTGGAGAGGGAAGCACAAATTCGCATATTGGTGGAAAACATTCCTGATGGCGTTGTTGTTATCGATCAGAATTCCAAAATCATCTCCTTCAACCAGGCAGCAGAAACGATCTTTGGCTATTCAGCCGAGGAGATCATTGGGGAAAATGTCATGATCCTAGCCCCTGGAATCTATGGCGAAAGGCACACCAATGCGGTCGAACGCTATGTGCAAACCCGAGAAGCCCGTGTCGTAGGAAAAGGCCCGATTGAGTTGGATGGTTTGCACAAGGATGGTTCTATATTCCCAATCAGTAATACGGTGGGTGAATATGAGATCAATAATGAATTGTATTTCACAGCCATCATTCGCGACATTACAGAACGTAAAAGAACGGAAAAAGCACTCAGACAAAGTGAAAAGAAATATCGCGCCATTGTGCAGGATCAGGCTGATTTTTTGGTGCGCTACTTGCCGGACACCACACGCGTCTTTGCTAATGACCGCTACGTTGAGTATTCGGGAAGACCTCTTAGCGATTTAATTGGAAAAAAGGTCGTCGATGAAGTTCCAGAGAGTGATCGGCCGAGACTCATGGCAAAAATAGCGGTCTTGACACCCGATGCTCCCACCTCTGTTGATGAATACCCAAAAATTCTTCCTGATGGAAAAATACGTTGGGAGAGTTGGACAGAGCGCGGCATTTTCGATGAGAACGGCCAACTCTTTGAAGTCCAGTCCACTGGCAGGGATATCACCCAGCGCAAACTTGCCGAACAGGAAGTGCTTCTGCAAAATGCGGCCTTGGAAGCTGCCGCTAATGCTATCGTCATCACTGAACCTGACGGAACGATTGTTTGGGTGAACCCGGCCTTTACCCATCTGACAGGTTACACGCTGGAAGAAGCTGTAGGAAACAATCCCAGGGTGCTCAACTCAGGCCAGCACGATGAAGATTACTTCAGAGATTTATGGGGTACCATCAAGTCCGGGCAGGTCTGGCGGGGAGAGACAGTCAATCGACGCAAAGATGGCAGTCTGTATACCGAGGAGATGACCATCACCCCGGTAAAAGATGAGCAGGGTCAGATTATTCGTTTCGTCGCTATAAAAAACGATATCACCGAGCGTAAACAAGCCAAGGATGAACTTGAAAGATTATACCAGCAGACCCAGACATCCCTGGCGCAAACCCAGGCGCTTTATCATGTCAGCCGTTCGCTGACATCCCTGCACAATCTGCCCGATTTGTTGAAGGAGGTAGTCAATGGTGTATCGCTGGCATTGCCGGCGGATCGAGCAATATTGGCCCTATTCGATTTGGAAGCTGAAGAGACAAGCCAATTTGTAGTAGGGGGAAAAGGCGAAGACCAGATTGTGGAAGTTTCATATGATGAGCTTTTAGATGGTTTGAGTGGTTGGGTATTACGTGAACAAAAGCCTGCTTACTCACCTAAAGGTGAACTGGATCCCCGCGAAGGCCCTGAAGTACAGCAGCGTCGGATTGATGCAAATGGCGGCAGCATCATTGTGACGCCGATCCGTTTTCGGGACCAGATGCTGGGGACGATGACCGCCATCAACCGGCTGGATCAGCCAGACTTTTCAGAAGACGATGTTGGGTTGATGATGGCAATGGCTAACCAGGCGGCTACTGCAATTGAGAACGTGCGTTTGTATGAGGAAACTGTCCTCCGAGCTGAGGAACTGGCTGTCTTGAATGAGTTGAGTAAAAAGCTGGCATTAACCCTCAGTTTAGAAGAGGTCTTGGAAGAAGCTTACCGAAGCGCTGCCCAACTAATGCAAATTAGCACATTCTATATCAGCCTCTACGATGCAGAAAAAGATGAACTCTGGACTGCTTTGCGGGTCGTCGATGGGGAGTTTAAATCTCCACAGATGGATCAACGTGGTGGACTCACTGATTACATTCTCACCACAAAAGAAGCATTGCTCTTTTCTGATAACGTTCTTGAGCGGATCAATAAGCTTGATATTGCAGCTTCCCCATTGATCCCTGGGCGAGTTTCTAAGTCTTGGGTTGGGGTGCCAATTGTGCTTGGTGATCTGGTCATCGGCACAATGGTAGCGTTGAGTTATTCAACCCCGCGCGCCTATGAACAGCAGCAATGCCACATTCTCAGCGCGATAGCCAACCAAGCCGCCATCGCTATTCAAAATGCCCAACTCTATGAGGAAGCACAGGAAGCTACTCGCGCCAAGAGCATGTTCCTGGCCAATATGTCTCATGAAATCCGCACGCCAATGAATGCGGTGATTGGGATGACATATTTAGCCCTGCAAACCGAGTTGTCTCCCACGCAGCACGAATACCTGAACAGTATTCAGGTATCAGCGCAAAATCTCCTGGGCATCATCAACGATATTCTAGATTTCTCGAAGATCGAGTCCGGGAAGCTGGATATCGAAGCTGCGCCTTTTGATTTGAAAGATGTCATGAATCATCTGGCGACTCTGGTAAATATTAGAGCGGAGGAAAAAAATCTCGAAATTGCTTTCAACATCGCGCCAGATGTACCCACGGCGCTGGTTGGGGATCCGCTGCGTTTAGAACAGGTGCTGGTGAACCTGGGGAACAACGCCGTCAAATTTACCGAAGAGGGCGAGGTCGTGTTTTCTGTTGAATTGCTGCGCGAAGACGATGAGCAGATTATGTTGCAGTTCTCGGTGCAGGATTCTGGGATCGGCATGACCACGGAGCAGGTCGCAAGCATATTTAGAGCTTTCTCCCAGGCAGATATTTCCACCACTCGTAAATATGGTGGCACCGGGTTGGGATTGGCGATATCCAAACAATTGGTGGGACTGATGGGTGGGGATATATGGGTAAGAAGTGCACCAGGCGCTGGCAGCACATTTTCTTTCACAGCAACTTTTGGGCGATCAGATGAGGGGGAGATGGTTTACCCGACATTCGATGAATTGAAGGGCCTGAAAGTGCTGGTTGTGGAAGATAACCCCATCGCCCAGAGAATATTCAAAGAATATTTAGAAGCTTTCTCACTCGAAGTTGTCCTGGCCGGGTCTGGTAAAGAAGGGCTGGAGACATTGGAAAATGCTGCCTCTACAAAAGCTTATGATTTTGTCATTCTGGATTGGCAAATGCCGGGGATGGATGGCGTTGAAGTTGCCGAGAAGATTACACAGCATCCAGAAATTTATGACAAACCTCACCTGATTATGGCGACAGCTTTCGGAAGCGGCGATGTTAAGAAAAAAGCTGAAGATGCAGGCGTAGACACCTTTTTGGTCAAGCCGGTCAGTCAATCTTCGTTGTTTGATGCCATTACGCTGCCTTTTGGAAAAGAAAGAAGGCAAATTCAGCCCGACGCTGTGGATGAAGAATCCGTTCCTGCTGATTACGGAGCCTTGCACGGCGCCCGCGTCCTGTTGGCTGAGGATAATGAAATTAATCAGGAAGTTGCCCGCGGCATATTGGGCACGGTCAATATGGTGGTTGATGTTGCCGGTAATGGTCAAGAAGCCATTGATGCTCTTGATGCCAACGAATATGATGCCGTGCTGATGGATATTCAGATGCCGGTGTTGGATGGCTATGAAGCGACCCAGGCCATCCGAGAGTCGGGAGCGGATTATCGCGATATTCCTATTATTGCCATGACTGCCCATGCCATGGCCGGAGACCGCGAAAAGAGCCTGGAGGCTGGGATGACCGATTATGTCACCAAGCCCATTGATCCAGATCAACTCTTCTCAACCCTGCTCAAATGGATAGAGCCTGCCGAACGCGTGGTTCCAGAACCCCCGGGCAGGGAGTCAGTTTCCGAAGAAGTTGAGCCTGAAGGTCTGGAAATGGCCGATCTGCCTGGGATAGCAATCCAGGATGGATTGACCCGTATTGGCGGGAACCTAGCCTTATACAAGAAAATCCTGGCCCGTTTTTTAGAAGACTATCCCCAGGCGACGAGCCAGATTGAAGCTGCGTTGGAAAGCGATGATCAAGAACTTGCCCAGCGATTGGCGCATACCATCAAAGGCGTTGCCGGGAATATCGGCGCTGTGGAATTGCAAGCAGCATCTGGGGATGTGGAAAAAGCCATCAAGCAACAAGATGATGAACAACTCGATGGGCTGTTGGTAACCTTTGATGAAGCGTTGAAGATCGTCCTGGGATCGTTGGAAAGATATTTGGCCGAACAAGGTGAGGCCGATCAAAGTGAAGCCGATGAAGCAGACTCAGAAGTCAGTGTTGCCGGCCCAGGAGAATTATTGACTTTGCTGGGACAGTTAGAGCCTTTCGTTGAGAAGCGCAGACCGAAACAGAGCAAAGAAATTATGGCCGAGATCACCGGTCAGCGTTGGCCGGAGGCGCTCGACCATCAAATCGATCAAATCGACAAACTAATCACCAAATATAAATTCAAAGATGCACTTCTATTGATTCAGACGTTGAAGGAAGAACTGGATGCACTTTGAGATTTCGCCATTTTGAAGCTGACATCCTGCAGGGTATGCAGGTAAACAAGGTATACAGAGTAAACAAGGAAAAGCAGCGTAACTTACCTGAATACCTTGTTTACCCTGTCTACCTGTATACTTGCACACCTTCACCATTACGAAAGAGGACAACATGAACGGCACAATCGAGTGGTCGATACTGGTTGTTGATGATGTGGAGAGCAATGTCGATATTCTGGTGGGCATTCTTGACGATGATTACGATGTCTCTGTCGCTATGGATGGCGAGGCGGCCCTCGTAGCGGTGGATGATGACCCGCCGGATTTGATCTTGCTGGATATTATGATGCCCGGCATGGATGGCTATGAGGTCTGCCGGCGTTTAAAGGCCAACCCTACGACAGAGAAAATACCGGTCATCTTTGTGACCGCTAAGATAGATGTCGCTGATGAGATCCGGGGTTTTGAGCTTGGGGCTGTTGATTATATTACCAAACCCATCAGCTCTCCTATCGTGCAGGCGCGGGTCAAGACTCACCTGGCGCTTTATGATCAAAAACGCGCTCTGGAGAGTATGGTCCGCCAGCGGACATCTGAACTTCGTAATACCCTTGTGCAATTGCAGCAAGAATGGGATCGATTCCAGTGGGTGATCCAGCAGGCCGATGATGGATACCTTATCCTGAATGCGGACGGAAAGGTCATTTATACCAATCCAAAAGCGAGGCTCTACCTTGATCTTCCTGAGACAAGCTCGGTGCAGGGAGGACTCAACCAAGAAGACCTTCCATCAGAGACCTTCGTTGATCTCGCAAAAAAGCAGTATCGTTTCAAGACCAAAGACGCCTGGGCCAAAATGTTCTCTCAATCCAAGGAGCGTGTTCCCTGTTATTTGGTGCGCCCTGAGTCTGCAATCGCCAAGGATTTTTGGCTTCAAGTGGATGCGCTCGAGATGGCTTTTGGCGAAGGGATCAGTTGGCTGATCCGTGTGCGGGATGTAACTGCGCAAGTAGGCACGCAGCGTGACCAACGCGCCTTTACGTCGATGATCTACCACAAAATGAAGACTCCTCTGATTAGCATGGTGAGCGGATGGGAACTCCTAGAGATGCTGCATGACCAACTATCCCCTCAGGAAATCACCGATACAATTAGTGGGGCAGTGAAGGGAGCCAGAAGACTTCAAAGTACGGTTGAAGATATCCTCGGATACATAGATACCCCCGCCTTGGCTTTTTCGGGTGAACGGTGCCGTATCAATGGGGTTCAGGACATTCTAAAGGATGTGTGTTCGGGTTTGGAAATTGACACCGCAAGTATTGTTTATTCTCAAGATTTGAGCAGCGCTTCGGAACTGATTCTGTCACGCCGGGCGATGGAATTGATCCTTTGGGAATTAATTGAGAATGCCAAGAAATTCCACCCGAAGCGGAATCCCAAAGTGGAAATTGCCATAAGCCAGATAAATCCAGATGAAATATCCTTGAAAATTCAAGACGACGGCATAAACGTTTCACCGGAACATCTGAGCAAATTCTGGACCCCCTACTACCAGGGAGAGAAAGATTTTACCGGTCAGGTGACCGGCATGGGTTTAGGGTCGGCTATGGTCTCTGCGCTGGTCTGGCGAGTAGGGGGAACCTGTCGCGCCAGTAATCGTGCAGACAAACCGGGTGTTGTCATCGAATTAGTTTTACCGTCCTCTTAACGAAAGGAAAGATATGCCTGAACGTACTGTTCTTATTGTAGATGATGCAGAAACCAATATCGATATTTTGGTAGATATTCTTGCTGACGATTACGATGTCGCCGTTGCCATGGATGGTGAATCTGCTTTGGAAATCGCTTTTGAAGATTTGCCCGACTTGATCTTATTGGATATCATGATGCCGGGGATTGATGGTTATGAGGTCTGTAGAAGGCTGAAGGACAATCCGGCAACTACTGGTATCCCAATTATGTTTCTCTCTGCTTTGACCCAGGAAGCTGAGAAGCAGAAGGGCCTGGAATTAGGCGCTGTTGATTTTATTAATAAGCCATTTGCCGCGGCTGAGATTCAGGCCAAAGTAATAGGATATCTATCTGCATGATGTTGATGAAGCTGATTACGAGATAATTATGAATGATATATCTCCCCACAGTATCTTAGTTGTAGACGATGTAACAACCAACGTTGATATTCTGTTAGAAATTCTCTGGGATGAATATGATGTCAGTGTTGCTACGGATGGCCCTAGCGCGCTTGAGTATGTCGCTGAAGACCCTCCCGATTTGATTTTGCTTGATATCATGATGCCCGGGATGGACGGGTATGAAGTCTGTCGGCAGTTGAAAGCCAATGTTTCGACGCGCAAAATCCCCGTGATTTTTGTGACTGCGATGGGTGAGGTAAAAGATGAGACTAAGGGCTTTGAACTTGGCGCCGTGGATTACATCACTAAACCGGTCAGCCCGCCAATTGTTAAAGCCCGGGCGCGTACACATCTAGCCCTTTATGACCAGAACCGGGTGTTGGAAGAAAAAGTTAGGGCACGCACTGCGGAATTGAATGATACCCGCTTAGAGATTATCCGGCGCCTGGGCCGCGCGGCTGAATTCAAAGATAATGAGACTGGTTTGCATGTTGTCAGGATGAGCTATTACTCCAAATTGATCGCGCAGACAGCCGGTTTCAGCGACGAACACGCCGAACTCTTGCTGAATGCCGCGCCGATGCATGATATTGGCAAAATAGGCATTCCAGACAAAATTTTATGCAAACCCGGCAAGTTGGATGACGATGAGTGGGATGTGATGAAGCAGCATACTTCGATTGGCGCTGAAATCCTTGGCGATCAGCCTTCCGAGTTGCTGCAATTGGCTAAGGAGATTGCGCTTTCCCATCACGAAAAATGGAACGGAAAGGGCTACCCTGAAGGGCTGGCTGGTGAAGCAATACTCATCGAAAGCCGCATTGTCGCCATTGCCGATGTATTCGATGCCCTGACTAATGAGCGCCCTTACAAAAAAGCCTGGTCTGTGGAAGACGCGGTGGCGCTCATCGAGCGAGAAAGTGGAGAGCATTTTGATCCTATGTTGGTAAATGCTTTCTTGAAGTGTTTGCCAGAGATCATGGATGTCAAAGTTACATACGCTGAGGATTCAAGTGCGATTCAATAACGTATTCACGCTGTTACTCCACAGGGTTTTGAACTGAAAAAAGAAATCGTTATGACAACGAAACCCGTAATCTTGATTACCGGCGCGTCATCGGGGATTGGCGCGGCAACGGCGCGTCTTTTTGGGGGGCAGGGATATCGCGTAGTTATTGCCGCTCGTCGAGCGGAACGGTTACAGGCCTTGGCGGACGAAATTGAGTCAGCCGGAGGGCGAGCGCTGCTTATCCCCACGGATATTACCCAGCTTGATCAAATTCAACAATTAGTTGATACAACGATGGAAGAGTATGGTCAGATCGATGTGCTCCTGAATAACGCTGGCTTCGGTCGCATGAAATGGTTGGAGCAGCTTGATCCTGTTACGGATATCGAACTTCAATTAGACGTCAATCTGCATGGTGTGATCCAAACAACGCGCATGGTACTACCGCATATGATCGAGCGCCGTTCAGGGCATATCATCAATATGGCTTCAATCGCCGGTCTGATTGCAACACCCATTTACAGCATCTACGCGGCGACCAAGTTTGGAGTGCGCGGCTTCACCGAGGCCTTACGTCGGGAAGTGAGCATTTGGGGGATCAACGTGTCGGGTATCTATCCAGGGAGCGTGATCACTGAATTTCAACAGCACATGGGCGTTGATCGTAAGACTGGCTTGAGCACACCTCGATTTATGCAGTTGACCGCCCAGGATGTGGCTCGAACAGTCTATCGGGTCGCTCAGCGCCCGCGGCGGATGGTGATCATCCCCTGGTTTATGCGGGGCACCTACTGGTTAAATCTATTCTGGCCTGGTTTGATGGATTATATGATCAGGCAGCGTTTCACAAACCGCGAGAGAAACCCGAGATAAGACTCGTAAGACTCGTTCCACCACTTCGCGAAGCATGCCCGTGGCACTGCGGTGGAACGCCAGAATGACGCTCCGCGTCGAGGGGCAGCGCAATCAGGAAAGCCGGGAGCAAATTGTATCTTCTAAAAAATAGGGGAGAAGCCGAACTTTTTCGAAAATTCTGCGCAGTTTCACAGGGTCCTGTAAAAGTTCGACTTCTTTGCCCCGAAGTACTGAGATGATACTATTCTCGTGACTGCATAGCTACAGAACGGATTTGCCCGAAAAAAGGGTGTGCGCAGGGGGTTCCACCCCCGGCGCCCACCCGTGTGTCGGG
>JADHXE010000133.1 GCA_016783125.1 Anaerolineales bacterium
GCGACCCGCTCGCACCCCCAAATTTCGGAGCTTTTCGCGAATGTGCCATTGTCAAAGTAGTTACGAATGGAGAAAAATTATGGCTATCGAGATTATCCTACATGTGTTCAACCAGGATCCTATCATTGGAGAAATCGAAGAACTTCCCCAACCAGAAGATCAGCTGATCAAAGTCGTCAACCCCAGGTACAGAGATGGCAGGGATCTACACTTCCTGGACCATGGCGTAACAACGGTGCTCTGGCCCGTCAATCAATTAACGTTTATCGAAATAATGCCCAGCGATGATGAAGAACAAATCATTGGGTTCGTGAGAGAGTGACGATGACCACAGAACGAATTCAAGGGCATCCCATATTAATCGTCGATGATGAGAAGCGCATGGTGCGATTCATTCGTTTGAATCTCGAGCACGATGGGTTTCAAGTCATCCAGGCCTTTAACGGCAAAGATGCTATCGAACAAGTTCGAAGTTCACTTCCAAGCCTGGTGCTTCTGGATGTAATGCTGCCCGATATTGATGGATTTCAAGTATTGCAAAAGATCCGGGAGTTTAGCTCTGTTCCGGTGATTATGCTGACAGCTAAAGGTGAAGAGGATGATCGAGTCCGGGGGTTAGAGTGGGGTGCCGACGATTACGTTACCAAGCCCTTCAGCCCCCGCGAATTAGTTAGCAGAGTGCGCGCCGTTTTGCGCCGAATCGAATCATCAGAGGGCAGCGCGCCAAGCGAGATAAAAGTAGATGAGCGCCTGAAACTTGACTTCACACGTAGAGAGGTTTGGGTAGATGGAGAAATGATCCAGCTTCGCCCCACAGAGTACCGTCTGCTCTACCACCTGGTACAAAATGCAGGCTGGGTGTTGACCCATGAACAAATCTTAATCAAAGTTTGGGGTTACGAGTATCGAGACGAACCCCACTACGTGCGTTTATACGTAAATTACCTGCGCAAGAAAATCGAGCAAGACCCTGCTAAACCAAAATATATCCTCACTGAGCGAGGTGTGGGTTATCGCTTCGTAGATTATCGCCGGGATAATTCATAGAATTATCCACACTCTTGTCAGTCTAAATACTCTAGGCTATACTCTCGCCCGCAAGGAGAGAACTGAATGAAAAAACAACGCATATTATTGGTAGACGACCACGAGGTTGTTCGCTTAGGTTTAAAAGCGCTTTTAGATCGTCATCCCTTCTTTGAAGTGGTCGCCGAGGCAGGGACATCGCGCGAAGCGTTAAAATACGTAGAGCAATACTCCCCCGATGTTGTCGTCATGGACATCCGCTTGCCGGGAGGTTCTGGAATCGACGCCTGTGAGAAAATCACCGAAAGCCATCCCGACACCCAAGTAATCATGTTGACATCTTATGCCGAGGACGAAATGCTGTTCTCATCAATTCGCGCCGGGGCTGCGGGTTACGTCCTCAAACAGATTGGCGGCGATGACTTAGTTCGGGCATTAGAAGCTGTCAGTCGAGGAGAAGCCCTGCTCGATCCCGCAGTGACACAGCGTATCTTTCAAGAAGTTCGACGGGCAGCCAAAGAAGAAGAAGCATCTGCCTTCGCCGATCTAACACAACAAGAAAAGCATGTGCTCATTCTGGTTTCAGAAGGCAAAACCAATCGCGAGATCGCCAAAGAATTATTCCTTGGTGAAGGCACTGTGCGGAACTATGTCAGCAGCATACTCTCGAAGTTGAGCGTCAGCAACCGTGCAGAAGCCGCTGCCTACGCAGTCGAGCATAATTTGAGAGATCATCTCCAATAAAAACAGGCTATGGAAGAAATGCCTGATGACATCTTGGTACAATCAAAATAACCACGGGTGAACAAAGATCGATCAGATCAAAACATAAAATCATTGTCCATCTTATTCATCTGTGGCTCTTGAATTATCACTCAAAGGTTTCCCATACTTGAAGCTACAAAGGGTCGGTTTTTTCCGACCCTTTTGGTTGTGGAAGTAATCCCGGAAATAGGGGTGTGCGGGGGGTGTACCCCCCCGCACACCCCTATTTCCGGAACTTTTCCGCTCGTTTGAAACACGCCCATATCAAATGCTACACTCCGCGACACATATCACAGGGACATAAAGCGCGCAAATAATCCCAATTATAGATGCCGTATTGATGCCCATCTTCCCAACAAATCGTAACAGCATAACTACCCACAGCTTCAACATCTTCTAAATGCGTGCGCGGGGAGACTTCTTCGGGGAGGACAAATACCTCTATATCCGGCACCGGGCCCATGTTCTCATGACCGCGACATTCCGCGCACGGGCAAGCGTGCCTCAGTAAAGAGAAAGAATAAGAGCTCTCGTGCGCATCGCTCCAGGTGATGGACATTCGATTTTGATCGCGGTTTACTTTTATACTTGTGGGTTTAATATTTAGGTTATTCAAACAGCACTCCAAAAAAACAATAAAAATAGCCCGCCAGGATGATACCTTTCATACTCAACCTCCACGCTCCTGATAATTCCCTTGTAACCAGCTCTGATGGTTTTTTTGATTACTTATAGCATTTACCCATTCAGTATTCGCAAGATACCAATCCACAGTTTTCCGTAATGCGGAATGCAGCGATTCTCGCGGTTGCCATCCAAGTTCGCGGCTAATTTTTGTGTTGTCTATGGCATAACGGCGGTCGTGACCAGGGCGATCAGCTACATGACGAATTAGAGATTTATGAGGGAAGTGCGGAGAGTCGGGTAAGCGCTCGTCTAAAATTGAACAGATCAGCTCGACAATCTCGATATTGGATGGTTGGGTATCTCCCCCAATATTATAAGTCTCGCCTGGAATTCCATCTCTTATGACTCGCCATATTGCTTCGCAATGATCTTCCACATACAACCAATCACGAATTTGTTTGCCATCTCCGTAAATGGGTAAAGGCTGTCCTGTTAGAGCATTCAAGACCACCAAAGGAATAAGTTTCTCGGGAAACTGATATGGCCCATAGTTATTTGAACAATTGGTTATTGAGATAGGCAATCCATATGTATGTCCGTACGCGCGAACAATATGGTCACTGGATGCTTTCGATGCGGCATATGGAGAATTGGGAGCATATGGCGTTATTTCAGAAAATGGAGGGGCGTTTGGCTCCAACGAACCATAGACCTCATCGGTGGAAATGTGATGAAAACGGACATGCTCTAACGAGAATGCTTTCTCATCCACCCAATACTGTTTCACAGCTTCTAATAAAGTGAATGTTCCAATAATATTTGTTTGAATAAATTGGGATGGGCCCAAAATGGATCGATCTACGTGAGATTCAGCGGCAAAGTGTACTACTGTATCAATTTGGTATTGCTGGATCAAGCGGTGCACTAGAGAGCTGTCGCAAATATCTCCTTCTTCAAATGCATATCTTCCAGGATCCGGTAAATCCTTCAAGTTCTCCAAGTTTCCAGCATAAGTCAGGGCGTCCAGATTTACAATTTGAATACCAGGTTCTATGCTAAGGAAATAACGAACAAAATTCGATCCAATGAACCCTGCGCCACCAGTAATCAGTACATTATTCATAGCAAATCCAAAACATCTAACTCAAAAGGTAGATTTTATCACGGCTCTTCAACTACTTCTAAATAATTCGACACTGCCCAGCCGTTTATGCTTTCATCATACGGCGCGGCAAGATGCCACCAGATATAGCCATCTACTTCCTGGGGACCTGCAATTGCTTGGAAGACTTCCGACTCCAGGCCCACGAACTCGGGTTCGTAACCGAGGCCTGGACCTTCCCGCACACGTAACCCATCGCCCCCAGTGCCGCTGACCTGTACATAAGCTCCGATGACGATATCGCCTGGGGCAGGAGGCACATCGGGGATTGCAGAGGGCGTAACGGGCGCAGGCGTTGGGGGAACAGGAGTCTCCGTGGGGGCTGGGATCACGGTCAACATAGCGGTAACCAACCCCACAGGAGTCCGAGGAAGCCGGGTTAGATTTAGCAGTAACAACACAAAGAACAGGAGTCCGAAACCAAGGATTATTGATCCAAATATCTCTAAGAAAGGGATTCTTCGACGAAAAGAACTACTCATCAATCATCTATGGCATATCAGAAAAGAGAGCACGCGGCGCGTTTTCGGGAACCAAAACCCGCAAGGCCTGAGAGCGGACTTCGATAGTGACTTCATTACTGCCCTGCATAGGTTCGCCATCCACTTGGATATAGAGGGGGGAATCTGACGAGAGGGTTATGTTCCGAAAGGGGATACAGCGTGTCTGATCAGAATCCAGGTGACGGCCAGACCATAAATCCCAGGCATGGGTGACGGCCTCCAGCCAGGTATCCCCAGCAAAGAGCCACAGATCCATCTCGCCATCATCTAACCGGGCATATGGCGAGATCTCCGCTACCCCACCGGCGTAGAGATGAATGTTGCTGGCCACAGCCAGAAGGTAGTGGCCAGTGACTGGTTCACCATCGCCATCAGTATAAATTTGTAAATCGATCCCGCCCATTAAAGATGCCTGATGGATAGTGGTCGTTGCATATTGAGCTACGGCAAAGCTCTTCTCCCAACGACCGCGCGGCTCGATGCGATGAACGACAAATGCATCCAGACCCACCCCGCCCCACATAAGGAACGGATGACCATTACAAAAACCGATATCAACTTCTCGCACAGTTGCGGTGGCCAGGCGGCGAGCGCTCTCTTCGAGGGCCATCCACCGCGTCCAGGTTAGATCAGGCAAGCCCAATTCCTTAGCCCACACATTAGCAGTGCCTGCCGGGAGCACGCCCAAGGCAGTATCACTCCCCCACAGCCCTGAGACGGCAAAATTCAGGGAGCCATCCCCACCAGCCATGAAGAAGGCATCCATCTTCTGCTCTACAGCTTGACGAGCCAAGTCTGTAATATGAGGTCCACCATTGGTCTCTTCCAAGTGAATTTGCCAACCTTGAGCGCGCAGAACATCCGCAGCCCGCTCAGTCAATATGCGAGAGGGGAAACGTCCTGCAGCAGGGTTGTAAACGATATAGGCTTTTGATACTTTCATATCCAAAGATGCAACTACTCAAGTTAGGAAGAGATGCCCCGATAAAAGGGGGTGCGGGGGGGAGCATCCCCGCACCCCCTTTTATCGGAAACTTTCTCTCTATGAAGGATCGCTCAACCTCAAGAATGGTACAATTCTACCCGAAAGCTCAACGGATGCGTAGCAATCAAACAAAACTATGACGGGCACGCTACTCAACAAACGCTATCAATTAGAAGAACGCTTGGGCAGCGGCGGTATGGCTGTTGTCTACAAAGCTCGCGACCTGATGCTGGAGCGCACAGTGGCGATAAAAATCCTGCGCAAGGATTATTCCCACGATCCAGCCTTCAGGGAGCGCTTTCGGCAAGAAGCTAAAGCAGCTGCAAACCTCACCCACCCCAATATCGTCACAGTGCACGATTTTGGCATCGACCAGGGGCGCATTTTTATTGTCATGGAGTTTGTACCTGGCGCCACCCTAAAAGACCTGGTAGAGAAGCGTGGTCGGTATTCGATTGACTCAGGGATTTCTCTGGTGATTCAAGCCTGTGCCGGGATTGGTTATGCACATCGAGTCGGGTTAGTACATTGCGACGTCAAACCCCAAAACATGCTGGTCTCCCCCGACCGACGCCTCAAAGTGACCGATTTTGGCATCGCCCGCGCCCTGGCCTCTATTCGCCCCGAGGAACGCACTCAAATTGTGTGGGGGTCACCGCAATATTTCTCCCCTGAACAAGCCAGCGGGAAATCCCCCTCCCCAGCCTCCGATGTCTACAGCCTGGGTGTCGTGCTCTACGAGGTGCTCCTGGGGCAGCTCCCTTTTATCGCTGAGAGTGGCAATGAATTAGCGCGTATGCATCGGGAGATGGCGCCGCGCCCCCCTCGCGAAATTCGCCCAACGGTCAGCGAAAATTTGAATCGTATCATTCTTAAAGTTTTATCGAAAGAACCATCGACGCGCTACCGCACTGCAGACCAATTGGGACGAGTGCTAATCACATTTTCAAAACAAAAAGAACAGGCTCCCCAAAGAAACGTCTCACCCCCTCGCGTGGAGCCGCATCCCCGGCCCGCTCGTCCAGAACCAGCTCGAATACCCGCGCGGACACTTCCCCCTACCATGAGAGCTGCCAGACCGAGGAGAGATACTCTCGACATCGACTGGGCTACAGCTTTCTTAGGCCTGCTGGCATTGGTCTCCTTTGGCGGGCTGGTGCCTTTCTGGCTGTGGATATACTTTTCTGTATTCCAATAAGCCCCCTTGCCAACATGTATGCGCCGGGTATCATTCTGCCCATCCAAAGCAACTCGGTAGTCACCCTTTTACGTGTGGCTGAATTAAAAACGGAGCCAAATTTCACCGCACGCCAAAGGCGGGCCTACGGCCAGACGCACACTGTGTGGCCCTTCGGGCAGGACGCAAAGTTTATGCTTATTTTGCCTTTTTCTTAGCGCACTTAGCGTCTTCGCGGTTCAAATCACTGTTCAACTAGGCAGCAACACTCAAGAGGGAGACCATCAGCAACTCCAACTAAGTTTATGTGTTAAAAATTCTGGGCTTTGACGAGCAAACATGCTGGTCAAAGCCCAGAAATATGAATGAAGTATTAAATAGTTTATGCAGTCTTCACTAAAGTGCGAAGACAGCGAGTACACATGGTCTTACGAATTTTGCGTCCATCTTTATAAACCGACACTTTTTGCAGATTGGGTTTGAATTGACGCTTTGTTGACTTCTTAGACCAGGGCACACTTCGACCAAAGGTGGTCTTTTTTCCACAACTTTCGCAAACTGCCATCTTACTAATCCTTTCGATATTGTGTAACTATTTGAGTTGAAGAGAGCTCGAAAATTGGGGTGTGCGGGGGGCGTCCCCCCCCCGCACACCCCAATTTTCGGTACTTCTCAACGTCAAGCTATTCAGCGAAGGAATAAAATCCCTGCTTGGCTAAATAGTTACGCCATAGTATTATAATAACCAAATAAGCCGGAAAATATTACCACATAACCTTATCTCTTACAAGCGAGTACTACTATGACCAATGAAACAACTCAAACTGGAAGTATTCACGTTTCTCCGCAAGCCATTGCTACCATCGCGTATCAATCAGCTTTACGATCATACGGTGTCGTAGGAATGGCTTCGAAAAACATCGTCGATGGGATCGCATCGGTGTTGACGAAGGATCCCACCCACGGTGTTGATGTGCATTTCACCGGAGAACATATCGACATCGATATGTATATTGTCATCGAGTACGGGACGCGGATCAAATCCGTAGCGACCAGTGTGGCCAACACCGTCCGATTTCAAGTAGAGAAAGCTATGGGGGTACCGATCAACGAGATCAACGTACACGTTCAAGGTTTACGTATCAGCGAATAGATTGCAAAACCTCACCTTTAGGTTTGGATCATTCCTTATTCGTGTTACTTGATTCAACCCCAAGATGAGATCTTATTAGGATATGACTTACGCACTGGCGATGGAAAAGTCCGAAAATAAGGGGTGTGCCGGGTTGCTCCGCAACCCTGCACACCCCTTATTTTCGGTATATTTTTCATTCATCTGCGTAAGTCCTGTAGGAGTTATTATTCATGACCACACCCCCTCAGCCCGAAGGATCGCCTGAATTTGTAGAAAAGATCCGCCAACATCCCATCAATGGACTTGCTCTTAAAAATTTATCTGCGGCAGCTCTGACATGGCTGCGCACGAATCATGAACTCGTCAACGCGCTGAATGTATTTCCCGTGCCCGATGGCGATACTGGCACCAATATGGTGCTGACCATGCAATCCGCCTATGACGAAATTAAAAATTCCCCAGAAGATCATGTAGGCAAAGCAGCCAACGACTTAGCCCAAGGGGCCCTGATGGGGGCACGCGGCAACTCTGGCGTGATCCTCTCGCAGATCTGGCGCGGTTTCGCCCGGGCTTTGGATGGTCACGAAATTATCGATGGACAAGTCCTGGCTGAAGCTTTTGCCGTTGCGCGTGATACTGCTTATAAAGGGGTTGTTCGTCCCGTTGAGGGCACCATTCTCACAGTCGCCAAGGACATAGCCGCCGCTGCCGAAGAAGCCCTTGAAGAGACGCAGGACCCCTTTGAGATTCTAGAAATTGTGGTGGCTGAAGCAGACGCCTCAGTGGAGCGCACTCCTGAACTCTTGGATGTGCTCAAAGACGCCGGGGTAGTAGATTCGGGCGGCATGGGGCTATTCTTTATCTTGGAGGGCATGCTGCGCTTCTCAAAGGGCATGCCTCTAGATACAGCTGTTGCGACGGTACAACCCTTATCGGCGATAAAATTCGACGATGCGATGCAAACCGTCGAGCCGGGGCAAGATTATGAAATAGTGGTCGATTTCCGCCCCAACGAGCCGCTGGTGCTCGAAAAATATTTCAGCGCCCTCGAAGAGATGGGCACCTCCATCCAAATCGGCGAGGGAGATGGCATGTACCGCATGCACATCCACGTGCCCACCGAGAAACGCTACGAACCCATTGATTACACCATGACCCTGGGCACGATCACCAAAGTTCATATCGAGAACTTGCTGGCGCAGATGGATGAACTCGAACGTGAGCGCCAGGCGCAACCGCTGAAATTAGCGCCTGTTGAGCCAGGCCAGATTGCGGTTGTCACCGTTGCCCCGGGGCGGGGTTTTGCCAACGTCTTCGCCAGTCTGGGCGCGGCAGCCATCGTCGAGGGCGGCCAGACGATGAACCCCAGCACACAGGATATCCTGGGCTCCTTCGAAAACTTACCCACAGACAAAGTCATCATCCTGCCTAATAACAAAAATATTATTATGGCCGCGGAAGCCGCCACCGAAGTGACCGTCAAGCAAACCGCTGTGATCCCCAGCCGCACTGTGCCGCAAGGATTGAGCGCCCTGCTGCGCCTGATCCCTGACGGCGATTTCGATAATGTGGTCAAGGATATGACCACCGCGCTCGAAGATGTGCAAACTGGCGAGATCACAACCGCCACGCGTAGTGTTGAGATTGACGGCGTCGAAGTCAATGAGGGCGAAATCATCGTTCTGCACAATGGCAAATTGATCCTGTCTTCAGATAGCTTACAGGATGCCTGCTTCAAATTCCTGGAGAAAGCGGACGTGGATGACTACGAACTGATCACCATGTTCTACGGCGCCAATATCCCCAAGGCAGAAGCCTTCCGCATGGCCGATTTGATCCGCGAAGCCTATCCCGACCACGAGATCGAAGTTCAGGATGGCGGGCAGCCTCACTATCAATTTATCATGTCAATCGAGTGAACAGGTCCCTGGCAGCAAAATAGGAGGTATGTAAATGAGTAGACACGGGAAAATCCAAACGACTTACACGAAAAGTGGACTTCGTAGGTACTATATTGAAATTTGGCAGGATGAGTTGAAGAAGTATCAAGTTATTCGTGGGGACAGCAAATATGTTGTTGAGCAAAAAGCACGAGCAAAAATGGCGCAATGGGATGAGATGTGGGAGCGTAAAAAGGTTGCTGAACAAGCCGGCTAGAACGAGAACAACGCGCTCTTGATAAAAAACAGAAACTTAGCCTTGCCGCTGAGAAGACCCAGGAAGCACAAGCCGCTATAGTTGCTTTAGAAAATATATTGGCGCATACACTTGGTGTTGATGACGCTGTTGACTGGGAGACTCTAAAAAACCTTGCCGATTATCCAACTGTCAAACCTGAAGAACCTAAAATTGAAAGGAAACCTAAAAGTAAAGATGCGAAATATCAGCCCAAACTAGGCTTTTTGGATAAAATAATCAAGTCGCGAAAAATTGAAAAGCTAAAAATAGCAAAAGTGCGATTCAAGAAAGATCACGCTGTATGGGTAGATGCAAAAGAAAAGGCAGAATCCGAATACGCGAAAGCCGTAGCAGAATGGGAACAAGCCAGAGATGAATATATTCGAGAACGGGACGAAAACAATGCTACGATAGACAAAAAAAGTGAAGCGTATTTACAGGGTGAGACCGAAGCTATTTCGGATTATTTTGATATTGTGCTATCTGGCTCTGAATATCCCGATTATTTTCCCCAATCATACGATATGGATTTCAACCCAGAAGGAAAATTCTTGGTAGTTGACTACCAATTGCCCGATTCTGCCACAATACCAACTGTCAGAGAAGTGAAGTATATCCAGTCGCGAGACGAATTTAAAGAAAGCTATATCCCAAAAACACAATTCAATAAGCTCTATGATAATTTGTTATATCAAATAGCCCTTCGCACTATTCACGAGCTATTTGAAGCTGATAAAATCAATGCGATAACTTTTGCTGTATTTAACGGATACGTGAAATCTGTTGATCCAGCAACCGGTCAAGAGAAAGTGGCTTGTATTCTTTCTTTACAAGCTAATCAGGAAGAATTTGAAGCCATCAATTTAGCAAATGTAGAACCACGAGCTTGTTTCAAGAATTTGAAGGGGATTAGCAGTTCAAAACTGTATAGTCTTACACCAATAGCCCCAATTCTCAGAATTGACCGTGAAGATAAGCGATTTATTGATTCGTATGCAGTTGCTGATGGGCTTGGTGAAAAAGACAATTTGGCAGCAATGGATTGGGAAGATTTTGAGCATTTGGTACGTGAAGTTTTCGAGAAGGAATTTGCCAGTGCGGGCGGAGAAGTAAAAGTAACGAGAGCAAGTCGAGATGGCGGAATTGATGCAGTAGCGTTTGACCCAGACCCAATTCGCGGAGGTAAGATAGTAATTCAAGCAAAGCGTTATACAAATACAGTTGGAGTATCAGCGGTTCGTGATTTGTATGGTAGTGTAATTAATGAAGGTGCTGCAAAAGGTATTCTTGTTACAACTGCGAATTATGGGCCAGACGCGTATGAATTTGCTAAAGGAAAACCTTTGACTCTTCTCAATGGTAATAATCTATTGCATCTTCTTGAAAAGCATGGACATAAAGCAAAGATTGATATTCAGGAAGCAAAAAGAATATTGGCAGAAAAAGATTGAGTTCGAAATCGCACCTACCGATGAACCCCGATAGAAGGAAACACCGATAAGTTTTTGCTCCAGTGTTCATCCGTGTTCCTTATTATCCGCGGGATTTTTTCAATAGAGAGAATCCATGAAGATCGCAATCGTTACCGACAGCACCGCCGACATCCCCGCCGAAATAGTCGAGCAGCATCAAATCGAAGTCGTCCCGGCCATCATCGTGATGGAAGGCAAAAGCCTGGAAGACGGAAAGGGCATATCCAGGCGCGAGTTTTACGAAAAAATGCCCATTTTAAAAGCGCTGCCCACAACCGCCACCCCGTCATCGGGCACATTTCATTCGGTATATGAAAGATTATTCCAGGGCGGCGCCCAAGCGATCCTTTCCCTGCACGTTGCCAGTCAGCTAAGCGGTATCTATAACACTGCCAAAATGGCTGCTCAAACTTTTGGTGAGCGTGTGCATGTCATCGATAGCGGATCCATTTCGATGGGGCTGGGATTTCAGGTCATCATAACTGCCGAAGCAACCGCTACAGCAGCCATCCAAAGCCTATCAATCGAGAATATCATTCAACGAATTAAAGAAGTGCAAAAGAAGATCCGCGTCATCGCCATGTTAGACACACTCGAAAATATCCGTCGCAGCGGGCGTGTTTCGTGGGCAACAGCCAGAATAGGGTCACTTCTGCGCATCAAGCTTTTCGTGGAAGTAATAGAAGGATCCGTTCTAAACATGGGGCAAGCGCGCACACGCCGCAAAGGGATCGACCATCTCAAAGACCTCATCCACAAGCTTGGGCCCCTTGAGCGATTAGCCATCTTGCACAGCAACGCCGAAGCCGATGCCCGGCAGATGCTCGCGGAACTGAAACTTGATTTACCCATGTCGCCGCATATTGTAAATATCACCCCGGTGATCGGCACTCACGTAGGGGCCAACGGATTGGGTGTTGCCGCTGTTTTGAAATAATCACCGTCAAGAAATTCCCAGAAAAAAGGGGTGTGCATGGGGCTGCGCCCCATGCACACCCCTTTT
>JADHXE010000134.1 GCA_016783125.1 Anaerolineales bacterium
TGTCTAACGAAGCTACGCCTCAAACCGACAAGTAGATAGTCGGGCTTGAGAAGTATAATAAAGCCAATCCAAGGAGATTGGCTATGTTAACAGCAAAAGAAGTTCTTGAGAACAAAGTATCATTAACTGTTGAATGCGTAGACAGAGTATTCCTGAATGGGTATGTCAAATATCTGCAAATGCCTGGTGGTGTAATCAACTTTATCAGAGAACAAAAGAATTGGCCAATCCCTTCACCTCAGATGATGAAAAAGATGAGTAAGGCTTTTCGGCGAGAAGTAGAAGATTTTGCAAAGTCGAAAGAGATACCTTTTGTTATCTTTGGAAAAGGAGACGACAAAGCTGAAGTAGCAAAAGAGCATTTAGCACATTTTGAAGGACAGAATGGAGTAGTACTAATAGGAAGTGCTCAAGAAAAAGCCCTTGGTTATAAGGCTAAACGAAAAGATAGGGGCAGTAAAGTATGGTTTGAATATAGTCGTCAGAAAGTCTATGTAACCCATTACTATTTTTATATTTGGGATGAAAACTTTGGGCTGTCATTTATAAAAGTATGCACATATTTTCCTTTTGACATAAAAGTTTGCTTCAATGGACATGAGTGGGCAAAGCAACAGTTGAACCAGGAAGGCATTGGCTTTGAAGCCTTAGAAAATGGTTTTGCAGTTTGTGATAACCCGGAACGTTTACAAGAAATTTGTCATTCATTAGATGCCGTAAAAGTCAGAGCTTTTTTCGACTATTGGGTCGAACAATTGCCATGGCCTTTGGATGTAGAAGACCGCTCCGCTGGTTATGGTCACACCTTGAGTATTTGGCAGTTAGAAGTCAGTCATACTCAGGTGTTTACTGATGCTGAACAAGGACGTGCATTGGTTGAGAATATCATTCGTGATAACCTCAACATTGGGCGACCAGACCGCGTCAGTTTACTCTTTGATCGGCGTGTGACTAAGGCAACTCCAAGTGAGTTCCACACCCGTGTAATTCAACACGGTGTTTTACCAAGTATCCGGATCCGTTACAAACACAGTGCCCTAAAACTCTATTTCAAAGACGGTCGTGCTATGCGTATTGAGACGATGATTAACAATGCGCGCGATTTTTATGTCAATAAAGGTCTTCTAGAAAACTGGGATACTTTAGTGGCACTAGGACATAAAATCAATCACCGAATGCTGGAGAACCTGTTGGTCAGCCAAGATTGTTTTTTGCCTTTGGAAACGGTTCATGCCATAGGGAAACCTACAAAATTAGAGAATGGGAAGTGCGCTTCTGCAATGCGTTTTGCAGATGAGCGTGTCATGGCTATTTTTTCAGTTCTGTGCAACCAAATCTTCTCAATCGGTGAGTTGACCAACAAAACCTTGCGCATGCGCGTTGCTCAGTTTTTAGGGCAAGATTATTCCAGCAGTCAAATGTCTTATGATTTGCGACGCTTAAGGATCAAGGGCTTGTTAGAAAGAATTCCTAAATCTCACCGTTATAGACTTACTGAACTTGGCAGTAAGGTGGTTGCCTTTTTTACTAAATTATACGAACGCGTTTTTCGACCTGGGCTGTCTGCGTGTCTTCCTGAGAAACAAGCGTCTTTCGCTCTAGCCAAAGCTTTAGACCAAGTTGCTGTAGAAATTGATGTTTTTTTGCAACAGGCTATGATGAAACCTGATGCTTTATAAAAACTTGACTCGTCTGTAAAGAATTTTTGGTATAAGGAGTTCATCCCCCTCCGCGTAGCGTCCCCTCGCCACGGGGGGAGAGTTCTTTGGCTTCCCCCCGTGGCGGGGGGATTGAGGGGGGCGCATATCCGGCGACTGGAAGTCGCTGCAACATCTGCGAAACCTGCCTGCGCAGGTTGGCATCTAGTAGAGGCAGGGCAGGTATCCTTACCTGCCGCTCGCCAATCTCGCAACGTAATCACAATCGGCGGGAATGGAATCCCGCCCTACGACTACGTGTAACAACTGGATTTTGAGCAAGTACCTGTTTACTTCGCACAGCCAACGCGGTTGGCGTGCTACCCTATGATTATTGAAATTTGGCATTGTCGAACTACCCAGTCAGGTAAATCCGTTCCATGGTTTAGCAGTGATATTTCTACCCTATAAGGATTCTTATATGATCATGCGATTGAATTTGTTCAGCGAAGAAGAAAGACAACGCATCCACGGGCGTATCCTGGATGTTCTGCAAGATGTGGGCGTCAAATTTGGCTCCATACAGGCCCTTGAAATCCTGGGGGATGCCGGTTGTGAGGTGGATAAAGAAGAACTCTCGGCGAAGATACCACCTCGATTGGTAGAGAAAGCCTTGGAAACAGTGCCAAGAAGTTTTAGGCTGGCCGCACGCGATCCTGAAAAGGATGTCATATATGGAGAAGGCGGGCCATACTTTCTCAGTGCGGCGCAGAGCGTCTTCTATCGTGATTTAGAAACCAGAGAACGCCGGGTTGCCACCCTGGAAGATTTGACCCATGTGACTATTCTGTGCGATGCATTGGATGAGATCGATCTGTTCTGCCCGATGATCGCGCCCAATGATGTACACCCCTATATGCGCGGCTTACGGGCTGGCCAGGTGGCCTTCCACAACACTGACAAACATATTGTCGGCGGCGTCGGTGCTTTAGAAACCTTGCCCTACCATCTGGAAATCTGGGATGCCATACTTGGGGATCGCGCCAGGTTAAAAGAACGCCCCATGATGACTCATATCATCAATGATGTTTCACCTTTACAAAAAGATGGCAACCTGGTTGATGTTACCCTCGCGCTGAGTGATTATCAATTCCCCATTCTGCTTTACTATATGCCCATGGCCGGCAGCACCGCGCCGGTTACTTTGGCAGGCACCTTAATTGAGATGACCGCCAACATGTTGGCCAGCGTTGTGCTCTACCAGCTGATTCAACCCGGCTGGCCGATCATCTGGGGCGCTGGGCCTGGCACCCTCGATATGAAAAGCGGACGCTTTGCCGGGGGCGCCGAGGCAGCACTCATCTCCATTGGGCAGGTGGAACTGGCTCAGTTTTACGGGCTACCCAGCATGAGCGGTTGGATTGGTTCTTATGAATCTAAGGAAGTAGATTTCCAATCGGGCATGGATGCCACCCTGGGGGTCGTCCCGGTCATCCTGGCGGGAGCAGACGGAATCTGGGGGCCAGGAGATTTAGACGGCAGCAATCTAGTTGATTTACCTTATGTGCTCGTTGGCACCGAATTGGTACAGCAACTCAAACGCCTCAAGCGGGGGATAGCCTTCGATGATGAGCACTTCCTGTTCGACGTGATTGCCAAGATGCGTTTCCAAGGTGACTATCTGGCTGATCCATCCACCAAGAAATATTTCCGCCAGGAACACCTGCTCCCTAATCTCTTCCCACGCGAGAGCTATGAGAGTTGGGAAGCACGCGGTCAAACGGAAGAAGAAATGGCTCTCGCCAGGGTTCAACAAATTCTGAAAACGCACCAACCTACCCCTCTACCAGATGAGGTCGGCAAAGAAATTGACCGCATCATCAATGCCGCTGAAGAAGCGCTGACGAATTAGTCATTATTGGAGTGAAACAATGTCAAAAGAATCTCTTTTCTCGAATATGGCCCAAACTATCCTCGACGGCGATATTGAAACTGCCCAGAAACTTGCCCAACAATCTCTAGATGAGAGCATTAATCCCTTAGAAACAATCAACAAGGGCTACAAGACCGGCCTTGATGAAATAGGCCGCGGTTTTGAAACCGGCGAGTATTATCTCCCCGATCTAGTTTTAGCAGGTAAGACCATGGAAGCCGCCGTGGTTGTCTTGGAGCCAGCCCTCGAAGAAGTCGCCGGTAAACAGGATTTTCTGGGCAAAGTTCTCCTCGCCACAGTCGCTGGAGATGTGCATTCCATCGGTAAAGATTTAGTCGCCCTGATGTTATCTCTGAACGGCTTTGAGGTTGTCAACATTGGCCATAACGTTCCCACTCCGACGATTGTGGAACAAACCAAGCTCGAAAAACCCGACATCATTGGTTTATCAGCCTTGCTTACCACTACTACCCAGGCCCAAAGGGATGTCATCGTTGCGCTCGAAGAAGCTGGCATCCGGGGACAGGTGAAGGTGCTCATCGGCGGCGCAGCCACATCCAATGAGTGGGCACAGCAGATCAAGGCTGATGGCTATGCCGAAGATGCCCAGGCCGCGGTGCGCAAAGCCAAAGCGGTGTTGGGGATCGAGTAAATGAATAGGGTGTATTTCAAACAAGCGGAAAAGTTCCGGAAATAGTCAGGAGATTCTTGAATGTCAATACCCAAAATAATTTTTCTCAGCCAGGAAGAAATCAAGCGCATCCATGGCAAATCTCTGCAAATCTTGGAAGAAGTTGGGATCATGTTTGGATCCCAGAAAGCCCTCAAAATCCTGGAAGCGGCGGGCTGCCAGGTCGATTGGGATGAGCTATCAGCAAAAATCCCACCCCATTTAGTAGAGCAAGCCATCGGAACCCTGCCATCTCGATTTCTATTAGCCGCCAGGGATCCGGCCAAAGATATCATCTGTGGCGATGGGAATCTCTATTTCACGGCTTCTGGACAAAGTTTGTGGGTGCGCGATATGGAGACGCGCAAGAGGCGTTCCTCGAACCTGAATGATCTGATCCAATGCGTGCGCCTGATCGACGCCCTCGACGAAGTGGACGAGAATTGCGCCATGGTCATGCCGCGCGATATACCCCCTGGGATAGGTGAATTAAAAAGTTTGCAGATCAGCCTGCAACACACTACAAAACATTTTTTGGGTGGAGGCACGGAATTGAGCACAATCCCCTATGGGAAGGAGATGATCGCAGCCGTGCTCGGCGATATCGACCGCTTACGGGAGCAACCCCTCTTTAGCGCGGTCATCAATCCGGTCAGCCCGTTGAGCAACCGCGGCGAGTTAGTGGACTGTACGCTGGAATGGGCCGCTTATAAAGTACCCATCTTCCTACAATTTTTACCGTTGGGAGGCGGCACCGCGCCAATCACCCTGGCCGGCACCGTCCTGGAAGCCAATACCGAATTTCTTGGCAATATGACGCTCTATCAATTGGCTGAACCCGGCTGGCCGATCATCTGGGCTTTGGCTGGCGGCAGCGTAGATATGCGTAGCGGTCGCTGGGCTTTTGGCCCTGAAGGTGTACTGATGACCGTGGCTTTGATCGAAATGGCTAAATTCTACGGTGTGCCCAGTAATTCGTGGGGACATTGCTCCACAGAAGCCAAAGCCATCGGCTTCCAAAGTGGTGTCGAGGGCATGATGCCTGGCCTGATGGCCGCCCTGGCTGGCGTGGACAATATGTGGGGGCCAGCTGATCTCGATGGTGCTACCATGGTTGACCCGGCCTATATCATACTGGCCACCGAAGCCATCCACCAGACCAGACGTTTACTCCAAGGGATGAACACGGACGAAGAGTATTTCCTTTATGATGTGATCACTAAAATGGGTTTCCAGGGTGAATATCTGAGCGATCCGTCCACGAAGAAGTATTTCCGAGAGGAGCATCTGCTGCCCAAATTATTCCCCCGTCAAAGCTACGAGAGTTGGGAAATGCGCGGGGAAAGCGAGGAAGATATTGCCCTTGCAAAAGTGAAAGAGATCCTGGATAAGCATGAGCCAGAACCATTACCAGATGACGTAAACAAAGAGCTAGACCGCATTATGACCGCAGCAGAAGAAGCGCTGCTGCGCTAATTGATGAAACCCTTATGGCTCTTTGGGAATTGCCGGGGAGACTCCCGCATCCCCAATTTCGGGGCTGTAACCGTTCAGACCCTAAGGGTTTTTGTGTCCAATATGACGACATTATCAAGGGAAAACCCTTAGGGTCTCTGAATGATTACTCGGGGCTTTGTCTGTAGAGTTGGCACTGTCAAGGTAGTTACGCGATGGATAACCAAGGTTGGGATGCATAAAGGAGTAAGAGATGTCGAAATTTGCCGACCAACTCAGAGGTTCTCTGCTGGCCCTCCGGGCGGAGCTAAATCCTTCAAACCACGCGGTCAAATATAAGCTCTATAACCATATCAACAAATTTACTTTTCAGGGCTTGGATTTTTACGAGCAAAACGAGATGGGTCACGGGGTCTGGGATAAATACCCCGGGGTACTGCCATGTATCAGGCACGCCCCCTATATTTTCGAGGTCAGCGGGGTGCCCGCAGATGGCGAAGATATCCTGGAGATCGGCTGTGGTTTGGGAGCCGTGGCGGTCTACTGCGCCAAGAATTTCCCCCAAATCAACTCCTATACCGCTATTGACCTCGATGAAGGCAATATTCGTGCCTGCAAAGAAAATAATCCGCTCCCAGATAAGTTAGATTTTTACGCCTTAGATGCCACAAAATTAACCGAAGCACCTTACCCCGAAGTGTGCCAAAGGGTGAAGCAAGGATTTCACAGGATTAATTTTCTTGAAGTGACTCCTGAGATCACCAAAGAGCAATATAACGAGATTTTTAGACAATGTATTGATTACCTGCGTGTAGGTGGATTGCTGCTGGTCACGGCGCTGACGCTAGAAGATAAGCCTGCGAGCAAAGAAGAAGAAACCGTTCAATATATGATCCGCGCTGACTCGCCTAACCTACATGATATCCTGGAGACAGCCGCCAAATATCCCTGCCAGGTTGAATATAAAGATGTCACCGATATCACCATCAAGGCGCTGACTTATTGGACCATGGATCATCTGCATTTTATCGACGATACCTACACATGGCCGTTCTCAGGTGTATCAAAATCTTATTTCCGCGGCAGCAAATCCCTGGTCGATCGCGGCGCGCTAAAACAATTCGATATATTCGTGAGGAAAACATAGCTCATTACATCTTCTTGACCTGGCACCAGGTGGGGGTATGTTTTTGCTGCTATCTTGAACGCGATGATCAACAAGGAGAAAATTATGCCAGAAATCAATATGAGACAGGCCCTAAACCAGGCCTTGCGTGAAGAATTACTGCATGACCCAACGGTGCATATTTGGGGAGAAAACGTCGAGGGTGTCGGCGGTGGATTCCTGATCACCATGGGTCTCTCCAATGAATTTGGTGAGCGTGTCAAGGATTCCCCTCTGGCGGAGACTGCCATCGTTGGTGCGGCGGTCGGCGCGGCCTACTGCGGCCTGCGCCCAGTGGTCGAGCTGATGTTCGCCGACTTTACTTATATTTGCATGGACGAGATCGTCAATAAGATGGCCAAGGTGCGTTACAGCTTTGGAGCATACAACGATGTCAAATTGCCCATCGTGGTGCGCATGAAAGTGGGTGGTTATTTCGCCCAGAGCAGCGAACACTCGCAGACACCTTTGGCGCACTTTATGCACACCCCCGGCCTGAAACTGGTCTTCCCCACAACGCCCTACGAGGCCAAAGGTTTGCTGAAGACGGCCATCCGGGATGACAACCCGGTGCTCTTCTTCGAACATATCATCCACTTCGCTGCTAAAGGTGAGGTGCCCGAAGAGGAATACTTTATCCCCTTTGAGGAGGCCAATATTCGTCGTGAAGGGTCTGACGTTACCGTAGTAGCCATCGGTTATATGGTCGACTTGGCGCTAGAGGCAGCCGAGGAACTAGCTAAGGAAGGTGTCAGCCTGGAAGTCATCGACCCACGCACACTCGAGCCGCTGGACATGGATACCATCATGGGGTCGATAGAAAAGACCGGACGCGTGGTAGTCGTCGATGAGGATGTCACTCGCTGTGGGATTCCCGCTGAAATCCTGATGCAAATCTTCGAGCAGTTGACGGAGGCTGGAAAAACCCCGGTCCCGATGGCTCGCGTGGGGGCAGCGAATACACCCATCCCCTACAGCCCCGAACTGGAGAAAGCCGTTTTGCCTTCAGCGGATAAAATTATTGAGGCAGTAAAAAAGGTTCTGGTTTAGCGAGGAGATAAAGATGAAATTAACACATGAAGACAAAATCTTGTTATACCGGAATATGCTCAGGGGACGCAAGTACGATGAAGCCCTCACCAAGATGTTCAATAAGGGACAGGTGCCTGGGATGTGGCATTCTGGTATCGGTCACGAAGCGGTGGGCGCAGGCGTAGCTACATTTCTTCGTCAGGATGATTGGCTCGAAGTTACTCACCGAGGCATAACTCATGGGCTGGCCAAGGGCTTAGATGCCCGGATGTGGTTAGCCGAACACCTGGGCCGTGTCGGCGGCTATGCCAAAGGCAAAGGCGGCCATCACTGTGCAGATAGAGAGCACGGCATCCTCATAGGCGGCGGCACCATCGGCAGTTGTTTCCCCATTGCAGCTGGTGCTGGCCTCGCTGCAAAAAGACTGGGCAAAGATCAGATCGTCGTCTGTCTCTTCGGCGATGGCGCTGCCCAACGCGCCACATTACACTCCTGCATGAATTTAGCTGGTGTGTGGAATCTTCCCATTGTTTGGGTGTGTGAGAACAACCTCTATTCGATTACCACCCATGTAAAAAATGCCATCGCTGCGGAGAATATCGCAGATTTGGCTCATAGTTACAATATGCCCGGTGAGATTGTCGATGGACAGGATGTACTTATGGTGACTGAAGTTGTTATGGACGCCGTCGAGCGCGCCCGAAACGGCAAGGGTCCCAGCTTGATCGAGTGCAAGACTTACCGCTTCCGAGAGCACGGTGAGGGAGAGATTCCCACTCCGTATCGTACACGCGAGGAGGTCAAGGAGTGGAAGAAAAGAGATCCCATCAAACTCTTCAGGTACCTCCTACTCGACGAGGGCGTTGTAACGGAAGAGGATCTGAACGCTATCGGCACTAAGTTAGACAAGGAAGTGGCCGAAACCGTCGATTGGGCGATTGAGAGTCCTATGCCTGCATTAGAAGAAGCATTCACTGACATCTATGTAGAATGAAGAGACGATAGGAAAAAGCGAAAGCACAGAGTTCTATTGTGAGTAAAAACAGCATTGCAGTTTGTATACATGCTTTGGAGAATAAGTAATGCCTCAAAAAGTAAAGGAACATCTCTCCCCCGTCTGGGCGCACCTAACTGACATCCAGCCTGTTCGTGGCGAAGGAATCTATCTCTATGATGCAGATGGCCGCCGCTACACCGATTTTACATCCGGTATCGGCGTCACCTCGACGGGACACTGCCATCCCAAGGTGGTGGCAGCCATCCAGAAGCAGGCGGAAACGCTGCTCTTTGGGCAAATGAATATCGTTATCCCACCGACGGCCGTCGCTTTGGCGGATGCGCTCAACGAAGTCACGCCGCCTGCGATTGATAGCTTCTTCTTCTCCAACTCTGGGGCAGAAGCGGTCGAAGCCAGCGTCAAATTGGCGAGACAGGCGACGGGGAAGCAGAATATCATCGTCTTTCAGGGCAGCTTCCACGGGCGTACAGCCCAAACGATGGCGATGACGACTTCCAAATGTATCTATAGGCATCAATATCAGCCGCTCCCTGCTGGGATTTTCGTCACTCCTTTCCCCTACGCCTATTTTTACGGCTGGGACGCAGAAGAGACCACCGAATTCTGCCTGAAACAACTCGATTTCCTTCTGCATGGACAAACTCCCCCCGACGAGACCGCAGCGATCATCATCGAGCCGGTTTTGGGTGAGGGCGGCTACGTTCCCGTGCCAGATGGCTTCATGCAGGAATTACGCAAAATCTGCACCGAGAACGACATCCTGCTGGTCGTCGACGAGGTCCAATCTGGTTTTGGGCGCACGGGTAAATTCTTCGCCTTCGAACATGCGGGCATTGAGCCAGACATCATCATCATGGCAAAGGGATTGGGCAGCGGTTTGCCCATTTCCGGCATCGCTGCTAGCAAGGAGCTGATGGACAAATGGGAACTCGGCTCCCACGGTGGGACCTATGGTGGGGGCAGCACTATCCCGTTGGTAGCAGCTTTGGCAACAGTGCAGACCTTGCAAGAAGAGAACTTGGTTGAGAATGCTGCTCGGATGGGCGAATGGCTAATGGTTGGATTACGTAAACTGCAGGCAGCATACCCTTTCATCGGCGATGTGCGCGGTCGTGGGTTGATGATTGGGGTTGAAGTTGAGGAAAAGGCAAGAAAGCCCATCACAAGCGCGATCCAAAAAGCCTGCATCGAGCGCAATCTGCTCCTGCTCACCTGCGGCACTTACGGCAACGTCATCCGCTGGATTCCTCCGCTAATCGTCACTACCGAGCAAATTGATGATGCTCTAACGATCTTTGAAAAAGCGTTGAAAAGCATTTAGCCACAGAGAAAAACTTTGTGCGCTTTGTGCCTTTGTAGTGAACAGGAATAACGATGACTGCCCACAAAATAAACTGATCTTTGCCCCCGGTCTGATGGTCGGACACCGCCTCTCGATTGGCGGCAAATCTCCGCTCACGGGTGGCGTAAAGGAATCCAATGCAGGCGGCACGACCGGCCTTGCTCTCACGCATCTGGGAATCAGAGATTTGATCATAGAAGACAAACCCGCCACCGATGCGTGGCAAATTCTCCATATCTCCGCCGAAGGCGTGAATTTCGACCCTGCGGGCGATCTGGTCGGGCTGGGTGTCTTTGAAACTGCCCCTTGCCTGCTTGAGAAATATGGCAAAAAAGTCGCCATTGCTCTGATTGGTCCCGGCGGGGAGATGGAACTGCGCGCCGCGGGCATCCAAAATCTGGATAAAGATCGCATCCCCTCTCGCATTGCGGCGCGTGGCGGTCTCGGCGCGTTGATGGGATCGAAGCGCGTCAAAGCCATCGTAATTGACTTCAGTGGCGGCGCACGGCCTGATGGGATCGAACCTCGGCATCGACGATCTGGACATGGTCGCCCGCCTGAGTTGGGAAGTCAGCGATCTGGGAGACGAGAATATCTTGCAGGAACTGGGACGCGAGACCCTCAAGCTGGAGCGTGAATTCAACAAAGGCGCATCTGCATAAGAAATCGCGTTCTGTCAAAGATCAGTTTATTGATGTGGTTTACGATGCGAATATTGAGGTATTTGTGACTCAATACAAAAAAAGAAAACTAAGCCACTGTCACTGGCCGGACGAAGTTGTCGGCGACAATTACTTCAATGACCTGTTTGAAGGAAAAATGCGCCCGCTGCAGGGCGAACTCAACATCCCCATAGACACCTACACGCCCAATGATTACTACATTGCCACTTTTGAAGCCTATACCAACTACAAAAATCCAAAACACCAGATTCCGATCAAGCAGATTATTGGTAATGAAATATTTTTCAGGGCTGTAAAATCCTTCATTCTAGAGAATAAAGATGAAGTACCCGCCTTTTCAGCAGCATTGAGGCTTGACCAGAAAATAAAGGCGAAAAGCAAACTATTCTACCTGCCAAAGAATGTTCTGCTGCTCAGCTTACTGCTGAGATTAAAAACATACAACCCGAAGGTTTTCAACAAGCTGCTTGATAATAATGTGAATGAAAATGAGATCATCTACCTGGCTGATCAAACCATGAATTCGTGCCCCAAACTATTGGAATGGTCAATTGCCTGGGCTGAAATATTTTTTAATCATGCCGTATCCTGAAAGATTACGAAATGAACACAATTGAAATAACCAAAAAACTGAAACAGTCGCTGGTTGACTACCTGGCCACAACTTTTGATGTGAATAAAGACGGTAAGGAAGGTGAGCTGGCCTATGAGATCAGGAACAGTTTTGAACGTCCAGGTGCACTTTTTACGGGCCCCTTTCTGGAATTAATCCTTCCCTATAAAACAGAACTGACCATCAGGGAACTCTGCGAGGGCGGTGTACTATCAGATTCTCTGCTTACCCTGCCGTGCTTCCACTTAGATAAACCGGCTATCCACGTAAGGCGGGACACTCTACTTTCGCATAACTCGAAAGTATTAGTGCCCCAAATTCAGGGGAGTAGTACGGAAATCCGCCATATAGGGTAAGCAGTGATGACTTTTTCCCATATATGGCGCAAATCCGTT
>JADHXE010000135.1 GCA_016783125.1 Anaerolineales bacterium
GCACCCTTTTTTCGGGATTCTTTCTTGACGTAAATCATCCTCACCCACCTTGCCTTCGTAAATGCTGTATAATGCACATATCATGGAAAAAGATCATCAAGTCGACACGCTGAATGAGTTAGACAACGCCCTAGACCAGCTCGGAAAGCAAACGCTCCCCATTCAAACCCGCTCTGCTTTGAACAATGCGCGCAAGCGACTCAAACAACTCAAAAGATCCTTGGAGCAAGATGTTGGCGCAGGACGGCTGGCAGCACTGTATCAGGTTTCGCAAAGCCTGGGTGTGTCGCTAAACTTAGATGAAGTGCTCACGCAGGTAATGGATGCCGTCATTCAACTTACCGGAGCGGAACGCGGCTTCCTCACACTTGTCGACTCGGAATCCAGTGATCTCAATATAGTTGCTGCCCGAAATATCCAACAAGAAAATCTGCAGCGCAAAGATATGGAAATCAGCCGCACCGTGATCCAATCGGTGATTGAGAGCGGAAAAGGCGTTCTTGCAACAGATGCGCAAGATGACCCGCGCTTCTCCAAGCAGGAATCAGTCATCTTCTATGCGCTGCGTTCCATCATGTGCGCGCCCTTACGGGCTCGGGGCCGCATCATTGGGGTCATCTACGTTGACAACCGCGCCCAGTCTGGGATATTCACCAAAGATGACCTGAACCTTCTGAACACATTTGCCACCCAGGCGGCTGTCGCTATCGAAAACGCTCAACTTTACACACGCGCCGATCAAGCCCTGGCATCACGCGTCTCGGAGTTGGAAACCCTCAGCCGTATCGATCAAGAACTCAATGCCCGTTTGGATTTGGATCACGTTTTAGAGATTACGCGCCAGTGGGCCATCAATGGAATTGAGGCGGCTCAAGGATGGGTAGCCCTCTGTGATGATGAAGATGCCGCCCCTAATCTGGTTTCTGGTCCCCAGGGAGGGGATGTTCACGAACTTGAAGATTGGGTGATTGCAAAAATTCAAGAGCATCCTGTCCCCCAGCTTATCCCAACTAAGGAGGGCAACCCGGCCTATTTCTTGGCCCCCCTATCCCATGCAGGGAAAATCATTGGGGCAATCATCGTAACCCACCCCCAAACGATCACAGAATCAGATCAACAATTCTTAGCGCGCTTAGCGGGGAGAGCTGCCGCCGCAGTTGAGAACGCCCGTCTATATGAAGCCATAGAATTCGCCAACGAAGCCAAATCTCAATTCGTCTCTATCGTCACGCACGAACTGCGCATTCCTTTGACATCCATCAAAGGGTACACTGATCTGATTAGGCAGAGAGTTGTTGGAGAAATCACCGACCAACAAGCGGAATTCTTAGACGTGATCGGCAACAATGTGGGCCGCATGGCCGACTTGATCTCAGACCTCTCAGACATCTCTCGGATCGAGCGTGGCAAGATCAATTTACGGTTTGACTTTATTACGGTACAAAATCATATTCTCGAAACCCTCAGCAGCCTGCGTCACAAACTCGATGAGAAATCCCAAAACTTGGTGACTGATCTTCCTGAAGATGCGCTGCAAGCTTATGCAGATCCCAGCCGCGTTGTGCAAGTGGTAACCAACCTGGTCAGCAACGCCTGGAAATACACTCCCGAAGGCGGCGACATTACAATTCGGGCTTTTGCCAAAAATGGGCACATCTGTGTAGAGGTTATCGATACTGGCATCGGCATCAGTGAAGAAGAACAAACCAAACTCTTCACCCAATTTTTCCGCTCAGAATCTCCGATAGTGCGCGAACAAACTGGCTGGGGGTTGGGATTGAACGTCACTCAACGCCTGATCGAGATCATGGGGGGCGAGATAGGATTCAGCAGCCAGGTAGATGAGGGCAGTACTTTCTGGTTCACATTACCCACCACATCTAACCAGGAATAATCATGTTTCCAAGAAACTCTGGCAATCGCCATTATCTCTTGATGTCCCAACGCTCTTGGGAGCGATTATGGAAATCCACGCTGCTTTTGGGGATTCTCTTGGGCATCGTTTGGTGGCAAGCAGGGACTGGAAAATTCCCTCTTATCGAGACAGCCAATAATCTTTGGGTCTTGGCGGGGGCAGTTATCTGTCTCATGATGGGGTTATTTGCGATGCTGGCGAGAAATATGAGTTATGTGCAACCCCAGGCAACTCATTTTCGGATTGTGACCCCCTTTATGAAGCTCAACGTTGCTTACCGGCGGGTTCGCACCATCCGCCCAGTTGACCTGGTTCAAATCTTCCCTCCAAAAGAACAAGGCTGGGCAAAACGACGCTTCCTGGCCCCGCTCTATGGGCACACTGCTTTAGCAGTCGAATTGAGAGGGTACCCACTTTCTCGTGCAGCGCTTCGGTTCTTCCTACCTGTTCAGTTCTTTCTCCCTCAGGCAACTGGCTTCGTATTACTGGTCAGAGATTGGATGAGACTCAGCACCGAATTAGATACACGCATCGGGGCCTTGCGGGGCAGGAATAAACAGCAAGACTCTGATCAACCTAAGCTGCTCGAGAGTATCCGACGCCAAAACAGAGACTGGTAGCCCCCTCTATTGAAAAGGTAAGTTCCATCAGGCCTGCATCCAATAATTGTCATATCCCCGAGGGAGTATCATCACCCGCCAGCCGTGATCTTTGACCATCAACAATCCAATCTACTTCTGATATTATTCTCAGCAGAATGGGGAGCAATCCCTTCATTCATCGCTGTTTCCTCCTTTGGCGAAGTCTCCATTGAGTATCCTCACCACCCAATGGAGACTTACCCTTTAAAATCCCAAATTTCCCTCTACCATAACTACTTCGACAGGGTGCGTTGCATTTCGGTTGAAAACCTCGCTGCGTATTTCGCATAGCGTATTGCGTATTTGGGAAGCATTACGGAATGCGCAATACGCAATACGGATGCCTGCGTTCGGCGCATCAACTCATTTGAAACGCACCCATCTCAAACGAGTTGGAGATATCATTTTGCCGGTCGAGGGGGGTTATTTTGGCTCTCTTTCTATCGGTAGAACAACTGTAAAGGTAGAACCCTCTCCTTCTACAGAATCAACCCAAATCCTGCCATTATGGTTCTCCACAATCGATTTCACAATCGCCAACCCAAGTCCACTGCCTGATATATTTTCCACCACATTGCTGGCACGATAGAACTTTTCAAATACATGGGGGCGTTCTACAGCGGGGATTCCACAACCATTATCACTCACCTGCAGTATGATTTGCTCATTTTCATCTCGAGCTGAAATACTAATCTTGCCGCCTTTCGGCGTATAGCGCAGGGAATTTCCCAACAAATTATCTACAACCTGTCGCAAGCGAACAGAGTCACCAATGATTTGCGGCAGGTTTTCGGGGACATCTACAACTAATCTATGACCGCTCTCAACAATCCGGTCCTTGATGCTCTCGACGGAATACTGCACTACATTTTGCAAAGAAAGCGAAACTTTGCGTTCATCGAAGCCAGACTCAATGCGGCCCAAGTCCAACAAATCGTTGATCAGTTCAGTGATATTACGCACGCTCACCTGCACCCGCTGAATGAAACTGCGCTGTTTGTCATTCACAGGGCCGACTCGCTCTAACAGTTCAACATACCCCAAAATCGCCGTCAGAGGAGAACGCAGGTCATGGGAGACATTGCTAACAAACTCACTTTTGATACGATCAAGTTCCTTGAAATAAGTCACATCGTGCATGGTGACTGTCAGCCCAACATCCGGGACGTAGTTCAGTTGAGCGTTGATCACACGACCATTATCCAACTCAATCTCGCAGCGATATGGGAAGGTTTCATGGCCATTCTTTAGAAGACCAACCATCTGTTCATGAACAAACACTTCCTCAACTGGTTTCATGATGATGTCTTTATCATCTAAATCAAAAAGAGCCCGCGCAATCCGGTTGGCCAAAATCACATTTCCATTGGCATCGACGACAATCACTCCGTCCTCGATTCGTGTGAGGATTGCTTCGAGTTTGTTTCGCTCGATTTCTGTGCCAGCAAAAAGCCGCGCATTCTCAATAGCAATGGCGGCATAATCTGCCAACGCTGAAACTAAAGTGATATGTTGAGAAGTAAAAGACCGTGTGCTTTCCCGATTATCCACCCCCAAAACACCGATAACTTTGTCCTGAACCCTAAGAGGTACATAGATCAGTGTTTTTACTAAATACGAAGTCTTGATCTTCTGAGGGGATTTTTCATCAAGTAAGGCCGGTTTTCCTGTACGAACCACTTCACCTGCTAAAGTATCGTTTATTGGCAAACGAAAAGTCTGCACAAATTCATCCTGGAAATTGCGCGAGGCTCGCATAGTAAGCTCGCCACTGCTTTCCTCCAAAATGAGCAAGCTCCCTTCTTCTGCGCCAGTGATTTCGACAGCAGCGTCAACAACCAGCTTTAGAACTTCATCTAAGTTTAGCGAAGCAGTAACAGAACGCCCCACCTTACCGAGGGTTTCCAGATAATTCACCCGTCGTCGCAGCACATCGGTATCGCGTCGATAGCGGTCTTTCGCCCAAGAATTCAAGCGCGCTTTTTGGTCAACACCTCGTTTTACAGTTTCTAAGACAATATCAGGCTTCAATGGCGGTGTAAGGAAATCTAACACTCCCTGACGCAAGATATCAACATATAAATCTTTATCTTTACCAGGCCCAATCAAAATCAGAGGTGTTGCTGGAAACGTCTTTAACAGATCGTGAACGAATTCTAATTTATCGCCCCCTATCCCACTTTCCAGAATGATGCTATCAACTGGTGAAGAGCGAATAATGGATTTTGCCGCCGTCGGCTCCTGCACCTGAGTAACCTGATAACCTGCTGGTCTCAATACCCCTCTCTCTATGAGGTCTCCCGTCTGTTTGTCAGAAACGATGAGTAGAATAGTACTGTTGGGCATATCACACCCTTTGTGTGTGGTTGACTGTCTGTGATTTCTCAACCATAGCGAGGGATCTTCCTCGCTAATTTAACATTTGTTTTTCTACATCTCTAGAAGATGGCAGCAATACATAGCTGCCGCAGCACTTCTTATCTAGCGATCAATCAAATTTTACCATCTGGCGGCGTCATCCACTTATGCTTCAGCCTTTTGGAATTGGGACAATGTGGCCACGAGTCGTTTGACATCTACCAGATTTGTCCGCAGATCTCGTAAGGCTTTCATCTGATCGTCATCGACATCTTGATCGTCACCATCAAGTATAAATTCAATTTGCTGTTCGATATCATCCAGGGGAAGCTGGAATATTTGACTCACATTACGAAGGGTATCATCCTTCACCTTGTCGTCTTCAACGGAAGGTTTGACCATGTTCTGCATTGACCGGGCCTGCTCTTTCAAAGCCTGGAATAAGCGGGCATTCACCAAAGAAACAGAGACATAATCGGCAACAGCTTCTAATAGCGCCTGATTGCCAGGGTTAAATGGAACTGACTTATCGCGCACGGTGACCAGCAGCCCGATGACTTGCTCCTGTGCTTTCACAGGAACCACCAATGCTGATTTTCCTAACTGAGAAACCTTAAATCGTTGTAGTGCTTCTCCGTGAATAGAAAAGGTTTCTCCAGACAAGGCCACCAATGAGCTGATTCCATCATCCCACTCTTGACCAAGTTTAGCAGCGATTGGTTTAGGTAAATTCTTGGAAGCACGCAAAACAAATGCTTTGTCGTCCCCCTTACGTAAATGCAGCCAGCCTTTTTCCGCCTCGGTAACAGAAACAGCGCCTTCTACGATTCGATCAAACAACACTTGCTGATCTGTAATCGATGTTATCGCCTTACCAATGCCAAAGATGGTTGTCAGATCGCGCACGCGATGTTTCAACTCCCGGTTGGTTCGCTCCAGTTTATGCGCCAGAAGTCTTCGCTCTCGCTTGGCCCGAACTTGCTTCAGAACCCGTTCAACGGCTGAGACGATTTCAGCCTCACGCAAAGGGCTTTTCAAAAAATCCGTCGCCCCTAAGCGGAAAGCCTGAATGACGTCATCCTCGAAGCCTTCCTCTGCGATCACAATTACAGGAACTTCCGCCCCCTGAGAAGACAACGCCACCAGGAAGTCTTTGCCGCTTAGTTCAGGCAGATTCAAATTTACAATTACAATATCAGGAGAAAAACTGGCAGCTTCTTGAATCGCCGAGGGTACCCCTGTCACCACCTTTACCCGGTATCCTAACGGCTGCAACACTTGCCGTGCAATCAAATCACTAACATCAGGATCACCCTCAACGACGAGAATCCGCTCTAGGGGAGTGCTCATGGCATTATAATAGCACGAAGCCTGAAATTTGTCAGAGGAATTTCCTACCTCAAACCAAAAGCCGGCTGACGTGTTTTCTCTCTATGGCTAAACAGTTACCATCAGCAAATATTAGAAACATCTAAACATTTTCCAAAAACGCTTGACGTATAATATCTGCTACAAATACAATCGTAGTATCAAAAAAGAGATGACAACCTTTCTCAAACAAATAAGCTCATCCCAGCGTCATTACCCACTTCGAAAACATCTCTTCTTTCATAACTACCTTGACAATGTCATATTTCAAGCAAGAAACCTGCTTTCCGCGAATGCCAGGGCTGTTCAATTCTAAAACCAATATTTCTTAATGAGACTTCGGAAGTCTCCCGGCAAACATTTCGTGGGCAAAATCAGCTTGATATCACGTCAAGTTCACTCCAGTAGAACACTTTTGAGACTTCCGAAGTCTGGTCTGCCTAGAATTGAACAGCCCTGCCGCGAATGCGCCATTGTCAAACTACTCATCCAGGAAGAGAAGCTCGTCTAATCCGTTCCATGGCTAAGCAGCTACCTTCTAAAAAACCAAGAGGTTATTCTCCAATGAAAAGAACAGCTCGAATATTGGTATTCATTTTTATCATCCTTTCCCTGGTAACAATAGCTTGCGTCGTTTCGGTTTCAACTCCTTCATCTTCTCCAACACCAGAAGTCCAGGCCACAGAAATTCAACCAACTCCTGAACCTACGGTCGCAGTGCTAACGATTGACTTCACGCAGGAGCAGCTGCTTACATCGCTTTACCAACGGGCAAATCCAGGTGTTGTAGCCATTCGAGTGCTATCTGAAGAATCGAGCGGTTCTAGTTCTCTCGGTTCAGGGTTTGTCATCGACAGCGAAGGCCATATCATCACCAACTTTCATGTGGTTCGTTCTGCTACAGAGCTAGAGATCGACTTCCCTTCTGGCTATAAAACCCGTGGAGAGATTGTCGGGACAGACGCTGATTCGGATATCGCTGTCATCAAAGTTGACGCGCCGCCCGAGGAGCTCTTCCCTATTCCACTGGGCGATTCGGACTCACTTTTAGTTGGTCAGATCGTTGTGGCGATTGGCAACCCCCATGGTTTGTACGGAACGATGACCTCTGGCATCATTTCTTCGCTGGGCCGCACGTTGCCCTCTTTGCACGAAGCCCCAGGCGGAAATTCATACTATACCGCGGGCGGCATCATCCAAACCGATGCGGCCATCAACCCAGGCAACTCGGGCGGACCATTGCTCAATCTGGACGGAGAGATCATTGGCGTCAATGTAGCCATTTCGAGCACGAATTTCGACACCAGCGGACAACCGGTCAACTCTGGGATTGGGTTCACCATCCCCATCAACATTGTCAAACGCGTGGTTCCTCATCTCATCGCTGATGGGTATTACAATTATCCCTTTATCGGTATCGGCAGCCCTCCAGGAGGGGATCTCAGCTTATTCCAACAAGAAGCCCTGGGCCTGCCTCAATCAACCGGGGTCTATATCATCGACGTTTCACCCGATAGCCCGGCCTCGAGAGCTGGCTTGCGAGGCGGCTCCGAAAGCAGTCCTATCCCTTTCATCTCCGCGGGCGGCGACTTGATCATTGGCATCGATGGTAATGAAGTGCGCAACTTCAATGATTTGATCTCCTATCTCATTTTGCATACCAGCCCCGGCGACACCGTTGTGCTAACTATTCTACGCGGAGATGAACAAATCGAAGTCGATCTAACTTTAGCTGAGCGTCCGTAATATTGCATCGGAACTTTCCCAGTATGGAGAAGATCCGAAAAAAGGTGTGCGTGGGGGGGTATGTCCCCCTTTTTTCGGGGTAATTTACGTTCATTTATAACTCAATAGAGAGGAGCTAAATTATGTTGACAAATAGCGACCTGCAAGAACTGTTGAAATACGAAGCTCAGCATCCCGTGCTAAGCGTTTATCTCAATACAGATCCAACACAAGGCAGTGCGGATGTCTACAAACTAAAACTACGCTCCAAACTCAAAGAAGCGGATGTCCCCAGCGCAGATGCTGCGGAAGTCGAACGCTTCTTCGATCAAGAATACGACTGGGTGGGACGCAGTGTAGCGGTCTTCTCATGCATGACAGAGGGGTTCTTTCGAGCTTATCCAATCAGCGTGCCGATACGCAGCCGGGTGCGCATCAACGCCACCCGCCCCCATGTAAAACCCCTGGCTAATCTACTAGATTCATTTGGATATTTCGGCGTTGCCTTAATCGACAAACAAGGCGCGCGTCTGTTCTCGTTCCATTTAGGGGCCTTGCGCGAGCAAGAAGGCGTCCTTGGAGAGGATGTACAGCGCATCAAACACGGCGGCGGCTCACAAGCAGGGGGACGACGCGGCCGCGAGGCTCAAAGGGTTCTCCCCAAGGAAACCACCGAGCGAAATATGAAAGAGGCCGCCGAATTCACCGCCCAATTTTTCACTGAGCATAAAGTGCGCCGCGTGCTCATCGGCGGTACAGATGACAACATCGCTCGCTTTCGCAACTTCCTACCGAAAACCTGGCAAAGCCTGATTGTAGGCACATTTCCGAGCAGTATGACCGCCAGCCATACAGAAGTTCTCAACAAAGCCATGGAAATCGGACAAAAGGCTGAGCTGGAGCGAGAAGCTCGTCTTGTCGATATGTTAGTGACGAATGCTTCCAAAGGTCAGGCTGGCGTTCTCGAGCTGGATGAAACCCTTGGCGCAGTTCACGAGGGACGCGTCCTTACACTCTTGATCCAGGAGGGGTTCAAAGCGCCCGGTTATCGCTGCCAGGGGTGCGATTACCTGACCGCGGAATCCGCGCAGGCTTGCCCATTCTGTAACGAGCAATTCGATGAAATCCCAGATGCCGTTGAACATGCTGTGCGAAAGGTACTCAGTGAAGGCGGTGAAGTCGAAGTTCTTGACGAGAATGAAACCCTGAAGCAGCACGGCAATATCGGCGCTCTGCTGCGGTATTAGTACAACCGACTTTCCTGGAAACTTCGAAGTTTCCAGGAAAGTAAACTTGGCTCGTTCCACTGCTCTGCGGTGGAACGCTTTCGGGGACGTTCTACGTCCCACACGGGGCGCAGAGTGCCTGCTAAACGTTGCAACGCGGAGCGTTGCAACCAGAGAAAGGAGCGGTTGGCGTGTGCAGCACGCCAACCGCTCCTTTTTTCGGGGCTACGGTGTGCGGTCGTATAAACTTCGATAGATAGAAAAGAGTTCATAAACCCCCCTGATATAACGGCGAGTCTCATCAAAACGAATCACTTCCAAGAATATATCAGGATCATCTCCGGCCAACTCTTTCCAGATCGCAGCGTTGCCCGGGCCTCCATTATAGGCAGCCAGGGCCACATACAGATCACCATCGAAATAATCGCGTTGATCGCTGAGATAATCCGCTCCAAAGGTGATGCTCACTTTAGGACGATACAGTTCATCAGCAGTATAGTTTTCCGGCCACCCTGCCTGAGCCGCGATACTGGCCCCGGTGCTGGGGATAATCTGCATCAATCCGCGGGCGCCGGCTGAGGATTGAACCCAACTGGCAAATAGACTCTCATGGCGCATCACACTAAATAAAAATAGGGGATGAAACTCATATGCCTGCGCAATGGGGATCACCAAATCACGATAGTAGCTGCCAAAACGAAGATGATTGAAATAGATCGGCGCGCTCATCGTGGCTGCATCATCCATTTGATTCAGGTTGAGTACCTCACGAGCTGCGAAGATGGCCGTACGATAGGAACCCAACTCGACCAGATAATTGGCCAGGCGATAATTATCCATGGGGTTTACGCGGATATCCTGCCAATAAGATTCGAATTCCAGTCGGGCTTGATCATACAAACCCAAACTCCACAACTCGGCCCCGCGGATCATGCGCGGGTCATTGTAGAGCGGCCCGGGGCCAGAGAGATCAACCCCCTCAGGGATAGCGAAAATTTCCCGCATCCAATATTCAGCTTCGGCGCGTTCGGATTTGGGATCGAAACCCAGATCATAAACCAGTGGCGGTGTGAACGGCTCGCGGCCCATCAAAATATCCCGGGCGCGCTCGCTGTAATATCCTGTGGGGTCTTCGCTGGCCGCCCGGTTGAAGGCGGCATTGGCAGAGCTCTCATCCCCGATAGCTCGATAAGTTTTGCCAATCCAGAATTGCGCCGCGGCCTGGTCAGCAGGTGCAGATGAAGCATTCGAGTAACGTTGGAACACCGCCAGCGCAGAATCATAATCACCGATACGATAATAAGATATCGCCGACAAGAAAAGCGCCCTGGGCACGTATTCACTGGAAGGATATTCGGAGGCAATCCGCTCCCAAATCATGGTAGCCCCTCCCAGGTCCCGGTCACGCTCAGCCACACGCGCGGCATCAAATAAGAACTCCGCGGCGCGTGTATGCCAGGGATTCTGAGTCACAAAATCCAGCAGAGTCTGTTCAGCAAGATCAAACTGCTCTAGATAAGCCCATTGGGTATAGGCCTTGTGCTCCCAGGCATCATCCCAACGGTCAGCTTCGGGATAGGTTTGAATGATCTCATCCCAGATAGAAATCGCTGTCTCGGATTCGCCCAAAGCCCGAAAAGCCAATCCCCGATAATAGTGTGCCGTAGCGGCATATTCACCAGACTCACTCAGATAGCGGTCGAATGCAGCAATCGACAAGCTGTACTGCCCAGCATAATAATCGATCAGGCCACGGTCAAACTGGTTGACTGGGTAATTGGCTTCAACCAGGATAATCAAGGCCTGATAAGTGTCATAGGATAAGGGGTAATTTTCAACTGTTTCGAGGTATATCTTATAAGCCTGATCCATTTGCCCCAGGGCGGTATAAGACTGCCCCATGAGATAATTGAGATAGGCCTTGGTGAAATCATTATTTGTGCGGCTGAAAATATCTTGATAAGCGACCAACGCCGTGGTGTGGTCACCCTGGTAAACATATGCATTGGCAATTTTGATCTCGATGGGCAGGGTATCTCCCACACGCGGGGCAGCAAGAGCAGCCTGAAAGGCATCGATTGCCGCTGGCATATCACCCGCGGCGACCAAAGCATCACCACGCCATTCCTGCACATAGGAATCGACGATGCCGGGACGCGATCCCAAATATGCCGTGTAGGCATCGGCGGCTTCACGATAGAGAGCCATCTCCTGGTAGGTTTGGGCTAAGGCGATATATGCCCCCGGCACATGCGCAGACCCTGGATATTCATTAATCAAGGTCTGCAGCGATTGCAGCGAGAGTTCATAATCCCCCAAGATGGAATGGGTGCGCCCGAGGCCAAGCAGGGCCGCGCTGCGCAAGGCCGGCTCAGCGTTATTTTCGAGCGCAGCAGTATAGGCCGGTAAAGCTGCTTCCCAGTCCCCATTGAATAAGGCCTGGTCGCCATCCTCGACACTCACAAGCGTCACAGGCGTGGGCAAGGGAGTTGGCGGAGGCAATAAGGTAGGCTCGGCAGTAGAGACTGAAATTGGTGTTTCCACAGCCTGTGTATTCGTAGGTTCAGGCGCGCCGCGCCCGGGAAGATTACATGCCCCTAACGCACAAACTAAGAAAAGCGTTACGAAAAGCGAAAAGATGATTTTTCTATACATAAAGAGTTTTTTGTTGTCCTGAGGGTAACTACTAAGCCAGACCGGG
>JADHXE010000136.1 GCA_016783125.1 Anaerolineales bacterium
TTGACTCCTTACACGGGGAGAAGTACAATAATTCCAGTTTGAACTTGAGAGAAAAGAAGCTCTTTTAAAAGAAAATAGCTGCACAAGTGGTGCAGCACGCACTTAGGTTGTCCTAAAAGCGTGTCCCTGGGGTTCTGTACACCCTGAATTACTTCGGGTGTTGACCACCCCCGTCGGGACCGTCCGGGTCGCGAAAACCGACCCAACAGAAGCCTGGAGCTATCGCTCTGGGCTTCTGCCTTTTCTAGCAGAGATAGAAGAAAAGACTCAATTTTCCAGCATTTTTTAGCTGATTATTTGGCATGAAGTATTTGCATACTGCGCGATGATAATTCTTCCAGCAGATGGTTTTGTGAAGGTCTTGATTTGTTTCTTTGTCCAATGAAAGACATATTTCCAGAACAAGATGATAGTTGGGTTCATACGCTGCTCGGTGTAAACTATAGTGAAGATTATGCAGGATGATACCTTGTTCTATTGAAAATCACCTTGAGAATTCTTCAAAAACAGGACGGATGAGCAAAGTAGCCAGGACAGGAGAATATCGGGTAAAATGAGAATGTTCTCCAGATTCTATGCTTCCGAAGACCATTGCCAAGACGGGGAGGCTCCGATGAAAAGTCAGTATGTTTTTCTTCTGCTAATTATTGCCGCGCTCGTTTTTATGCCCGGATGCGGCACCACCGCACCCGCCGAAATTGAAGCAACCCCGACCTCATCTTTTCAGGCTGCCGACGACGGCGATCCCCTTATTCCGCGCGTCAGCAGCACTACGCCTTCCGGCGGGCAGGAAATGCCCCTGGATGGCAGCATCGAAATTATTTTTGACCAGGAAATGGATCAAGAAGCCACGGCACGCGCCTGGGAAATCATCGGCCCGGACGGCGAACCGGTTGAAGGTGCTATCACCTGGCCGCAGGGCGACACGCTGCGTTTTACCCCTGCGCAAGACCTTGAACCCGGCACAGCCTACACGGCCACAATCGGTGCCCACTCTGAGAGCGAAAATGGCGTTGCGCTCGCCGAAGCAGAGACTTTCATCTTCAGCACACAAGGGGAATTGCAAATCAGCCAGGTTTTTCCCGCCAACCACGCCACAGATGTCGAGAACAGCGCCATCATCACGGTAGCATTCAACCGCCCGGTGGTTGCGCTGCAAATTGCCGAAGAACAGGCCGAACTCCCCACCCCTATCGAAATCTTGCCTGCGCTTAGCGGGCAAGGCGAATGGATCAACACCTCAGTGTATGTATTCCAGCCGGATGAGAGCTTGCGCAGTTCCACCACCTACACGGTCAGCATCCCCGCCGGGGTAAGCGATACAGGCGGCTCTGCCCTGGAAGACAGCTATGAATGGTCGTTCACCACCACGGCTCCCCGAATTCAAGCCCTCGAACTAACTGATTGGACCTGGAACCCCGAAGATTGGCTCACGGATGTCCCCCTGGAGCAAACCTTCTCCCTTTCCTTCTACCAACCCATGAACACGGCCAGCGTGGAAGCCAACTTCGCGCTAAAAGATGAAAACGGCGCGGTTGTCCTTGTGGCATTCGAGTGGGATGATGAAAATACCGTCCTCGCTATCACACCCGCCAACCTGCTTGAATTGGGAACAACGTGCAATATGATCCTGAGCGATCAGGCCACAGACCAGTGGGGCGGCACGCTGGCCGAAGGCCTCGACTGGCATTTTACATCCATGCTGCCCCCCGGCGTGCGCGCCACCAGCCCTGCTGATAACAGCACACAAGAATATTTCTCGCGGCGTGTGACAATCATGTTCAACTCGCCGATGGATCTCGACTCATTGAAAGACAAGGTCGTCATCTCGCCACAGCCCGCAGGGGAAGTTGAATGGGTCTACAACGAATGGGATTGGAGTATCTCGTTTTACGGCCTGAAGCCTTCCACAAGTTATCTCGTGCGCGTGCTGCCCGGCATTAGCGATCTGTACGGAAACCCGATTACCCGCGATTACGTTTTCAACTTTCGAACTTCCGCCTATAATGCTACCGCTTACCTCGAGATGCCTTACGGCCCGGTCATCTACCGTCAGGACGGGCCAAGTGATTTTTATATTCGCTACGTAAATGTAGACAACGTGCAGGCCGGGTTATACCAGCTCAATGCGGCCCAGTTCCACGCCCTTGCCAGCGGCAACGCATCGGTTTGGGATTACACCCCCTCGGAAGATTCCTTGCTCCGCGAGTGGTCCCAGCCCAACTACAACACGCTCAACGACATCGGGTTGCAACGATACGCGCTAACCGATACATCCGGCGAAACCCTGCCCCCGGGTTTTTATTTTCTGAATATGGAAGGCTGGGAAAATGACGGCCTGATTACCAGCGATCAGCGCTTAGTGATGATTGCCGGTGCGCACGCCACCGTCAAAAGCACGCGCAGCGAAGCCCTGGTATGGCTGACCGACCTCAATGAGGGTACCCCCCTCGCGGGAGTCCCGCTGAGCCTGTACGATGAGCATTTCAACGTCGTCGGGCGCGCCACCACCGATGCGGACGGCCTGGCCCATATCGAGATTCCCCAGGATTTTGGCGCAAATACCGCGGCAAAAATCCGCGCTCGCTACACCACCAATCCCACTGATGAAAGCCCGTCATCCCGCACCAGCCTGCCCACCTACTACGTACTCACCGACAGCGACGAACACCTGGCCTTTGCCAGCACCGATTGGGGTAGCGGCGTCTCCCCCTACGATTTCGGCATCTGGGGCAATTATTACACTCTGTCGAACCAGCCCGCCGTTTATCTTTACACCGACCGCCCCCTCTACCGACCGGGGCACCCGGTCTCGTTCAAGGGCGTTGTGCGCATGAATGATGATCTCGCTTACAGCCTGCCAACGCTGCAAGAAGTACGCGTCACCATCGCCAGCTATAGCAATACAATTTATGAAGAGACCTTGCCGATTTCAGAATTTGGCACCTTCGATGGCGAGTTGCTGCTCGATGCAAATGCCGCCCTGGGATATTACGACATCATTGTGATGGATCCCGTCACCGAAGAAGAAATTGGGGATGGCTATTTCTCGGTGGCCGAATACCGCAAACCGGAATTTCAGGTGGCGGTGGTAGCAGACCCCGAAAATGTGCTTGCCGATGACGAGTTTACCCTGACCCTGGCAGCCGAGTTTTTCTCCGGCGGCTGGGTCAGCAATGCCGAGGTGCAGTGGGGCCTGTTCGCCAGTACCTACACTTTCTCGCCCGGTGGAGACTTGAGCCGTTACAGCTTCTCCGACATGGACTACGACGACTATTTCGCCTATGATGAAAAGTTCTTCTACAACGAAGAAATTGCCACCGGGCAGGCCATTACCGACGAAAGCGGTCAGTTCCAACTCACCCTGCCTGCCGATCTGAGCGTTGCCGAGTCCAGCCTGAGCTTCGTCTTCGAAGCCACCACTATCGACCTGGCAAACAACGCCGTCAGCGCACGCGCCACAGTCATCGGGCATCAGAGCGCCGTCTACGCGGGCGTGCGTCCCCAACGCTATGTAGGCAGCGTCGGAGAGGAACAAACCTTCGAACTCGTCGCCGTCGAGTGGGAGGCTGAACCCGTCGCTGGTCAGTTACTCGATGTGGAAATTGTCGAGCGGCGCTGGAACAGCGTTCAGGTGCAAGAGAGCGACGGAACCATCCACTGGGAATCCAGCGTAGAAGAGATTCCGGTAGCCGCCTTTGAGGGCATCGCAACCGACGAGCAGGGGCGCGCCAACGTCAACTTCACACCGCCCAACGGCGGTATCTTCAAGGCTATCGTCACCACCCGCGACGAGCACGGCAACGAAGCCCGCTCATCCGTCCGGATGTGGGTTTCGGGCAGCGACTATATCGCCTGGCGGCAGAGCGATGACCGTTCGCTGGAACTGGTCACCGACAAAGACACCTACACCCCCGGCGAAGAAGCCGAAATCCTGATCGCATCCCCCTTCCCCGGCGAAAATTTCGCCCTGGTAACAGTCGAGCGCGGTCACATCCGCTACAGCGAAGTCATTCAACTGGAAAATAACAGCGCTGTCTACCGCCTGCCGATAACCAGCGATATGGCCCCCAATGTCTACATCTCGGTAACGGTGATTACCGGCGCAAGCGAAAATCAAACCCCCGATTTTCGCATGGGCATGACCGAAATTCAGATTGAAGCCGAGCAGCAAGCCCTGAACGTTGAGATTATCCCCGACAAGACCGAAGCCGGGCCGGGCGATGAGATTACCTACACCATACGCACAAGTGATTACCGCGGCGAGCCGGTCAGCGCCGAAATTTCGTTGGCCCTCACCGATCTGGCAACCCTGACGCTGAAACCGCCCAACGCCGATCCGATTGTGGATTTCTTCTACTCGCCGCGCTCGTTAAGCGTGCGCACGGCCATACCGTTGTTATACAGCATCGAAGAATACAATATCAAACTCGAAGAGCAGCTTGCCCTGGGCGAGGGCATGGGCGCGGGGGGCGGTGGCAACAAAGGCTACGATGAATTCGGCGTTGCCGATGTGCGCCAGGATTTCCCCGACACCGCATATTGGAACGGGGCTGTCGTCACCGACGAGAACGGCGAGGCCACGGTCACCATTACCCTGCCCGACAACCTGACCACCTGGCGCATGGACAGCCGCGCCGTCACCGTGGATACCCGCGTCGGCGAGAGCACCGAAGATATCCTCAGCACCAAGCCCTTGTTGGTGCGCCCGCAAACGCCGCGTTTCTTCGTCGTCGGCGATCAGGTTCAGTTGAGCGCGGCCATCCACAACAACAGCGACGAAGACCTGGCCGTGACCGCCAGCTTGCAGGCGGAAGGTTTTATCCTGAGCGGTGACGCGGCGCAAGAAATCGAAATCCCCGCCCACCAGCAAGCCATCGTCTCCTGGGAAGGGAGTGTTCAGGCTGATGCAGAGCGCGTGGATCTGGTATTCAGCGCCCAGGGCGGCGACTTTAGCGATGCCAGCCGACCCACCTTGGCGACTCTCTCCGAGGGGGGGATTCCGGTTTATCGCTATGAAGTCCCTGAAACCGTGGGGACAGCCGGGACTCTGCCCGAGGCTGGCAGCCGCACCGAGGGAATCAGCTTGCCCCAGGGGATGGGTGAAATCTCCACGGGTGACCTGACCATCCAGATTGAACCTTCCCTGGTTGCAGGCATGGCCAGCGGCCTGGATTATCTGGAACATTATCCATACGAATGTGTCGAGCAAACTATCTCGCGCTTCTTGCCCAATGTACTCACTGCGCAAGCCATGCAATCCGCCGGGCGCAGCGATGCAGAACTGGAAGCCAATCTGCAAACACAAGTCAATACCGCCCTGCAGCGTCTCTACAACTGGCAAAACGCAGATGGCGGCTGGGGCTGGTGGTACACCCTGGAGAGCAACACCCTGACCAGTGCGTATGTGATCCTGGGGATGGCGGAAGCGCAGCGCGCCGGGTATGCCGTCAGCCCGCTGGTACTCAACCAGGGCATCAGCTACCTCGAAGATAATCTCCCCAGCGATCTGGAACTGGAAGCGGGCTATATGCGTAACCGGCAGGCTTTCCTGCTGTATGCGCTGGTGCGCGCCGAACAAGTCGCGAATGATGAAACCGCGCAAACCAGCTCGCAGCACACCCGAATGCGGATTGCGGGCGGGGGCGGCGGTCTAACCGCGCAGGTGGTGCGGCTCTATGAAAAGCGTCAATCCTTGAGCATCTATGCCCGCGCCTATCTGGCACAAACGCTATTCATGCTCAACCCGGAAGACACGCGTATTGAAACGTTGATTTCCGATTTCAACAACGCCGCCATCCGCTCGGCAACCGGCCCTCATTGGGAAGAAGGTTGGCGCGATTACTGGAACTGGAACACCGACACGCGCACCACGGCCATTGTGCTGGGCGCGCTGATTGAAATTGACCCCGATAACACCCTAAATGTCGATGCTGTCCGCTGGCTGATGACTCACCGCACCGAGGGGCGCTGGCGCTCCACACAGGAAACCGCCTGGTCGCTGATGGCGCTGACCGGCTGGATGACCTACACCGGGGAACTGGCCGCCAATTACCAATACGCCGTGGCCCTCAACGGAACACACGCAGGTAACGGCTTTGCCAACCGCGACAATCTCGATGATACCTATGAAATCCGTCTGGATATTGCCGAAATGTTGAGTGATGAAATCAACCGCCTGACCATCGCCCGCGATGACGGCCCTGGCAATCTGTACTACACCACGCACCTGAATGTATCGCTGCCTGTGGAGCAAATCGGTGCCCTTGACCGCGGCATTGTCATCTCGCGCAGCTACTTCAATCCCGAAGATCGTGAAACCCCCGTCACCGAGGCCGCCCGCGGCGACATTCTGTTGGCCCGCCTGACAATTGTGATACCAAACACGCTGCACTACGCCATCATCGACGACCATCTCCCCGCCGGGCTGGAAGCGGTGGATCAAACTCTGGAGACCAGTCCGCAGCAACTGGCCCCCGACCGCTACGACTACGACGATATGTGGCAACGCGGCTGGGGCTGGTGGTATTTCGATCACGCTGAATTGCGCGACGAACGCATGGTGCTCTCGGCCGATTATCTTCCCGCGGGAACCTATGTATACACATACTTGGTCAGAGCCAGCACACCGGGCGAGTTCCGCGTCATCCCCCCCACAGCGCAGGAGTTCTACTTCCCCGAGGTTTACGGGCGCGGCGAGGGGAGTTTGTTTACCGTTACGCCATAGACCGCAGACCGCGGACGGCAGACCGCTGCCAAACTGTTCTCGTGAATCAGGTTTCGGCGGTCCGTGGTCGGTTGTCCCCAGTCAAAGAATTCATTCCTCCACGCTAAACCGCACCACATCACTGCTCACGCGCTCCCCCTCAGCAGTAATCCCCTCGGCCCAGGTCTGATGTTCCCCAGGTTGCAGCGGCCACCAGGCCTCGAAGGGCGGCTCAGTCACAGTGGCGATTAATTCCCCATCCAGCCATATGCTGACTTCCTGCAAACTACTGGTGCCTGCTGCTGCGAGGTGCAAACGCTGCGCCTCGGCGGGCAAGCTCGCGGAGATGCGATAGGTGGCATTCGGTACAGGGGAAAACAGGTGCAAAGGCGTTTCCCGAACTTCAGACGCCATCACATCAGATAACAGTTTAATCCCCTTGGCTCGCGCCCAGGGCTGTGCTTCTGCGGGAAGATCGAGAACCGTTTCCGGGATGCGGCGCCCTGGGGGTGTAGTCGTATCGGCCAACAAGCCTGTATCGGCATCCAGCCATACGCGGTGATAAAAGTGATCCTGCTCCTGCGGTTCTGTCCCGGCGATGAACCACTCCAGCCGGCGATAGGGGCAGGCCTCACCGGGCAGCAGCCCCGATAACGCGCAGACTTCGATCTGCGCCAACCCGGAAGGGCGCTCAAAATCAATCTCCGGGGAACCGGCTAACACGCTGCGCATGAAGTTATGCCAGATCGGGGCGGCACCGCTCAAGCCGGTGACATCCCACATTGGCTCGTGGCTGGTGTTGCCAACCCAGACACCGGTCACCACCCCGGGGGGCGTGCCGGATGCTCCGGCGGGGGTGTAACCCACCGTCCAGTTATCATGAAAATTGGAAGTCGTGCCTGTTTTTACCGCGGCGGGACGGTCCAGTTTTAAAGCGCTGCTGGGGCCAAAGCCAGGCGTGCGGGCTTCATTATCGCTGAGGATGTTGGAAATCAGCCAGGCCACGCGTTCATCCAACACGAGGTTTTTTGCAGCGGGTTCAACAGCAAAGAGCGTTTCCCCTTCAACCGTGTAAATCTCCTGAATGCCATAAGGTTCAATGCGATAGCCGCCGTTGGCAAAAGCCGCATAGGCGGTTGCCAGTTCCAGCAGGCGCACCGCACCGCCCCCCAGGGCAATGGACAAGTCATAATCATCGGGATCATCAAAGGTCGTGATGCCCAAATCTGCGGCCAGCGCGAAAAGCGATTCCAGGCCGATATCGTCGAGCGCTGCCACGGCAGGGATATTCAACGATGAAGCCAGTGCCTCACGCACTAACACGGGGCCGCGCTCCATGAGATCATAATTGCTGGGGGTATAGGCTTCACCTTCACGAGTCATAAATGCTGTGCGCACATCCAGAATCATCGTAGCCGGGGTGAAGGGTTCCTGGCTACGGTCGGGGTCAAGGGCTGCTGCGTAGATCAGTGGCTTGAGCGCTGACCCAGGCTGACGGGGCGACAAGGCCATATTGATGGCGCCGCCATTGGCGTTATCGAAGTAATCAGGGCTGCCCAGCATTGCCAGAATTTCGCCAGTGTGTGGATCAAGAGATACCAAAGCCGCATTATTCACATTATGCCCCAAAGCGGACTCACCCCCGGCTTGCAGCCTGGCAAGTTGCTGACTGGCAGCGCGCTCGGCATGGTGCTGCCAGTCGAGGTTGAGCGTGGTGCGCACGATGAGGGAGCGGGAAAAATCTTCGGGGGCAAGCAAAGCATCGAGTTGGCCGCGCACCCACAGGACAAAGTGCGGCGCTTCCATTGGATAAGGCGCAGCCGCATAAATCAAGGATTCCGCCGCGGCCAGTTCACCATCCCCGGGGCTGGTAAATCCACTTTCAACCATCAGAGCCAGCACAATTTGCTGGCGTGCTTCCGCCGCATCGGGATCGAGTAAAGGGTTATACAATCCCGGGGCTTGCGGAATACCGGCCAGCAAAGCGCATTCAGCCAGATCAAGCTCGGCGGCAGATTTGCCAAAGTAGGTTTGGGCCGCTGCTTCAACGCCGTAAACTATGCCGCCGTAGTTCATCTGGTTAAGGTAAAGGGCCAGGATTTCGTCTTTGGTGTAGCGACGGGAAAGCTGCCAGGCTAGCCAGGCCTCGCGCAATTTGCGCTTCATTGTGCGCTGATAGCGCTCATCAGGTCCGAGCAATAGATTGCGGGCAACCTGCTGGGTGATGGTGCTGCCCCCGGCCAGGGACTCGCCGCCGCGCAGATTGATCCAGAATGCGCGCAGAATACCAGTCACATCTACGCCGGGGTGCTGATAGAAATTGCGGTCTTCAGTGGCAATGGTGGCCTGTTGCAAAGCGAGGGGGATTTGATCGAGCGGGAGCGCGGTGTGCCGCCCGTCACCCTCGGAGAGAGACTCGTATAGAAAACGTCCGTAGCGATCTTCAATGCGGATGCTGGGCGTGTGCAGGCGGCTGGGGAGTTCTGCCAAATTGGGAAGCGAGCCCAACCACCACCACCAGCCAGCGGTGGCTAAAATCAGCAAACTGAAGAAAAAGGCGATATATTTAACAGATACTCTGGAAGTCATGGCGATTCATTTGTACCACAATTTGCGCAAATCACCTTAGCTCTGTAAGAGGGTCTCTGGGAATCGCCGTGGTTGAGCCCGTAGTGTGCAAATACTCCATCCGAGCTGTTGGCAAATAAACCGCCTAAAATCAAACCAATTGGGCATTTGGTAAGCCAAAACTCCTGGTCTGATTATTCAGGATGATGTATTTGTTAGTCCTAACTTGCAATTGCATATCCCAACTATGATATCGCCCCCGAAGATGGCAACGATATTTACAGGCAGATTTCTTGAAATATGACTTGCGTTCTTACAAGACTTCAGATAAAATGAACTCAGTACGCGAGAACTACTGAAAAACGAAAGCGTACACTGTGTAAAACAAAAAAGGTGTGCTTTCAAGCACACTCAATGGCTTCTTTCTGAAAAATAAGGCCTAAACACCAGCACTGATTCCTGTCCCCCCTAATTTACTTCAAGATGGGTTCACTCCCCGTCGGGACCGTCCGGGTCGCGAAAATCGACCCAACAGAAGCCTGGAGGTATCGCTCTGGGCTTCTGCCTTTTCTAGCAGAGATAGTATCTTCTCAAAAAAAAGTGGTAGAGCAACGATCAAACAAAACGCATAGAAAATGCTAACGAATATCCAACGAAAGAAGAGTATCCTCAGAGAGATTACAAGCTGAGGCAAGCAGAAAAATGATGATGTTACCTGGTTTCGATCCCAACCAAATCAAAGACCTTGACCGAGCGCGAGATGCAATCGGGATGCTGTTGAATTTGGTTGAAGAATTCAAGCAAGAAAACGACGCTTTGATAGAGGATGTACAGCAGCTTCGGGACGAGGTGAACCGGCTCAAGGGAGAGCAAGGGAAGCCAAAGATCAAGCCAGGGAAAAAGACAGAGGGAAGCGACCATTCTTCTGAGAAAGAACGACGCCAATCGAAGAAAAGGCGGCGGAGGCGCAAGATCAACCGGATCAAGATCGACCGGGAAGAGAAACTGAAAGTAGAGCGAAGCCAGTTACCGGAAGATGCGAAATTCAAGGGATATGAAGCTGTCACCATACAAGACCTGGTTATCAAAACGGATAATGTGCGTTTTCTGAAAGAGAAGTACTATTCACCATCACTGCACAAAACCTATCTAGCTTCGCTGCCAGCAGGATACAAGGGGGAGTTTGGTCCAGGCATTCGATCCCTGGTGATCACCTTGTATTATGCGGCTGAAATGACGGAACCCAAGATCGTTGAATTCTTGGACAATATGGGCGTCTTGATCTCAGAAGGGCAAGTTTCGAACCTCTTGATCAAAGACAAGGATAGCTGGCACGCAGAGAAAGATGCCGTCTACCTGGCTGGGCTTCAGAGTAGTTCATGGCAGCATGTCGATGATACCGCAACTCGAGTAAATGGAGAGAACCAGCATTGTCACATTGTTTGTAATCCGCTGTACTCGGCTTATTTCACCCGGTCTCGCAAAGACCGCTTGACCGTCATCAATATCTTAGCCAATCAGTTTGAGACCCAGTTCTTACTCAATGAACAGACTGAAGTATGGCTGCAAATCTTCACAGTACCTCAGTGGGTACAAGCAGCGATTGCCCAATGGCCGCAAGAGAGGGCGCTGATTTATCCTGAACTGGCAGCCCTGGTGCAAACCCATTTGGGCCGTCTCAATGAGCAACAGCAAGCCAGGGTCTTCGAAGCCGCAGCTTTGACCGCATATCACAGCCAAACCGTCATGCCGATTGTCCCCCTGCTGATCAGTAATGATGCTCCCCAGTTCCGCTACATCACCGCTGAACATTCACTCTGCTGGGTACATGAGGGACGTCACTACAAAAAACTCATGCCGGTGGTGGACTACCATCGTCAACTGCTGGATGATCTGCTCAAGCAGTTCTGGGGGTTCTATCACAAACTCCAGGCATATCGTTCCCAGCCATCGGAGCAGCAAGCCGCTGTACTCACTCAAGAATTTGATACCCTCTTCAGTACGGTTACCGGATACAACGACTTGGATAAACGCATCGCCAAGACAAAAGCCAAGAAAGATCGATTATTGAAGGTGCTCCAGTATCCCGAAATCCCGCTCCACAACAACCCGGCTGAACTCGCTGCCAGACGCAGGGTTCGCAAACGGGATATCAGCTTCGGCCCTCGTACCCAAGATGGGCTCGCTGCTTGGGATACCTTTATGACACTGGTCGCTACGGCTAAGAAGTTAGGCGTCAGTTTCTATGCCTATGTCTTCGACCGTGTCGCTGAAGTTCATGCCTTGCCGAGTTTTGCTGAAATCATCCAACAACAAACTCCAGCTTACCATCCACTTGGGAGTAGAGCATGACCTGCCCTACCCCAAGTTATTGAGAAGATACCTAATTTCAGGGAAAAAATGACCAAAATCGTCACTACGAAGCGCTCAAAGATTGAATTTGTGATTGGGGTCTACACCCCGTACTCAAGGAGTAAAATAATCCTAAAAGAGTACTGGAGGTGTGCCCATGAAAGCGAGAACGTCCACCGACCGACTTCAAGAGAAGACTCCGAAGAAGTTGGTGACCAATCATTTACG
>JADHXE010000137.1 GCA_016783125.1 Anaerolineales bacterium
CCAATATCTATGCCTACATAATTTGTGTTATCCTTATTCATAGTCGGTTCTCCTTTGCACCTAATCGAGTGCGCTAATTGATTGTGACTACCTTTGGTATATCACATTTCTGGAGAACCGACTTTCTCATCCTATCTCAACCTACCCTCCCGCAGGTTTACAAAACGAATGAAATCGTGTGTTGAAACCGATCGCTCAAGTGATTTCCGAAAAAATCGCTTGCAAACCTGCGGGAGGGTTAGCTGAAAAATGATGTCTCCTAAAGCATTACGAGATTTGAAGCCCAACCTTACCCCCGGCGCTAAACTGACGCCCCTTGGGCTTGGCGCGTGGAACCTGGAGATTCCCCCTGGCCCCAAAGGGCGCTATCGACTGGCCCAACTTGACGATTACTCCATACAAACTCGCCGCTCCTTCCCCTGGCAGCCCCCATTGACGTTAAGCCTGAAAGCTCGTGTTTCAGACCTCGACATCCCCGGCACCTGGGGCTTTGGCTTCTGGAACGACCCCTTCAGCCTATCGCTGGGGTTTGGCGGCGGCTCACGTCGATTTCCAGCCTTGCCCAACGCGGCCTGGTTCTTCTTCGCTTCTCCCCAAAATTACCTTTCCTTCCGTGACGATCTGCCCGCCAATGGGTTCCTGGCTGCTACCTTTCGTTCCCCAGCATGGCCACCGCCTGTCTTAGCTTTGGGCGTGCCTGCCCTGCCATTTTTGATTTGGAAGCCTACCACGCGATTATTCCGGCGGTTGGCCAGCCGAGCAATTCAACAAGATGCCGCCCGGCTCGATATCGATGTTATTCAATGGCATCACTACAGCTTGATTTGGCAGAAGAATTTGGTTAGTTTTCTTGTCGATGGTGAAACTATTTTCGAAACCCCTATCGTACCCCATAGCCCTCTAGGCTTCGTGTTATGGATCGATAACCAATACGCCGCGCTGCCCCCTGTTGGCAGCCTGGGATATGGGACACTACCCACGGAAGCGGTTTCGTGGTTAAAGGTTGAAGGTTTGCAAATCGTCAGACATTAATCAATTGAATGAAACACACCCTAATCAATTTCGGCTGCAAAAAACAGCAGGAACGCAGCCCCTCCAGCAACAATCAACGCATCCCCAACAACTTTTCCTACATAATCATCCCGCCCGAGGGGGACATGACGATATAATTTCCCAGCCTCCGTGACACGTCCAATATATTCATCCGGGCCAAGGTGTTCTAGATAAATACGGCCGCTTTCAAGATCAACCTGGCCGATATAATTGTCTGGCCCGAGCAGACGCCGATAGATTTTTCCTGATTGGAAATCAACCCTTCCAATTCTTTTATCTGGGCCGATGCGAGTTTCGTATACATCTCCCGATTCGAGATCAATGCGGCCTATCACTTTATCGGGGAGAGCAAAGCGATGACGGTATATTTGAGACATTTTTCTTTCCAAAAGTTGTTGTGGAGATTATTCTATATTATCCCTCACAGTGTATCATAAGAGTATTTAATAGTAATCTTAGTAGGGCCTGGGGATATGTGGAGGGCCTGCTTATGCAATAGAAATAGGGGCATATGCAGGGGTCTCGTTGAAAGGATAACCATATGAAGGGTAAAATTGGCTCCTATTTATCCCCAACGTCTCCGGGGATAGATAGCGAGGCGTTTATCCCTCTTGGGGATAGTTTTATATATGGGTTGTTAGAGGATGAACAGCCCATATAAGGGGGTGTGATTTTGATGAAAACAGAATTAATAGAACGAGTTTTCAACAATTAAAGGCACTTCTCCACAGTTTTAGGAGAGTTATCCACAGGAGAAGAACCAGTTTACTCGGAAAGATGGAATTCATCTCCCCTCAATATGGGATGAGTCACCAGTATTTCTCAAGCTTGTGAATTAGTGGAATGGTTCAAAATACAGAGAATCTAACTTGACAAATTGGAAGCATGAGAAAACACGAATATGCACGAATTGGCCGAATTGCACAAATAAAGCCATGAAAAATTCGTGTAATTCGTGATGCCAACGGCATGCAATGCCAGAGGCACGCAAAGCGAAGCAAACCTGTGACGCTAATTGTAAAGGCATGTCCTGAGCTCGACGAAGGGTGTTTGTGGTTCAAAATGAGCCATGCCGAATTAATTGACACGAACTGGGCTGTGGCGTATACTCCCCAGTGTGTTAGATAATCATCTAAGTTAGGCAAGTGTCTAAATGAGTACAACAACGTTATCTTGGGATTTGGGGACAGGCTACGATTTTTTCGTCAGCCTGTATATTTTGCATGAACCAGACGAGTTTGGCTTGCGTCCATCTTGGGCCGCGGGGGTGCGGTCGCGCTTACCCGCAGAGGATCGTGATATCTTAGAGCAGGCCCAAATCGTAGTGCATTTCCCGCTGAGTTGGATTTATGAGCTTCAGGATTCAAAAGACAGCGCTACCGTGATTTGGACTCTGCGCCAATTGGCTCCCGATGCACGGTTGCCTGCCCTGGCAAAATCATCGGGGATGCCGGCTGAAGTTCACGATCTCCTTGAAGGGGTAGCACAACGCGGAAGTTGGGGCCCTGAGGATCAGGATTCTCTCCGGGAACTGTACCGGGAATACAAAGCACCGACCCTCGCAAAGAAAGCCGAGAGCATCCTTGATATTTGGTCAAATCTCTCAAAGTTCGGAGAACGTTATCTAGCTGCATTGCAGGTCTATCGGGAAGCATTCTTCGCCGAGGAAGAAGAGCGTATTCGCCCAGCTTTGGAGGCTGCATTGCAAGAGGCGCAGCAGCAGGCTGGTGAATTGACTTTTGATGTGCTCATCGAGAGGGTGTCTCGCGGGGTGCGCTTCGAAGATGGGCTGGACGTATCGGAATTGGTGATGGTGCCTTCGTATTGGATCACGCCCCTGGTGGTCAAACAGCATCTTGGGGAAAGCGACAGCCTGGGGTTATTATTGTTTGGCGCTCGCCCCGAGGATGATTCGCTTGTCCCCGGAGCGCAGGTTCCGGATAGTATGCTGCGGAAGTTGAAAACATTGGCCGATCCAACCCGGCTGCGAATTTTGCGCTATCTCTCGCAAGAGACCATGTCGCCTGCGCAGTTGGCGCGCCGTTTACGTTTACGGGCGCCAACAGTAACCCATCATCTCAGCGCCCTGCGCCTGGCGGGGTTGGTGTACCTGACTTTAGGCGAGAAGAAACGCAAGCTATATACAACTCGTTCTGAAGCGATTTCAGGGACGTTTTCCACGTTGGAAGAGTTTCTGAGCGGGGAATCGGGTGAAAATCTAGAGGCATAGCATGTCAAAAAGTTGGTTAGACTCGATGGATACGACCCTTCGAGAATATGGTGCTCGTTTAAAAGCTTTCCGACCGAACGCCCGCTTGTATTTGGTCAATGTGATCATTACCGGGGTTTCGATGGGGGTATACCGGTTGTTATTCAATTTTTATGCCCTCAGCCTGGGCTTTGATGAGGCTTTATTAGGACGTTTGATCACTACGTCCAGTTTGACGGCGCTGATAGCAGCCCTGCCCATGGGCTATCTGGCCGATATAATCGGCAGGAAATATTCATTGGTATTAGGTGGAGTGTTCATCGGCCTATCCGTTTTCGGGATTGTGCTTTATCCTACCGAGCCGATGTTCTATGCCATGAATGTCTTGTCCGGCGTAGCGCAAAGCCTGTGGGGGATCACCATGGCCCCGTTCTTGGTGGAGAACAGCGGCGAGGAAGAACGCACCTACTTGTTTAGTTTCAGCCAGGGGTTGCAGATGCTCTCGGCTTTTGCTGGAAATTGGGTGGGTGGATACCTTCCGGGCTGGATGGGATCCTGGCAGAATGTCACGGCGACGGATAGTGTAGCCTATGGTTGGTCGCTGGTGATTGTAGCAATTAATTTCACCCTGGGGGCAACTCCGTTGATGTTTCTCCAACGTCAACGCCTGGGGAGCGATCAGCGTTCTGTCTTTGCCCCATTGAAATATGCCGCAGAACATCCTGCCATGTTGGGAAAGCTAGTCGTGCCGATGTTAATCACATCCATCGGCGCAGGATTGGTTATGCCCTTCATGAATGTCTTCTTCCGGGTGGTTCACAATCAGCCAGACCCGGTGATTGGTACCCTGTTTGCCTGGGGATCGCTGGCCATGGGGATTGGTTTCTTGTTGGCGCCGGCGTTGGCCGATCGTATGGGCAAGATCCAATTTGTGGTGGTCACGCAGGGGCTGTCAGTGCCATTCCTGGCGCTGCTTGGTTTTTCCCCCTGGTTTTGGTTGAGCGCCGGGGCGTATTATGTCCGTTTGGGTTTGATGAATATGAGCACGCCGATCTATCAGGCTTTCGTTATGGAACAGGTTGACCCTTCGGCCCGAGCGACGGTGGCCAGCCTGACCAGTATGGCCTGGAGTTTTGGGTGGGCCTTCAGCCCGACGGTGAGCGGCGCCCTGCAAGTACGTTATGGCTTTGGACCGTCCTTTATTGGCACGATTATTCTTTACATGATCGCGATCAGTATGTATTGGGCCTTCTTCTGGCGCGGGTCGAATGCCCGCATCCCCTAATTTCGGCAGCGAGTTGCCGCCGCAGCGATCCCGGGGGATTGATTTTTGGTAAATGGTCAGGCAAAAGCCCTCGCAGAGAGAATTCCGAAAAAATGGGTATCCGTGGGGTGCGCAGCACCCCACGGATACCCATTTTTTCGGCCTGCTTTGGTTTGAGGCTGAACAGTTTCGATTTTTGTAACCTTTTTCGACCCTTCGCATCATATCTAGAGACGTTCAAAATAGAGCGTCTTTACAACGGAATTGGACAACAGGAGACTTTATTATGGAAATGGTGATTGATTTTCTCGGTGGCGCCCGAGTTGATGCTCACTTTGGCCCCTACACAGTGATGACCGACCAGCCCCCCATGGGCAGCGGCGAAGGATCAGCCCCGACCCCTTTTGCAGTATTTCTTTCTTCTCTGGGAACCTGCGCGGGGATATATGTTTTGGGTTTCTGCAAGCAGCGCGGTTTGTCCACTGATGGTATTCGCATTGTGCAGCGTGCTATCCCTGACCCTTTCAATCGTGGTATGTTGGGTACAATCCAGCTAGAGATTCAGGTTCCCTCTGAATTTCCAGAGAAATATTACTCGGCCTTGGTGCGATCTGCCGAGCAGTGTGCGGTAAAGCAACACTTCGATAAACCCCCTCAATTTGAAATCTTTACAAAAGAAGTTGCGTTTGCATAAACTCATATGCTTATAAAAAACAGAGGGCACAATATAAGTTGTGCCCTCTGTTTTTTAGATTTACGGGGAATTTCACGCAAGTACTCAATTATCCATTTTCCTCTGAAAATATACCCAAAGTACTATTGCGAATTGATTAATTTTGTATAGACTGAATATACGGTTTATTTACATATGTTATGAGGAGGAATGTGATGAAGATCAAAAAACTACCCACAGTATTATTGATTGTTGTGGCTTTATTGCTGATTTCGACAACTACAGCATTTGCCCGGCCAGAATTAGCTGAATTCACGCTTGATAACAGAAGCACATATACGGCGTATATTTACATGCATGGAGCAGGAGGGGAGTATTATTATCTGACTGTTCCGGCGGGTACTTCTACGACATTCACTGTAGAGAGGGTAGCATACACATACGAGTTGCTGACGTGTGATGGGGAATCCTTAGATGACTCTATTGATCTTACGAATGGCGGCAAACTGGTTGTCCCCGCAACCTGCGAGGCACCTTCCCCCTTTGATCAAACATTATTTGCGCGACCAGAATTAGCTAGATTCACGGTTGACAACCAGAGCGACCAGCCTGCTTATATTTATATGAATGGCGCTGGAGGACAATACTATTACCTGACTGTTCTAGCAGGTACGTCTGAGACATTCACTGTGGATCGGGTACTCTACACCTATGACTTGAGATCATGTGGTGTTTTGTCAGAAGATAACACCATCAACCTGACAAATGGCGGCAAATTGGAAATCTCGGCTTGCCCTCGGTTGGTTGGGTTTAACATCTACAACTTTACAGATAGCACTTTATTCTTCACGATGTCAGGACCACAAACAGTGAGTTTCTCCTTGGATGCTGACACATTCCGCTTTCTCACTGTAGAGCCGGGGCTGTACGACGCCTCCTATAGTGGTTGTGAGGATAAAGTGGAACGAGAAGGCTTGCTCTGGCCCGAATATAACGAATGGATTTGGCTTACTTGTCCATAACCTTATAGCGCGATCATTGGCTAAGAAATATGGTGCCAACCTTTCGGTCGGGCATATTTCTTAGCCCTAAGTACAACCCCTCAATTGTAGAAAGAGGGGCAAATATATAGAGATAACGTTGTCTTTCCTATGCCTATTTTGGCGGAATGACAGTGACCATACGTGTTTATAAAGCTGGTTACTAATCCCAGCTCGTTTTTGCTTGGTTTTCTTCTGAGTCCTAATCAAGGGTTGTGGATTCCTGTTTATTGTGGAATATGCCAGAAAAACGATAGAGTGGAGCCAAATTTTGCGGCTCCACTCTATCGTTTATAATTCTGTATGCCAAAGGAGGGAATCGAACCCTCACTCCCGAAGGAACACGAGTTTGAGTCGTGCGCGTCTGCCAGTTCCGCCACTTTGGCGTCACCCTAATGGGTGGAGCAATTTTATCGAGTTATAGATATAGGGTCAAGTAGGAAATTAGAAAAGGAAATCGCTAGATTATATGGCAGTTTTACCCCTACGTTTGTATTCTTTGATTCACGAGGAGAAGAATTGTGGCGGCTGGTGGGCAGTATCGATGCCGATAAAGTACGCCAGTCTTTGCAGCCTTGATTGAGAAAAGAGAGTGAAAATAAACGCAGAGATTTTTCGGAATGAGAACATTTTCCTGCGGGCCTTCGAGCCTGACGATGTGTCAGTTCTACACGCTTATTTGAACCACCCCGCGTTGACGGGGCGGCGGTATATTCCCTGGAGCATCTCAAATGATCTGCCGCTTTCTAGGGCACAAGCAGAAGCAATTTTGGAAAAATGGGCCAAAGCGGAGAAGCAATTCCATCTTGCCGTTGTGGCCCGCGATATGGAAAAAGTGATCGGACATGCCAATTGTGATTGGGGTTGGGATCCCCATTGCCCGCATATCTCACTGGTGCTCGCTCCCGATTACCACCGTCAGGGGTATGGAAGCGAGGCGCTGAACGTATTGTTGAGCTACCTTTTTGAGCATACCCAGGCTCATAATGTCGGTGGGGGGATGAATGATTGGAACCAGGCCGCGCGAGCCTTCGCTCAGGAGCATGGATTCAGCGAGAGCGGCACAATGCGCCGCGCTGGGTTGCGGAATGGAGAATTTTCCGATTGGATCGGTGTAGATATCCTACGCCCTGAGTGGCAGGCCGTGAAAGGAGCCTAATCATGGCTTTAGAAGGAACCAACGTGATTTTGCGTGAACAACGACCCGAGGATATGCAATTCCTCGTTGATCTGCGCAACGACCTGGAAACTCAGGCCTGGAGCAAGACCCTGCCCCCGGATTACACCGAGAGGATGTTTCTCACCCAATTTGAAGAACGCGAATTTTCCTATGACCGCGATGATGGACGCTTCTTGATTGAAAGTAAAGAGACCGAAGAGAAGATCGGGTATATATCTTTCACAGGATTGGAGCCGCGTTGGGATGTGACCATCGGCATAATGATTGCCAAAGAATTCTGGGGAGATGGAGTGGCGGTCGAGGCGCTGGAAGTGCTCTTGCTATTCTTGTTCGAGGAGCTAGGTGTGCGAGTTGTGCGCTTATGGACCCATACCGGAAATCCGCGCGCAGTTGGTTCTGCGGAGAAGTTGGGCTTCAAGTTGTCTTATCGTCGGAGGGAATCGATTTTCAAAGGGGGGAAGTTGTACGACAATGTCAGCATGGATTTTCTGCGGGAAGAATATTACGCCCTGTACCCAGAGTTGAAGGATAACCTGCCACCGTTGTAGGTGGTCAATAGGTCCGAAAAAAGGGGTGTGTGGCGTGCGCAGCACGCCACACACCCTTTTTTCGGAAAATCTCTGACATGTTTTGCGCGCTCACTTTGAACCCATGTTTGTGTGAGGGGGGTATTTCAATCGAGTATAATTACGTCTCGTTGTGCATGTCAGAAAATCTATTACGCAAAAGGATAAGAATCACTATGTGCGCATATAAATTATCTCCCTGGAGCCTTGCAGACTTGTACCCCTCCCACGATGGGCTGGAAATCGAAGCAGCTTTCAAAGATTTGGAAGCTAAAGCCAATGATTTCGAGGCTTTCCGTGAAAAACTGACTTCTGATATCGATTTCGAAGATTTCATGGAGGCCATCAAGGCACTGGAGGAGGCTACGTTCTCAGCTTACAAACTATCCTCATACCCAAGTTTGTGGTTTGCCGCCGATACGCAGAGCCAGGATGCGCAGGCCTTATATGCCCGCGTGCAGCAGTTTATGGCCAAACTGCAGAACCAGACATTATTCTTCTCCCTGTGGTGGAAAGAATTGGATGCCGGCAAGGCTGATAAGCTGATGTCGATCTCAGACGGGTACCACTACTGGTTGGAGGAGATGCGTCATTTCAAACCCCACACCCTCACCGAGCCTGAAGAGAAAATCATCAACATCAAAGATGTGAACGGTAGTGATGCGCTGGTTCGTCTATACGACTCCATCACCAATCGCTATGTTTTCAAAGTGGAAGTGGATGGCGAAGTCAAAGAAATGACCCGCGGCCAGTTGACCGTTTTGCTGCAAGGCTCTGACCCCGATCTGCGGGAAACTGCCTACAAGGAGCTTTATAGAGTTTTCGGCGACGATGGGCCTATTTTAGGCCAGATGTACCAAATCCGTTGTAGAGATTGGCAAGCTGAGCAGGTTGACCTGCGCAAGTATGCCAGCCCGATTTCAGCTCGCAACCTGGTCAATGATCTGCCTGATGATGTAGTCGATATTTTGCTGGAAGTCTGCGAAAAGAATACCGATATTTTCCAACGCTACTTTAAGCTCAAAGCTAAGTGGTTGGGTGTCGAGAAGCTGCGCCGCTACGATATCTATGCTCCGGTGGCTGAAGCTGATAAAACCTATGATTTCAACGAAGGCGTAAAACTAACGCTCGAAGCTTTTGAAGATTTTTCTCCCCGCGTTGCTGAATTGGCCAAAAAGGTTTTTGAAACTGAACACATCGATAGCGAGGTACGCAAGGGTAAAGAAGATGGCGCCTTCTGCGCATCGGTTGTGCCAAGCCACACGCCTTATGTGAAGGTCAATTACCAGGGCAAAGTTAATGATGTGGCGACCCTGGCCCACGAGCTAGGCCACGCCATCCACGCCATGTTGGCCTTCGATCACAACGTCTTTACTTTCCACTCATCACTGCCCATGGCAGAAAATGCATCCACATTTGCCGAGATGCTGCTCGTCGACCGCCTGCTTGAGGTCGAGAATGACCCTGGCGTGCGCCGCGATATCATCTTCCGCCAGGTTGATGACGCCTACGCCACCATCATGCGCCAGGCCTTCTTCGCCTTATTCGAAGTGACTGCCCACGATATGGTCGCCGAGGGTGCTACCATCGATCAACTCTCTGAAGTATATATGGAGAATATCAAAAAGCAGTTTGGCGATGCTGTAGACCTGAGTGAAGAATTCAAATGGGAATGGGTTTCGATCCCCCATTTCATGCATGTGCCTTTTTATGTTTATGCCTACAGTTTTGGGCAGCTATTGGTTCTCTCGCTGTATAAGCAGTTCAAAGCTGAAGGTGACAGCTTCAAGCCTCGCTACATCAAGATCCTCGAGGCGGGTGGGTCTGCATCACCGGCTGATATCTGCGCCGAGGCTGGCTTGGATATCACCAAACCTGAGTTCTGGCAGGGCGGTTTCGATGTGATCAAGGAAATGGTCGAACAGTTGGAGGCCATTCCGGTAGAGTAAAATAGAAAAAAGAAACGCGGTTCCTCGCAGGAACCGCGTTCCTTTTTTTATTTAACCGCATTGAGAAAGTCGGCTAAGAGGCCGTATGCTGTGGTGTTAGGGCCGGGATCGGTCTCGATCAGGGAGAGATTGCCGAGCACATCGGATTCGAACTCTACAATGGAGGTGGTGCCCATAACCCCGTAGAGCGGAGATTCAATGCCGACTTTTTGGGGTGCTACCCGCGCTTGAACCTGACCCTGTTCCCGAACCGCCTCACAAACTAATTTCCAGCGCGCCCCCTCAGCTTTGGCCTGGGTGATATCTTCGAGGCTGATGCCGCGGATTCCGGTGCGGTCTACGTCACCTGGCTTGAGGGGAACCCCCATCAGCACCGTGACCAACGCGCAGATTTTGATGGCCGCATCCCAACCGTCGATGTCGCCGCTGGGGTCTGTCTCGGCGATGCCAATGGATTGAGCGTAGGCTACGGCCTCATCGAAGCTCTGCCCCTCTTCCATGAGGGTCAGCAGCAGGTTGGTGGTGGAATTGAGCACACCACGCAAAGCTCGCAGGTTGGCTACTGGCAGGGCCTCGCGGAACAGGGCAAAGACCGGCGCTCCGTCCATCACCGCGGACTCGAAGTAGAATTTACGCCCTTTGGATTCGGCCAGGTCGGTCAGTTCACGGTAGGCGTGCACCACCGGGCCTTTGTTGGCCGTGGCGACATGCATACCTGCCTCCAAGGCCGCGCGAATGAAATCCACCGCCGGTTGTCCGGATTCATAGTTGACGGGGATGGTTTCGAAGAGTACGTCGGCGCCGCAGTGGTGGATGAAATCTAGTGAACGGTTGACAGTAAACTGTTTATTGTTGATGGTATTGATGGATTGACCGATTTTTACGAGTTCAAGGGCTTTAGTCAAATCTATACCGTCCGGATCGATGGCAAGCCCGTGGCTGCCGGTGGCGATGCCGGTGACGGAGAAGGTGATACCGCGTTGGTCTTGAATATCAGCTTGTTTGCGGAGCAGCAACTCGGCGAGGGCTTTGCCAACATTGCCGAAGCCGAGAAAAGCGAGGTTGTAATGGGGCATTGAAAATCCTTTTCGTTGAAACGTGCCAACGTTATAGTGGTGGAAATGGGTAGGCTCTTCTGTCTTGCGGCGGGAAGGGAAAGGTTTCCATTTCTAGTAGAGCATTGGCGCGGGCGATGAGGGCAGTGATCTCCCCGGGGGCAAGCTGCTCTCCCAAAGCGGCAGCCAACTCAGAAGGTGAGTCCAGAGCATCCTTGAATTTAACTAGAGCATCTTGAAGATTTGCAGGGATCGGCTGTCCGGCGAAATCCCAGATCACAGTGCGTAATTTTTCTTCCGCATTGAAGCACAGCCCGTGATCGATCAACCAGAGCTGTTCCTCTGGCCCGAAGATCAGGTGGCTGCCTTTGCGGTCGGCGTTGTTGATCAGCAGGTCAAAAAACACCACGGGCGGCAGGCGTTGGAAATCTTCGTCGCTGAGGTTGAAGTAGTGGTAATCTGGGTTGTGGGCGATGAAGAATTGCAGCGAGCCAGGGCCATGGGGGCCGTCATCGCGGAAGACGGTTGGGGGGACCAATTGCCAGCCCAAGGCCTCGCTGACCAGGAAGGCGGCGGTTTCGCGGTGTGCCAGGGTGTCGTCGGGGAAATCCCACAGGGGTTGCTCGCCCTGCTGAGGTTTATACACCGCCCGGAAAGTGATCTTCTGATGTTTGACTTGTGTCAGGAAGGTGTAGTTATGGCCGTGGATGAATTCTCCCTCAAGGGAGAAATCCCCGCGCTGGAGAGCCGCGAGGACTTTTTCTTGAGGTAGCGTGTGTAGTTCTTGAGTCAAAAGAATTCTTTATACTTGGGCAGGTGGGGTGG
>JADHXE010000138.1 GCA_016783125.1 Anaerolineales bacterium
TACTATATCTGCGCGTTTTGCCCTAAATTTGCCTCGCCACGGTTCGTTTTAGATCATTGGCAAGGCCATTAGCCGCTCTTTGGGGTATATTTCGCTCCTTTTGGTGGTGACATCCCTACTTCTCCGACAGCCTGCTAGGGGATTTCAATATATTCCTCTCTGGACCGACTGACGTTGTTGATTTGTATGGTCGAGAATTGCGTTTCACGTATCAGGAATTCACAACCGATTTGGATCCCAATCTGCCCTATTTGACAAAAGTCGAGGATCAAAATGGAAGGGCCTGGAACTTCAGCTATGAAGTGTCACCCGAAGACAACCCTAAGTCCGGCTCATATGATGGTGTTACTTTACGGTCTATCACTGATCCCATGGGAAATGTAACCACTTTTTATTACAATGATATTGACATGATCAGCGTCGTACAGAAGCCGAAGGGCAATATCCCCTACACCCAGGCATACAACCCCGCTTACGAGGACCGCGGCGTGGTGCAGACGCAAACTGACGCTTATGGGAACATCACCCAGATCAATCCGGATAATTATGAATCGTATTTTGAGCTAACCGAGATTGAAGGTGTGCCTGTCAATGTGCGGGTGGCCAGTGAGGAAAGCCAGTTCACCGTCACCTATCCTGATGGCACGCAGCGCAGCTTCGAGCACGGTCATCAATCGCGGGTGGTGAGTGGCTTTTCCGACCCGGAGGGCAACACGGCTGAAATCGAGGCCGATCCGGTTCACGACCAGATCACCGCGGTCACAGATCGCTTGGGCGACAGGACGACGATCACTTACCATCCTGAAACCGGCAAACTGGCTTCGATTACCAACGCTCGCGGCGACACAATTACTTTTACATATGCCCCACAAGATCAAAGTTTCACCAATCTGGTTACCGGTGAAAAGATAAAATTCACATTCTATAACCTGGAGCGAGTTGATTATCCTGATGGCAGCAGCGAATCTTATGCCTATGACGAGCGGGGCAACGTAGTCGAGATGACCGACCAGGCCGGGGAAGTATGGATGTATGCGTACAACGACCACGGCCAGTTAGTGAAGATTACCAATCCTATCGGTGGGTTCACCGAGTACACCTACAACGACGACACGACGCTAGCCTCTAGCACAAGCTCCGACACCGGACTGACCAGCTACGCTTATGATGAATACAAACGCCTGATCGAGATCACCAACCCAGACGGCAGTACGTTTACCTACGCGTACGACTTGATGGACCGCATCACGGCTTTCACCGACGAGAATGGAAATATTACAACCTTTGAGTACGACGCTAACGGCAATCTGGCGGGGGTCACCGACGCGGCTGGCGAGCGCTTTCAATATGCCTACGATGAGATGGACCGCGTAACCCTCGTCACCGACAAGTTGGGAAACACGAGTGAACTCGAATACGACGCAATGGGCCGCCTGGCGGTCACAACCGACCCCACTGGCCTGACTGCGCAGTTCGCTTACGACTCGCGAGGTTGGCTGAACCAGGTGAGCGTGGGCGGCCGTACCTGGGAAACAGCCTACGACGCCGAGGGAATACCGGCTGCTAAGATCACCCCCCTGGGCAATACAGTCACTTACCAGACCGATCAACTCGGATACCTGATCGCGCTGACCGATCCCCTTGGGGAAACCGGGAGCCTCGCGCGGGACGCGCTGAGCCGCGTGATCGGCGAGACCGACCCGCTGGGCTGCAGCACGATATACGAGTACGACGACCGCGGCCTGCTGACCGGCGTCGAATTGCCGGGCAACGGCGCAACGCGCTATACCCGGGATGAGCGGGGGTTGCTGACCGCCATCAGCGACCTGAACGAACAGGTGTGGACCTTCGGCTACACACCCATGGGCCGGCTGCACTCGTTCACCGATCCCCTGGGGAACGCCTGGGGTCACGACTACGACGATCGCGGCTGGCTGGAGCAGACCAGCCAGCCGGATGGCAGTACGCTGAGCTATAGCTACGACGGCGCAGGAAATCCCACCACGCTGCTGTATTCAGATGGTACCGAATTCCATTTTAGCTACGACGAAATGGACCGCCTGGTCAGCACGGATGATTTCGAGTTTAAGCGCGATGCAACCGGGCGGGTGGTCAACACCGAGAACCCGGGGGCGGACTTTGGCGCTGCGTACGATGCAACAAATCGCCTTGAAAACGTAACCTATCCTTCGACATCGCTCAAGACAAGTGCCGATGGTGCCTTTAGTGTCACTTACACCTACGATCCAGACACCGGCTTGCTCGCGAGTGTATCTGACAGTCTGACCAGCGCCCAGGTGGAATTCAGCTACGACGATGACTTCCAGTTGGTGGCAGTGTCCCGCTCCAATGGTGTGCAGGCGAACTTCTCATTGGACGACGCGGGACGATTGGTCGCCATCCAGGAGGGAGATTTCCTAAACCTGCAATACACCCTCGACGCTGCTGGTCAAGTGGTCGGCGCTCAAATGGAGGCACCGCTAAACCCCGCTACGGCTATGGCTCCAAGCAGCGACGGCTTCGCCTACGATGCCGCCTCACAGGTCGCCGGCCAGGGCTACACCTACGACGAACTGGGCCGCCTGACGGACTCCCCAGGGCACACATATACCTGGGACGCAGCTTCCCGCCTGGCTGGCATAGATCAAGATGTCGTCTTGTCCTACAATGGCCTGAACGACCTTGTAAGTCGCAGCGCCGGGGGACAGACGACGAATTACCACTACAACTACGCCCTGGGGCTGGCGCCTACCGTCGCCGAGCAGGACGCGGCCAGCGGGGAGTATCTTCGCTACTACGTCTGGACGCCGGACGGGCGATTACTCTACATGATAGACGCGGCGGATGAGAACAGCGTTCGTTTCTACCACTACGACCAGGTGGGCAGCACCCTGGCCCTGACCGACGCCGCCGGCAACCTGACCGACGCCTATGCCTACGATCCTTACGGGGTACTCCTGGCGCATCAAGGCCAGAACGAACAGCCATTTACCTTTGTGGGGGCTTGGGGGGTGCGCCAGGAGGGCTCGGGCGGTGACTTGTACCATATGCGGGCGCGATATTACGATGCGAGGTTGGGGCGATTCCTTTCTCGCGAAGCGATTTGGCCTGAACCGGGCCGGCCGAAAGAGTTGAACCCTTATATTTATGCCATCAACAATCCCCTCTCCTACATTGATCCTAGAGGCACTGCGCCCTTGGTTACAACCTTTATCAAGAAGCTGATAATAAAAGGAGGGAAGGTGATAGGTTTTGAATTATTGCTCCCATCTGCGGGTGAGATCATGAATCAGGCTCTGGAACGTAGCGAGCCCCCGGACTACGCTGGCGATTGGGGCCTCCTACTGAAGGATACGTATTTGGGAGCAGTCGCAGCCTTAAGTCCTGACGAGCTTTTGGTGTGGGGTGGGGGGGAAGTCTATGTTCCGTATATAGTAGAGGAATACAATAAGGAATTAGCAGAAATTAATGCCAACATGGAAGCTGCCGCGTTCGAGAGAAGGTGGAATAGACTCTCGGAAGAAGAGAAGGAAGAAGCCATGGCACAAGGCATGGCTAAACTAGCGAACATAGCCGGTCAAATTAGGGACACCGCGGCCCAGGGGTTTCAGTTTTTCTTCGGACTACCCCCAGAGCCCGATCCCCCAGAGCCCCTCGCTCCCCTCGATCCCCCAAAGCCCTTCGAGCCCTCAAAGCTCCCTGAGCCCCTCGTGCCCCTACCCAACCCCGACGAAGTCGAACTCGCAGAGTTTGTAGGAAATCGCGAGACCATAACAAAGGTCGGGGAATAGGGGTACTCTGTGTGTCACTGGTAGTTCACATGCTCCCCCATCTGAACCCGAAAACGGCGTCTTCTTCAAGCTGCCAATACAAATGGGCAGCTTGAACACAAAGATCACTGTAACAGAAGCAGGAGGTTAGCCTATGAAACCAATCTCACCTAAAAGATAAAGGTTTGTCAAAGATATAGAACGAAAGGAGATTTCGCCATGAAAAAAATTCTAGTTACCTTATTAGTGCTCTCTTGCCTACTCTTGGCATCCTGCGCCCAACCCCCCGAGCCAGCCCCACCTACGGAGCCACCTCCACCGCCGACGGAGGCGCCTACTGAGCCCCCGCCGCCGACTGCCACGCCGCTGCCGCCAACCGAGACGCCTGTACCCACGGAAACCCCCATTCCCACAGAGACATCGATCCCCTCATTGACCCCTTATGTTGGCGCATCACGGATTGTCTTCGCCTCCAACCGTGGCGATGATCCTGGGAAATTGGATCTCTACTTGATGGACGTAGAGACATTGGAGATCACTCCCGTCAACACAGGCTTCGACACCGCCTTATTCCCCCAATGGTCACCAGATGGCAACATGATCCTTTTTACCCTCCCGGATATCTGGAACCTTTACACAATCTACCCTGATGGCACCAACCTCACTCAGATCACCGACTTCCGCAGCGCTAATGCCGATTGGTCACCTGATGGCGCACAGATCGTCTTCCAATCCGATCATCAGAACGAACCCCAGGACACCCCAGATATTTACATTATCGATATCACCGGTGAAAATCTGGTGGAAATTTTGGATGATCCTGATATTCCAGACTACAATGCACGCTGGTCGCCTGATGGCAGCAAAATCCTGTTCGTGACTAGAAGGACGGGCAAAGACGAACTATTCACAATGAATATCGATGGAACAGACCCGGTTCAAGTCTCCGATTCCGCTGATCCGGTCGTTCAAGGAGCCTGGTCGCCCGATGGCACCCGGATTGCCCTTGCCTATGGAGGTTTTGGCATAACAGACCTCTACGCCATGGATTCTGATGGCGTCTCCAACGTGGCGCGGCTTACCAATAACGAGAGCACTAACAACAGCGCTTCTTGGTCCCCCGATGGAGAACGGATCGTATTTGCATCCAATGTCAGCGGAAACTGGGATCTGTGGGTGATCAACGCCGATGGCACTAATTTGGTGCAACTCACCAATGATGAGTTCTACGATAGTTTCCCCGATTGGAGCCCTTAGATATCATTCGCATTGCTTAGAGAATAGTACCAACTTCATTATCCAGAAGCACACGCAAAGTTGGCGTGCATCCATTTGAATTGGGTGTGTTTCAAACGAGCGGAAAAGTTCCGGAAATAGGGGTGTGCGGGGGGTCGCAATGCCAGAGGCACGCAAAGCGAAGCGCCCCCGCACACCCCTATTTCCGGGATTACTTCCACTGGAATGAAATGCACCCATTTGAATTCGCCGCTCGTTTCGTTTAGAAGCGAGTCAGCGCGGCGAGTTATTCGCGTCAGAAGGTCAAGCAGGAGGCTCACATGCGTGCACGTACCCTTATCACCATCCTTATCGTGCTGATCATCGCCACCATCGCATGCAATCTATTCACCCCAGGCGAAGAGATCTCATCCCCCACTGAAGTGGAAGCAGAAGCGGTAGCTGAAACCGCGCCTGCCTCAGAGTGTATCCCCACCAACCCCGATGAGAAACCAGAAAAAGACGCTTACGAAACTATCGTCGAAGAGTTTGACATCCTGGCGCCATCCGGGAACCGCATCTACGGCATGATTCGCCGCCCTGACCCGGCGCTTTATGCTGACTTATGTTTTCCGGGGGTCGTGCTCGTCCCGGGCGGGATCAACCCCGGACGTTTGCAGGCCCTGGGGCAGGAAGCCAAACTCCTGGCTGGAGCGGGCATGGTAGTGGTGACTTTCAATGCCGAGGGGCGTGCAGATGACTCCCCAGAAGATCTTCGCTCCGAAGGCACCGAAGATTTCAATGGCTATCGTCATCAAGATGGCCTGTGTGCGATAGCCCAATATGCCATGAATTTGCCCTACGTGATCTCGGATAATGTGGGCCTCTCTTCGCAATCCTACGGCATCACCATGGCCGCGGGCTGCGTTGCCCGGCATCCTGAAATCCTTATCAAATACCTCGTCGATGGGGAAGGCCCGCCTTATAGTTTTGTCACTTGCCACGGCCCCCGCTTCCTGGCCGGGGATATGAAAAAATACGAAACCGTCGAAGAAATCTTTGGACGTGAGGCAACCTGGCAGGATGATTCAGCAGAGAACCTCGAATGGTGGTCTGAGAGGGAAGCGATCAACTTCATCGGCGATTTCCGCGGCAATTATCTGCGATTGCAGGCCACCTGGGATCACGCCCAACCCCCTGAGAGTGAAGCTGGGATCACCACGTACAATCACCCAGACGGCTGGCCCGGGGGAGGTCCTGCCTGGTATCACAACAAGCACACCAGCGATATCGTCAACGCGGCTGTGGAAGGCGGCGTCCCCTGGGTGCGGGTCAATCTCCCCGAGCAAGGAAACCTGGTCAACACCACCTTTGACGCCGGCACTGCGCCAACTTTTTTACCAGGCCGCTTAGCTGATCGTCCCTGGGCGGTATTTGCTATCATCGAAATGGCGCGTATGGAGTAGAATATCTCATCTCAAAAAAACGGAGTGAAACAGATACCCATGCGAATCCTGGCAATTATTAGTGGTGAATACGGAGAACGACACGTCGCGAATATCCGCACACACGGCCCCGAAAGCTGGCACATCGAAACCTGGCAGGCTCCCAAGGTTTTGCCGCCAGTCATCGATTACCCTGAGGATTATATCCCCGAGAGCCTGCCTCAAGCCGAGCTGATCCTATCTTTTGCTGAACATAAGGGCGTTGCCGAACTGCTCCCTGAACTCGCCCAAATGACGGGCGCTACCGCGGTATTGGTAGCTGTTGACGATGAAAACTGGCTGCCGCGCGGTCTGGCGCGACAATTGCTGGGCTGGTTGGATAGGATCAATATAAGCTGCGTGACTCCTAAACCGCTTTGCTCGCTAACTGAGTCGGATTATGGCATCACCCGCCGTGATCGCGTGGGGTATGATGACCCATTGATCGCGGAATTTGCCCGCTATTTTGGGAAATCCGAAATCAACGTTCAGGTTGATCCTGATACCCGAACCATTTCTGCCTCCGAGGTGCAGCGCGATGCTACCTGCGGTTGCGCGCGTTACGTGGCGGAGAACATCATTGGCCTCTCTGTAGACGAAGTAGAAGAAAAAGCCGGGCTGCTGCATCATCACTTTCCCTGCCTGGCCAGTATGGTCAAGCTCAACGATTTCAACCATGATACCCTGATGCACGAGTCCGGACATCAATTAGTGGACTATATCGGTGAGCAGATCAAACCGTTCAAAGACACCCGCTATATCACTCCAGGGAAACGCAGCGAAGGTTAAATATTGTAACTACTCTGCATCACGAAAAATGGGTGTGCGCAGGGGGTTACGCCCCTGCGCACACCCATTTTTCGGGGTAATCCGTTCCATGGCTTAGCAAATACAAAATAATAAAATTAACGAAGAAGAGCCGCACATAATGCAGCGGCTCTTTCTATTTTGGGTGAAGAATCCAACAACTAATGAGCTAGTTGTGAGACTGGCTGTCTCCTTTGCTGTACAAACAAGCCAATCAACCCGGCAAGAGAAAGCAAACCGCGAATACTCACGATCAGCATCAGCAGGCTGCCAACAACCCCGCCCGCTACGATCCATCCGCGCGGCATTTCCGGCTTACTCTGGATGATGATATCCTGAGCAGAGCGCGGCTGATAGGCAATCAAGCGGCTGCGCAAGTCAGCCATAAATTCCTGCCGTGGGACCACAGGGCGCAATCTGTCCGCTAAACGGCTCTCCAGTTTACTCAAATCGATATCTTTTTGTTTACGTTTGAACAATCTCATTTCACACCTCCCTACCCTTATGCGATAGGATAAGCAATAATACCTACAGTTCCTGGCCCTAAATTGGCTGCAATACCAATGGACAGTTCTGTCATGATAAGCGATTTGCAATTCAGCGTTTCGCGAACCTTCTCAAGCAGCGTTTGCCCGGCTTGAGGGTCACGGGCTTGAACCACAGCCACATTAGCAAGCTGACCGCCTAGTCTCTCCTTGATCATATCAAGCACTTGCTCCAATGACTTACTGCGAGTACGGACTTTATCAAACATTTCTAGAACACCATCTTCAAGCAACACGATGGGCTTGACGTTCAAAAGCGAAGCCAGGGCTGCCTGCATGGTACCCACTCTGCCGCTCATGCGAGCATATTCCAGGGTATCCAATGTAAGAATTACCTGGATTTTTGAGCGGATAAACTCGAGTCGTTCTCTTATCGCCTGGATGGAAGCTCCAGAACGTTCAAGTTGGCGCGCTTCTTGAACCATATACCCTTGCGCCGCTGACCCTGCGGCAGAATCAAAGGGGATCACATTAAATTCGCCTTCCAGCTCGCGGGCGGCCAACTCCGCCGAGGCAAAGGTTCCTGAAAGCTTTCCGGTAACATGAACGGAGAGGATCGTATCACCGGGGTCAGCGATCTCCCGATAAAATTTTACGAACTGCTGAGGGGTGGGTTGACTGGTTTTTGGAATCGTTCCGGTCTCATCAACGAGGCGGTAGAAACCCTCATTGTCCAGATCCACGCCCTGGAGGAAGGTCTGCTCGCCGAAATGTATATTGATCGGGATCATCTGGACGTCATATTCGTCCACCCAATCAGCAGGAATATCTCCAGCAGTATCAATGGCTATTCGTAACATATCAGTTCCTTACCAATTAATATATTCATACATAGTCAGGCAATCGCCAAAAAGCAAGTGGGCGGAAAATTGTATGCGCAGGCTATAGCCCGAGCAGCACTATTATTCTAGATTATATTCCTCACGCAACGACATCAACGTACGGTGATATAGACTTTTAATGGCGCCTTCTGTACGATCCATTATCTGGCCGATCTCGGCGTTAGTCATACTCTCTACAAATTTCAAGATCAGCAATTGTTGGCGATCTTCAGGCAATTGACGGATAACGCGCAGAAGATCCTCTTTCTCTTCAGTTTTGAGAACCGCCACTTCAGGATGTTCACCTTTATATTGCAAGGTGAAATCGAAGGTATCCAAGGGTATCTCCTGGCGGCGGCTGTTATCGCGATACCAGTTGGCAACCAGGTTATGAGCAATACGGTAGAGCCACGCTGAGATGGGCAAACCGCGGTTCTCATACTTCTCGATGTGCCGGATTGCCCGAAAGAAAACCCGTTCGGTCAAGTCTTCAGCATCGAAAGGATTGCTCGTGCGGAAATAGATGTAGTTGTAAATACGCTTCACATAACGATCGTAAAGCTCACCAAAAGCCTCACGGTCACCTTGTGAAGCGAGTACAACGACTTCATCATCGCTGAGCTGGCTAAACATCGACTCAGAGATTGGCTGCTCTTCCGCTTCTTGGGCTGCGGTTGTGCTTAACATAACCCCACCTGACAGATTTGGTTACTCTTCATGGTGGGAGAGTATAACATGCACCCTGGAAATATGGGTGTTTTTGTCCGGATTACGACAAAATTCTTGGATTTCTAACGGATTTAGTTGTAGTCAATAACAGCTTGAATTCTCACGCAAAGCCGCGAAGAACGCCAAGTTTTTCTGTTTTTCTTTGCGCCTTGGCAACTTCGCTCTGCGCGCCTACGGCGTTGCGTGAGACATTGATGTTCAAGCTCTCCTCGACGAATTCAACTTCTAACGAATTTCTGATGTCTGATGTAGTGCAGGAATCGAGTATAGCGCAAAAGTGTCGGTGACTTTCCGCCACAGGGGGCAAGCGGGAGCAAATATGCCGTTTATGTAGCAGGCAGGCCGTTTGCCCGACACTTTTGCGGTATACCCGCAGGAATCATTAACGATCACATGTGCTATAATTAGGGTATTCGGGGATGACAGGCTTCGACGGAGGAGGCTGGTCCCGGACTGCGAGCCGAGAGGCGCCGACCTCGTTAACTCAGCGCACACCTTTAAGTGCCAACCGCACTGAATATGCTGCTCTTCCCCTCGCTGCCTAAGCAGTGAGCGCATGAGCGCACACTGACCCAACGGGTCACGTCCACCTTTTTCCGCTCTCTGGCCGGGGATAGGATGGGCGACACAAAGCTAGAGTGCAGCACACGACGCCGCTAAGTGTGCCTAAGAGGGGCTTTCGGGTCCCAGCGGCTGGTTGAGCGGGTTCTTTCGTCGTTTGTAGGCCGCTCAATGAGGAGAAACAAGCGACTACGCTCGTAGATGTTCGCGAATCTAATCTTTCGGACGCGGGTTCGATTCCCGCCATCTCCACCTTGTGAGCCGCTCGCCAGCCAGTTGAGCGGCTCATCTTTTTTCATTAGCTGAACCGTGGGGAAGAATTTACAATCTGGTTCAATTTGAAGCAGCTTTTTTGCGTAATCTTTCCTGAACCTTCTCACTTTCCAATTCTCTGATAGCATTGGATGCAATCCAACGGGCAGTTTTATTATCGATCTCCCTGATCTCTTTGGCTGCTTCGATAGCTGCTTTGTTGAGATCCCGGTTGCGTTTGCCAATATTACGCAGTGCCCAGTTGACGGCTTTCTTGACGAAGTTGCGCGGGTCCGTGGCTTCACGCTGGATCAAAGGCAGGTATTGAATGAACTCACCATCGCCGGCCTTTTTGTCGTGCCAGGCCAGGCAGGCGACCAGGGCGAAGGCTGTGCGTTTGACGAACTCCTCTTCACGCTTAGACCACTCGAAAATTTTCTGCTGCGCCAGGGACGATTTCTCGAAAAGATTCATACAAACCTGGTCACAAACATCCCAGGAGTTGATATCCACCACCCAGGCCTCCATCTGTTCCTCAGTGAGCTTTTCTGGCTCCCCGACCATCCCGGCCACGACGCGCGCTTCCAGGATACCAGTCTCCCACAATGCCAGCGCCAGTTCGTGATCCTTTCCCACTTGTTTAGCGACCACCCGCATCTCAGGCACGGAGACACCCAAACGCTGCTCGGTGACGATGCCAAAACGAGCCATGCCTTCCAACTGGTCGGATTTAGCTTTTGCTTTTAGAATCTCAAGAACTTCTTGGACAGATGACATCGATTACCTCATACTTATGGCGAGATTTGGAAATCTCGGCTACGATAACGATATGGATCTTAATCTCTTTCTCAAAGGTCTACTGCTAGGATTTTCTATTGCCGCGCCGGTCGGCCCGATTGGGGTGCTCTGCATCCGCAGGACGCTCAGCGAGGGGCGGAGCTCCGGGCTGGTGTCTGGGTTGGGTGCAGCTACCGCGGATGGATTCTATGGCCTTGTGGCTGGATTCGGCCTTACAGTGATTTCTGATTTATTGATCGAGCACCAGGTTTGGTTAGCGCTCATAGGGGGCATTTATCTGTGCGCATTAGGGGTGAAGACATTTCGATCAAAACCAGCAAAGATGAACGCTGAGGTTGAGAATAAAGGTTTATGGGGCTCTTATCTCTCGACTTTCTTTTTAACGCTGACCAATCCGGTAACAATCTTGTCCTTCGTAGCCATCTTCGCCGGTTTGGGCTTGGTCACCAGCGATGGCAGCAGCTTCGCTTCAGCCACTTCTCTGGTCACAGGGGTTTTCCTCGGCTCGGGGGCCTGGTGGCTGACCCTCAGCGGCTTGGTCAGTCTATACCGAGAGAAATTCAGCCCGAGGACTCTTGTGTGGGTCAATCGGTTGGCCGGGGTCATATTAGCTGGTTATGGAGTTTTGGCATTCCTTAGCTTTTTCCGGGCACAATCTTAGCCGCTTTGCTTTTTTCGGGGAAATCCGTTCCAGGGCTAAATAGTTCAGGACTTACGCAGATGAATGGGAAATATACCGAAAATAAGGGGTGTGCCGGGTTGCTCCGCA
>JADHXE010000139.1 GCA_016783125.1 Anaerolineales bacterium
TATTCCTTCGATAGTGCAACTTGACATTGTCAAACTACTAAGCCAAGGAACGGATTATCCCAGTTTGGCTCAGTAGGAAAAATAGGCATAAAATTCATTACCTGGAGGAGTATTCGCCATAATGTTTATAACCCTTTCTCCTTCATGCTTCGGGAGGATCCTATGAGCAAACACCGTTTGTTGATCGTCGAAGATGATTTCGACATTTCCAATATGCTCCGCATCTATTTTGCTGGACAAGGCTACGAGGTAGATGTCGCCCCTCGCGGGTCGGGCGCATTGGAAAAGACCCGGCAAAACTTACCCCATTTAATTGTCTTGGATATCATGCTCCCAGACATTGATGGCTATGAAGTATGCCGGAAGCTGCGCACGAGCACGCGCACCAGTCATATCCCTGTGATCTTTTTGACTCAGAAAGATGAGCGCAGCGACCGCTTGCAGGGGTTAGAGTTGGGTGCAGACGATTACATTACCAAGCCCTTTGACATTGAGGAACTAAAGCTCAGGGTGCAAAACGCCATTGCGCGCGCTGAGCGCGAAAGCCTCACCGATCCTCGTTCTGGCTTGCCTTCTGGGCGATTGATCGAAGATCAACTCCGCCGCATTATTCGAAGTGATGACTGGGCTTTGATGGATATCCGCATCAATCACTACCAGCCATTCAAAGAAGAATATGGCTTTGTGGCGGCGGACGATGTCTTGCGTTTTGCGGCCATGCTGCTCAATGAGATCGTGGACGAAAAAGGTACCCCGGATGATTTCATTGGCCACGCTGGTGGGGATAACTTCATCGTCATCACAACGAGGGACAACGTCTCGGAAATCCGGGATACTGTGAAAATTCGTTTGGGCGAGGAGATACTCACACACTACAACTTCATGGATCGCGAGCAGGGTCATATCACCACAACGAATGACGCTGGTGAGCAAGAAAATGTACCTCTGATGAGTGCGGGTATTGGGGTGGTCTCTGCATCCGATTACCAATTTGCGGATATCAGAGAGATAACGGAAATGGCTGCAGAAGTGCGTCGTTCCGATGGGTAAGGAGCACCCAAACCTTCTATTTGGCTGTGAGATTTCTGGATAATCATGTTTGAATTGGGCGCCATTCCCCTCGGAGTTACGTTGTTTCTTGCTGGGTTAGCATTTTTCTTACTAACCTTTTTTTTGTTGCGCGTGATTCCGCATAACATCTCTTTTTCCAAGGGATTTTCACCGATACCTGTTGTGCCGGATGTGGCTCAACACGATAATGCTGTCCTCGTGATCCAGCCTGGAGGGCGGGTCACATTTATGAATCAGGAGGCACGGAGCAAATTTAATGTTTGGAATGAAGTGCCCAACCTCGAACGTTTAGCGCGCCGCGCCCGCCCGGGGGATGTCTTTTTAGGTTTATGCGCAACTGAAGGTCAGGCGCGTTTTTCTATTGATGGCCAGATGATGGAAGCTACATCTTACTTAGTCCCCAATGGCAATGGTAATAATGCCATCCTTCTGTCCGTCCGCCCTGATCAACCGTCCAGGCTGACCTCGGAAGACAGCGAATATTCGGATCGAACCGTTGAAGTTTTAACTGCCGTCAGCCAATCGATGGCTGCAAATCTGGAACTGGAGGCTACATTACAGTCGATCCTTTCGAGTGTGGATCAGCTGGTCCCCAATGATTTTGCCGAGATCACAATTTGGGATCCGGACGAAGGCCATTTGATCCCGTATCGTTTTGTTGGTGTGCCAGGTGTAGACCGAAGGATCGAGGTTACGGAGCAGCGCTACCCTCTTGGGGAAGGTTATTCTGGTTACGTAGCCGAAAATCGTCAGCCAGTTCTCGTCGATGATGTAGATACTTATCGTGAGATCAGGCCTCTCATCGACCGACAGAAATATCCTTTCCATTCATATGTCGGGCACCCGCTTGTGATTGGGGGTGAGTTGATTGGCACGCTTGACCTGACATCTCTGGATAGGAATGCTTTCAATAAGAACGATGTGGACTTATTGCGGTTGCTATCTGGGCAAGCGGCAATCGCTTTGCATAACGCATTACTCTATCGGGAAGAGAAGCGCCGGGCTTTGGAGCTGTCCAGCCTCGCTAACCTTACTCAGGCTGTGAGTTCAGTGCGCGATTCTAAGGAGTTGTTCGCGCGTTTAGCGCAAGGCATCTCGCCGCTGTTAGATGTCCAAATTGCTGGATTTTTGGTTTATGATGAAGTCCATCGCACCCTTGTTGCACAAAATCCATTTATTGGTGTGCCCGCTCAATTTGTCGATATGTATCGGGTTGAGCTGCCTCCCGACAATCCAGCCGACATAATCTGGCGAGAGCAGGAAACACTTGTGGTAACCAATGCTGGCGAAGATCCCCGGATGATCGACTTGGGTCTTGATCATTCTTCCAGGGCGGCTGGCATTAAACACACCGTCTTGGTGCCCCTAAAAATTGGCGGTCGCTCGCTCGGTTATCTCCAGGCGGCTAATAAGCGCGACGGCACACCTTTTACACAAGATGATGTGCGCTTGTTATCCATTATCGCCGGTCAGGCTGCTCCCATTATTGAAAACGCAGATCTTGTGCAGCAGTCGATTCAACGGGCTTTACGCGCCGAATCTCTGAGACGGATTGCCAGCTTGTCTGGCTCCGAGGCCGCCCTCGATGAAATCCTCAAGTATTCTGTAATTGAATTATCGCGACTGTTAAAAGCGGATGCTGCGGCCGTATTCTTCCTCGATGAAAGCGTTGGGGAATTGCAGGTTCATGCCGAATCAACCTACGGCGTCTCCCCTGAAATGCACGAGCAGTTGGGGCGAATTCCCGTAGAAGAGGGCTATTCGAAGTACATTGTTTCTAATAGTCAGGAGCCGTTCATTTCTGATAACACCATTGAAGACCGGCGCGTCATTCCACCATACCGCATGTTGATTGACACCCTGGGGGTTCTCTCTGCTGTTGATGTGCCTATGGTGTTCCGCGGTCGAGGTTTGGGGGAAATTATGCTGGCGAGCAATCGCTATGAGCACTTCAATCGCAGCGATATCCAGCTCATCATGACGGTTGCAGGCCAGCTTGCTGTAGCCATCGAGCGCGCCTCGCTGGCTACGCAAACTGATGAAGCCCTGCGTCATCGTGTGGAGCAGCTTACTGCCCTTACGCGAGTTGGTCGAGAGTTGAATACCTCAATCAACTTAAAGCGTTTGTTGAAGCGTGTATATGAAGAAGTTCTAAAGACAACCCGGGCAGATTGCGGCACGATCCTGCTTTTCGAGTTGGATGAGCTAGAATCTGCCGATCTGGTTTTGCGACTTCATGTTGGAGATGAACCTGGGAAAGATTTACATCCCTTGGAACGGGTTGTATTAGAAAAAGATACCCCTGTCCTTGTGGAAGATTTTAATAACCCGCCCAAGAGTCTTGATGAGTCCACTTTGCGCCCTGCACACGAAGGGGTCCAATCTGCGCTGATTGTGCCCATTACCTATCAAGGTGATGTGGTTGGTTTATTCCACCTACACGCCGAGCAGCCTGGTCGCTTTGATGATGCCGCTTTGCAAATCGCTCAGGCGCTGGCTGCTCAGGCAGCTGTAGCTATTGGGAACGTGCATCGCTACCAGGAGCAGGTTCAGGAAAATAAACAATTAACCAAACGCGTAAAAGCACTATCCGGAATGATTGAGGCCTCTGAAGGCGCTTATGCAGATCAGCCTTTAGAAAAACCGCTGCGTGATATGGCTTCTGGGATCAGAGAGGCTACATCCTTTAAAGAAGTGTTGATTGGTGTTCTTGATGATGATCAGAATTTAAATTGGGTTGCTACTGCCGGGGTCGCACCAGATAAGTTGACTTCCATGAGAGAAATCTGCTCCCGCATCCAATGGCCGGATGTGGAAAATTCGTTGCTGTCCGAATATCTCCTGGTGAGCTCTTATTATATCCCCGTGGAAGAACCAGCCGAAGTTGCCGAATGGCTTTCAGTTCTTGCTAATCCTTATCAGCGAAACGACGGGAGCGAAGCTGTTTTATTACACCCCCTCTTCAAATCTGCCTCAGAACCATTGGGATTGATTGCTATTACATCTCTATCTGGTGATGAGTACCCTGATCGAATTTCTTTGGAATTCTTGGATAATTTTTCGAGGCAGGCCAGTTTGGTTATAGATCATCATAAATGGGTGGATCAACTTGAATACCAGGTTCAGAGTCTCGAGGCACAACTTGATTTAGGCAGCGAGATCGCGGCGCCGATGCTGGCTCAAACTCCCCATGCACATTCTGAACAACGTGTGAATGCTGTCTTGGAAATTATCGAGAATCTGGCGCGTCAGCCTGACCGTTTAGCTGCGCTCGAAGCTTTGGGGCAGGGACTCATCTCGCGCATGGATTTGGACAGCGCCTTAATTGTAGAAATGGGTGCTGCTGGACCCCAACTGCTCCATGTTCTTGGAGATTTTCCCGAAAAACTAAATCTTGAAGCCTTACTCGGTCAACGTAATCCTCTGCTGGGTAGTTTGAATGAGGGGCAATTGCATCTGATCGCTGATGTCGAGGCGGACGAGCATTGGCGAGGCTCACCATTGCTTGAAGCATTAGGCGGGAAGGGGATTCTTAGCTTGCCCATTCTGGCTCAGGCAGGAGCCCCCGCGGCTGTACTGGCGCTAAGCTCATCTCCCTTAGCGGATTTCTCACCTGATGATGAACAATTATTTGATCTATTGGCAAGACAAACGGCTACAGCATTGAACAACTTGACTCTTCTGACTGAAACTGGTCAACGCCTTCGTGAGGTTTACCTGCTGCTTGAGTTTAGTCGGCAGTTAGGAGGTTTGGAGGCGGAAAGAGTTATCCGTTTGTTGGTCGATAGTGCATTAGAGGTTGTTCAGCTAGCTCAAGCTTGTATGGTGGTGATTTTTGAATCTAATCGGGGGATATTGAAACCCCATGCCGCGCGGGGTTATGCAGATAACGCAGCTATGTTGGAAATTGAGTTTCAGCCGGGTAAAGCCCTCATTGGTCAGGTATTCGATGACGGAAGACCCCAGCGTATTCGTGAAATCGATTTTACTCAACATTACAACCTGGAGTCAGCAGAGTTGTTGCGTTACCGCGCAGCCACTGATGGGGCTGTGCCTGTTTCGAGTATGGCCGTCCCAATCCATTCAGGCCAAGCCATTTTAGGAGTTCTCGTTCTCGATAATTTTCAAGAGATAGATGTATTTTCAATTGATGATCAAGCTCTCGTCGCATCTCTCGCGCGCCAGGTGGCGCTGGCTTTAGAGAATATCAGTCTCTATACGGCAGCCGAACAACGCGCAGAACAACTCGAAGCATTGAGTATTGTTTCTGCTGCGATTACTACAAACCTCGAGCTTGATGGTTTGGTGAGTTCGTTATTGGAGACTCTGGGAAACTTAGTGCCTTATGATACTGCCACGTTGTGGCTGCGTGAGAAAGATGAGCTTTCCATTCGTTCAGCGCGTGGCTTCGAGAATAGTGCTGATCTTTTGGGCTTGAAAACAACTGTCGCTGATAGCCGTCTCTTTGCCGAGATGATAGACACTGGACAACCAATTTCTGTGGCAGATATTCGTCAGGATGAGCGATTTCCAGAATTGCCTGCTGAACGATTAGCATGGTTGGCTGTACCCATGGTGACGAAGGGTGAGGTGGTTGGTGTCATTGCGCTTGAAAAGATAGAAATCGATTTCTATGACCCCGAACATGGCCAGGTCTTGACAACCTTTGCTAACCAGGCCGCAGTGGCAATGGAAAACGCCGCATTGTATCGCCAAACTTTAGAGCGGTCAGGCGAGTTGGATCGCCGCTCACAACGATTGGCGCAGGTCAACCGCTTCTCGGATCAGATTGGCAGCACTTTGGATTTGAATTATCTGCTCGAAGTGACCAGCCAGGAAATCGCCCAGGCGCTTTCGTGCCATGTTGTTTCGGTTATGCTTTATCGCGATGATCAACTCATGCTCCTTCAGGAAGAGCCGAAACGAGAACAAGATTTGCCCTGGCAAGTTCCAGACGTGCCATTGTTCGAGCGCCTTCAGTTGTCGTTTGGGGTGTTCAGTACGATGGGTGTGTTGGAAGAAGAAGCGCTGGAACCACTGCACGGATATTTTGAAGAGACCAATACAAAGGCTTTGTTGGTGCTTCCCTTTGTGACTGGCAAAGTCGTGCAAGGTTTTATTTTAGCCCATTCAGATCAAGCTCATCGTTTCTCAGCTGATGAGATTGAATTGTCGCGCATCCTTACCAATCAGGCTGCGGTGGCGATTCAAAACGCATCTTTGTTTGCACAAACCCGACAGTTGACCCAAGATTTAGAGCAGCGCGTCGAAGAGAGAACGGAGCAATTAGAGCGGGAACACCACCGGGCACAAGCGCTGCTGCGCATCATGCGTGAGCTTTCAGCCAGCCTGGATTTGGACCATGTTCTCAACCGTACGCTGCTATTGTTGAATGATATTACCGATTCGCAGCAAAGTACGATCTTACTCATTCGGCCTGGTGAAGAAACTTTCTATTACCGGGCTTCGTTAGGGTACACAGAACCCCCGCCTCTGGGTGGCCGTTCAACAGAATTAGATGTAGGTGATGGTCTTGCAGGCTGGGTTGCGACTCACCGCGCTGGGGTCATGATCGAAGATTTGCGGGCAGATGATCGTTGGCTTTATTTAGAACAAAGTGGGACGAACCACCGCAGCGCCTTGGGTGTTCCGTTGCTGGTTGGGACAGAATTACTTGGAGTTTTACTCCTTTTTCACCAACAGCCATTTCATTTCACTGCAGAGCAAATGGAGATGACTCAGGCTTCGGCCAACCAAATCGCGGTTTCGATCAATAATGCTGAATTGTTCAATCTTATCCGTGAACAGGCCGAGCGTTTAGGGAACATGCTGCGTACTCAGCAAATCGAAACCAGCCGTTCTCGATCTATTCTAGAAGCTGTCGCGGACGGTGTTCTCGTAACCGATGCCGATAACAGGATCACACTTTTCAATGATTCAGCTCAGCGAATTTTAGGCTTGAATCGTGGAGAAGTTGTCGGTAAATCTTTGGAGAGTTTCGGCGGTTTGTTCGGTGGCGCTACTCAAACCTGGATGGATACCATTTCTGATTGGTCTTCGCCGGATGCGGCGTCTGGAGAAAGCGGCACGTATGCTGAACAGATCACATTAGACGATGGGCGCTTCGTTGCCATTCACCTTGCCCCCGTTCACATGCAGGATGAGTTCCTGGGCACTGTTTCTATCTTCCGAGATATTTCCCACCAGGTTGAAGTAGATCGACTCAAATCTGAGTTCGTCGCCACGGTGAGTCATGAATTGCGCACTCCGATGACATCCATTAAAGGCTACGTTGAAGTTCTTTTGATGGGGGCAGCAGGAGAGTTATCTGAACAGCAAACTCAATTCCTGGAGGTAGTTCTAAGCAACACACAACGTCTGAATGTCTTGGTGAATGACCTCTTAGATGTCTCGCGTATCGATGCTGGAAAATATGATCTATCCATGCAGCCTCTCCGGTTGCAAGACTTGGCCGGGGCCGTTGTAGAAGAGCAGCTTCAGCAAGCGGAGACAGAGGAGAAACCGCTTTCGATTGTCTCTGAAATCCCCTCAGACTTGCCGAGGGTCCGAGGAGACGAAGAGCGTGTGCGCCAAATATTGGCTAACCTGGTCAATAATGCTTATCACTATACGCCAGCTGATGGCCGTATTCATGTCCGGGCCAAGGCGCTTGGAGATGAAGTTCAGATCGATGTCAAGGATGACGGCATCGGCATCACACAAGAAGATCAAGCGCGCGTGTTCGAACGGTTCTACCGTGGAGAAGACCCCTTGGTCTTAGCCACCGCTGGCACTGGCTTGGGGCTGTCGATTGTCCAACAGCTTATTGATCTGCACGGTGGTCGTATCTGGCTAAAGAGCAATGGGATTCCAGGAGAGGGAAGTATTTTTTCCTTCACCCTGCCTATTTTCAAAGATGAGTAGGGCACGCCTACGGCGTCCATACCTGCTTACGGTGCTGCCGGACACTGTTTGTTTTTATCCGTGAAATCCGCGCCCTATTTTAAAAGTGTTCGGCAACAAAAGTAGAGGCAACTATGGCAAAAATATTAATTGCAGAAGACGAACTCGATATTAGAAATCTAATCATGTTCACCTTGCGCTTTGCCGGGCACGAAATCATTGCTACAGGCAATGGGGCCGAAGCTGTAGAAACAGCCATGGAAATGGCCGATCAAGGCGAATTACCGGAATTGATCTTGATGGATGTACGTATGCCGCGCATGACCGGCTACGAGGCATGCAAACGCATCAAAGCCGATCAGAGACTTGAACACATCCCGGTCGCTTTTTTGTCTGCCAAAGGACAAGAGTCAGAAGTGAAAGAAGGATTTGAGGCTGGCGCAGTTGACTATATCGTAAAACCCTTTGCGCCGGATCAGCTAACGAGCAAAGTCGAAAAATTGTTGAAGCAGGCTTAACGGTAAAGATGATGTGGCTCTTTGGGACTTGGCGTGGAGCTTCCCAGATTTGGGGGTGTGCGGGGTGTTCCCACACCCCGCACACCCCCAAATCTGGACATTACCACGCGAAATTCCAGAGACCCGATGATGTTAGCGCACCAAAGCGATGCATTTTCCATCCCATCGCTTTGGCGGGCTAAGAAGATTATTAGTCACAGTTGCAATGAGCGCGATAATTCTTGAAGAAGATATCGTACATTACGAAGTTCTAGGACGCGGCCGTCCAATCACCTTTTTGCATGGCTGGGTTGGATCCTGGCGTTATTGGATTCCATCGATGCAGGCGGCCTCGGTAAGTTATCGCGCCTACGCCATCGATATGTGGGGCTTCGGTGACTCGGCTAAAAATACCAGCCGCTATTTGCTTTCTCAGCAGTTGAATCTATTGAAGAGTTTTCTAAATAAGTTAGGCATAGGAAAAGTGGCCATTGTAGGGCATGGCCTGGGTGCAATCGTGGCGCTTTTGTTCGCCGAGGAGAATCCCCAATACGTGGATCGCGTCATGGCAGTTGGTGTGCCTCTAGATTTAACGCAGATCAACCCGCGCATGTTCCAGAGCTCGCCTGAAGATCTGGCGAACTGGTTGTTAGGCTCCACGCCGGACTCTGAGGCCGCTCGCATCGAAGCCCCTAAAGCTGATCAGGATGCGATCTATCATTCGCTGCGGCATTTGGACAAAGCCAATATTAAAGAATTGCCACTACGATTATCCATTCCTTGTTTATTGGTTCATGGACAGAACGACCCGGCCATCGGTATTGGCGAGAATAACCGCACTGCGAATCTGCCATTGCATTTCCACTTTATTCCTTTTGAAAGCGCCGGGCACTTCCCCATGCTGGATACACCAAATAAATTCAATCGGCTGATGACGGATTTCATGGCTTTGTCCAGCGGTGAAAGCCCTCGCAAGTTGGCGCTCAAAGAAGAATGGAAGCGAAGAGTCAGGTGAGATTATAGGTACGAAGGAAATTTCCCATGCGGCAATATTTAGATTTGGTGCGCCATATCCTTGAGCATGGTGCTGAAAAACCAGATCGAACGGGGACAGGCACTCGATCAATATTTGGCTATCAAATGCGTTTCGACCTCAGGGATGGTTTTCCTTTACTGACCACCAAGAAGCTTCATATCAAATCTATCGTTTATGAGCTTTTGTGGTTTTTAATGGGGGATACCAACATAGATTATCTTCAAAAACATGGTGTGCGGATATGGAATGAATGGGCCGATGAGAGCGGCGAGCTCGGGCCGGTTTATGGCGCTCAATGGCGATCCTGGTCAACAGCGGAGGGGAGGGTCGTTGATCAGATATTTGAGTTGATTCAGGCCATCAAGGAGAATCCTAATTCCCGAAGGTTGATCGTCAGCGCCTGGAACGTGGGCGAGATCGAGAAGATGGCTTTACCGCCCTGTCATCTGCTTTTTCAGTTTTACGTTGCCGATGGCAAACTATCCTGCCAGCTCTATCAACGTTCGGCGGATGTTTTCTTGGGAGTGCCTTTTAATATCGCCTCCTATGCTCTATTGACATTGATGGTCGCTCAGGTTTGCGGGTTAGAGCCTGGTGATTTTGTGCATACTTTTGGGGATGTCCATTTGTACACCAATCATTTCGAGCAGGCCCAACTTCAATTAACAAGATCACCTTACCCCTTAGCCCGGATGGTCATCAACCCCAATGTGAAGGATATCTTTAGGTTTGATTATGCCGATTTCGAACTGATTAATTATCGGGCGCACCCACATATTAAAGCGCAGGTGTCGGTGTAATGCGTATATCTATCATTGTAGCCATGGATGAGAACGGGGGGATTGGTTTTGAAAATCATCTCCCGTGGCATTTGCCCGAGGATTTGAAGCGTTTCAATCGCCTCACCATGGGGCATCATCTCATCCTGGGGAGAAAAACCTATCAGAGCATTGGCCGTGTCCTGCCTGGGCGGCGCATGATCGTAATGACCAGAAATCCTGATACCCAGTATGCCGGCGTGGATGTTGTCCCGTCCTTAGAAGCAGCCATAAATCTAGCCGAGAGCAGAGGCGATGATGAAGTTTTCATCGGAGGCGGCTCAGAAGTTTATCGGTCAGTCTTACCCATCACTGATCGAATATATCTGACCCGCGTTCACGCACAGACGCAAGCAGATGTGTTTTTCCCAGAATTTGACCCCAGTGAATGGATCGAGATCTCTAGCGAGCAGCTTGGCGCGGACGAAAAGAATCAATACCCCACAACATACACAATATTAGAGAGAGTGTGCGCAAAACATGTTAGGGGATAACCCGAAAAAGGGAAGTGGGGCGTGCCGCCGTAGGCGCGCCCCACTTCCCTTTTTCGGAAATCTTTATGACCACATTTGAGCGCATTCATTAGAGAAAACTTCTTGACGCAATATAGTGCATATGATAATATTCGGTCGCTTGGTCCCGTAGTGTAGCGGTTTAACATGCCGGCCTGTCAAGCCGGAGATCGCGGGTTCGAATCCCGTCGGGACCGCTGATGGACAAACTTCATTCAGCCGCATGTGTCAAATGCAGTTTGTCTATGACTGAGCATTCACTTGGCCGAGTGGATGCTCAATTTTTTTTAATCCAGTATGCGTTCACCTGGTATCTTGCTTAGTGACTCTCTAGAATAATAGTCACGTTATTTCGATCTGGCGTCAATTCTACACCATTAGATTGTGTGCGTCAAATTCTATATCGCTAATGCACGCCAGTAAACTGTCCCTTTGCTCCTTCTTCCCAACCTGATTCTTGTGCAGCCATCCGAAAGATGTGCAAGAATTCTGTGGTGGGTTTGAACCTTGTTATTTTCCCGGTTTCCAGATTGAAATGCACCGTTTCGAAGATGAGATGGGCTAATTCTGCTCTCTCTGCTTCGGTAGCCTCTTGAAGATAGGGTTCCAAGTTTTCTAACTGCAATCCCTGCTCCAGCAAGGTTGCACTATCGGGGATGATTAATCCTTCCAGTTTTGCCTGCAGCGAATCGCGTTTGCGTTCATATTCCTTGTCGTCAACCAGACCATCCTGGTAGGTACGTACCAAGCGCCGTAATTGTTCTTGAGTGTGCTGGCGTTCTTTTTCTATATGATTCGTTTCATCGAAATCGGCAGCCATTTCTTCAATTTCCTTTTGCCAGTTCTGGGGCAGGCGCAGCTTGTTTAGTATGTCCAGCACCTG